>NZ_JAENIL010000083.1 GCF_016595505.1 Pelagicoccus mobilis | reverse complement strand
CTGGCCGGCTAGCCGGCCAGGGGGAGCAAGAACCCGCCTAGAATGTGTTAACCATGTCCTTTAACATGTGTTAACTATGTCCTTGAACTAAACACTTCCAAAGCCCCCGGTTCACAAAGCGTTTCGCCACCACTTCCCTCCCTTGAAACTCGAAGCGATACAGCTCGTTTCTCCCTCCCAAAACCCGAGCGGAATCAGGCAAGGCCGCTATCTTCGCCGATATTTCCTCCATCAAACCTCTCCATTGCGGAGCGTCAAAATCGGGATGAAGGGCGAAGGTTGAGGTCATAGGAGGGCGAGGATAGAGAAAACTTTCCAAAGTCATGTCAATCCATGCAACATTTTCATGAGGATTGAGGATCCAGAGGAGCATTCGTAAATTCTTTCCCCCAAAGCCGACATCCTGCATTGCCTCCCGCTGGGCTGTCCCTTCTGAATACCCGATACCATGACTTCCGAACCCAAACGCCTCGTAGCCCTCCTCTCGGGTCCCGACCAAAAAGGCCTCGTTTCAAAGGTCTCCTCTTGGATCTTCGACAACGGAGGCAACATCATCCACGCGGACCAGCACCGCGACGCGGAAGCAGGCGTTTTCTTCCAACGCGTAGAATGGTCGGTCGGAAACGAAAACGAAGCCGAACAAGTCGCCCAAGACTTCCAGTCGTTCGGGGACTCCATCGGCATGAAGACCAAAGTCGCCATCTCGGGCGACAAGCCCAAGGTGGCCATCTTCGTATCGAAGTTCGACCACTGCTTCCACGACCTGATCCTCCGCTGGAAAGCGGGCGAATACCCCTGCGAGATCGCCCTCATCATCTCCAACCACAAGGACCTAGCTGAAGTCGCCCAAAGCTACGGCATCGCCTACCATCACATCCCCGTCTCGAAAGCCAACAAGCCGGACGCGGAAGCCGAGCAGCTCGCCCTGCTCAAAAAGGAAGGCATCGATCTCGTCATCATGGCCCGCTACATGCAGATCCTTTCATCCATTTTCCTGGATACCTTCGGCAAACCAGTCATCAACATCCACCACAGCTTCCTGCCCGCCTTCGCTGGAGCCCGTCCCTATCATCAAGCCCATTCCAAAGGCGTAAAACTCATCGGCGCCACCGCCCATTACGCCACGCCAGATCTCGACCAAGGCCCCATCATCCACCAAGACGTAGCCCGCATCACGCACCGCAACTCCGTGGAAGACCTCGTGCGCAAAGGGCGCGATCTCGAAAAGCTCACCCTCGCCCAAGCCGTTCGCTGGCACCTCGAAAACCGAATCCTCGTCTACGAAAACAAAACCGTCGTATTCGATTAACCCATCGCTATCCCTGCGGGAAAAACCGGCTAGCTTTTCAAAAAGCCCCGCAAAGCGGACATTCCTTGCTCGAGGAGGGCCGAGAAATCAGCGAATCCACCTCTCACCTCCTCCTCGTTCCCAGACCTGAGGGCATGCTCCAAGCGCTCCGCCGCCTCCTTGAGACGGTTGCAGCAAGCATGGGCCGAAACGCCCTTGATCGAATGAGTCGCCCGCAACAAATCCTCCTTCTTTCCAGAGGCAAAGATCTCCTCCAAGCCCTCGCAATGTTTCTGAAGGTCGACCAGCGACAGCTCAGCGATTTCGCGAGCTAGGTTTTCGTCATCCATCATCCCCGAGATAAACATCGCCCGGTCGAATACCTCCGTCTCTTCGCGAGTATCGGAGCCCGACCCTTCTTCGTCTTCGGTTCCTGAGGATTTTGGCAACATGCGATCCAGCAAACGAAATAGAACCTTGGGCGCAACCGGCTTCGAAATATAATCCGTCATTCCCGCCGCCAAACACTCCTCCTTGTCCTCCGGGCGAGCATGAGCCGTCAAGGCGACGATAGGCACGTCCTTCACCGACTCGCCGGACTCTCCAGCCCGGATGCGGCGGCTCGCCTCCATCCCGTCCATTTCCGGCATCTGGATATCCATCAGCACCAAGTCGTAAGCGATCCGGCCCAAGGCCTCCAGCGCCTCCAACCCGTTCGCCACCGTATCCGCATGCAACCCGAATTTGCCGAGAACTCCTCGCACCACCATCTGGTTCACGATGTTATCTTCAGCCACCAAAACACGCGCCGCTCTCCCCGCAAAATGCTCCGCCGCGATATCCTTGAAATCCGACTCACCCTCAGGTCCCGGTTCGACCTTCGACTCCTCAATCAAGAGGTTGTACAACTCCGACCTGCGAAACGGACAAGTCAGCTCCTTCAAACCGCAAGGCTCAATCGAGCCGCCCTCCCTCGAGAGCACGATCCCCTTCACCTCCTCGAAAATCTCTGCGTCCTTCAGTTCGTCCACAAAACGCGAAACGCTCAAATCGCTCTCGTCCGGATCAAACACCAGAAAGTCCACGCCTCTCCCCGCCGTGGCCAGCTCCCGCAAACGCGTCATCCCCGCGCTCGCCAGCGAACAACTCTCCGCCCTGATCCCCCATTCCTCAAACCTGTCCAACAACTCGGTACGAAGGCTCTGCTTGTGCACAACCACCAAGGCCGACTTGCCCTCGAGCTGGTGCAACCCCTCTTCCGTCGCCTCCATCTCCTCGTAAGGAAACCTAGCGGTAAACCAAAACTCCGAGCCCTCGCCCAGCTCGCTGTTCACCCCAATCTCGCCATCCATCAAAGCAACGAGCTGCTTGCTGATCGCGAGCCCAAGCCCCGTCCCGCCGTAAAGCCGTGTCGTGCTCGAATCCGCTTGGGTGAATTCCGTGAACAAGTTCCGACGCTTGTCGCTGCTGATGCCGATTCCCGTATCCGTCACCGAAAACCGCAACGTCGCCTCCTTCTCGTCTTTCGACTCGAGCGAAACCCGCACCTTCACCTCTCCCGATTCGGTGAACTTGATCGCGTTGCCCGCCAAATTCAGCAAGATCTGCCGTAGGCGACCCGGATCGCCCCGCAAATAGTCCGGCACCTCCGCCTCCGCCGAGCAAATCAGGTCGAGCTGCTTCTCGTTCGCTCGCTGAGCAAGCAACGTATTCAAGTCGTCCAAAGTCTCCCGCAGGCCAAACCCCAAAATCTCCAGCTCCAGCTTGCCAGCCTCCACCTTGGAGAAATCCAAGATGTCGTTGATCAACGCCAACAGAGCCTCTCCGCTAGACTTGATCACGCCCGCCTGCTTGCGCTGCTCCGAATTCAATCCCGACGAATCCAGCAGCAACGCCGTCATCCCGATCACCCCATTGATCGGCGTACGGATCTCGTGACTCATATTCGCCAAAAACTGGCTCTTGGCCCGGTTCGCCTCCTCCGCGTCCCTCGCCATCGAAAACAAGGCCTGCTTCTGCTTCACCGGAGCAGTCACGTCCCAGTTCGTGCCCACCATGCGTACCGCATCGCCCGCCTCGTCGCGTTCCACCAAGGCCAACGCGCGCAAGTGCCGAACCTCGCCCGTATCCTTCCGCACAATACGAAACTCCGTATCGAATTCGCGGGTACCGGCGATCGCAGCATCCACCGCTTCCACCGTCTTTTCAAAATCCTCCGGATGTACCCCCCGCTTCCAGTCGCCATAACCGCCCTCGAACGAATCGGCGTCGCAGCCGTACAAAGCGAACATCTGCTCGTCCCAAATCAGCTTGCCGCTCTCCAGGTCCAAATCCCAGATCCCAACCCCAGCAGCCTGTACCGCCAGAGCCAGTCGATCCGTCGCCGCCTTGATGTCGCGCGAGTACGCCTTCGCCTCGGAAATGTTCTCGATCTGCGAGATAAAATTGACCGGCTTCCCCTCCAAATCCCTCACCAGGGAAACGTTCAGCCGCACCCAAATCACTTCGCCCCGGGCGTCGAAATAACGCTTCTCGATCGTGTAGTGATGACGCTCCCCGCTCAACGCTTCGTCCAGCATCCGAACCGACAATTCCAAATCGTCCGGATGCGTGATATCCTGGAACTGCAGCTTCAGCAGCGCCTCCCTCGAATACCCCAGCATCTCGAGCAAAGCCTGGTTTACATCCACCCAATCGCCATCGGTCGTCATGATCGCCATCCCGATCCCCGAATACTCGAAGGAACGACGGAAGCGGCTCTCACTCTCCTTCAACTCGCCCTCCGCCTTCTTTTGGGCCGACATATCCCGCGAAATTCCCAGGTACCCCGTGTGCTCACCCGAAGCCCCCCGCATCGGCGTCACCACCAAAGTCACCGGCACATGGCTCCCGTCCTTTCGCACGTAAGTCCACTCCCGCTGTTCGCTCCCCTGCAAAATCGAGACCTTCACGAACGCGTCAAAACCTCCCACCTGTTCGCCAAACTCCGCCGTCAACTCCGCAGAACGACGATCGATCTCGCTCTTCAAGTGGATCAGCTCAGGCGTCGCCTGGCCTACCACCTCCTCCGCCCGGTAGCCCAAAAGCTTCTCCGCTCCGACATTAAAGACGGTGATCGTCCCCTCCTTATCCGTCGCGATCACGCCAAACTCCGTCGCCGCATCCACCATGCTGCGCAGCAACGAGGCGTTTTGCTCGCTCACCTCGCGCAAGCGACGCTCGTCGTCGATATCCTGAAAGACCCCATACAGCCTCACGCATTGGGCATCCAGCATCTCAGCCTGCCCGATCGCTCGCACCCATTTCACCTTCCCCGATAGCGTCTGGATCTGAAGCTCCTCGTCCCAAGGCTCCCCCGTCTCCATCGCCCGCTCCACAAGATGCGTGATACGGTCCCGCGTCACCCCTTCCGGATAAAACTCCAAGGCCGAGGCAAGATCCGGCTCAAAGTCCGGCGGCACCTCGTGGATAATCTTCGTCGTCCAAGACCAACTCAACTTCTGCGCCACCAAATCCAGTTCCCACGCTCCCAGCTTGGCGATACGCGACGCCTCCTGAAGATGCATCTGCGAATGCCGCAACTTGTTCTCCACCTCCTTCTGAGCCGTGATGTCCGTGCGGAAGGCCACGTATTGCTTGATGCTGCCATCCTCCTTGAGAATCGGATGAATCGTCGTCTGCACCCAATAGAGCGTGCCATCCTTCGCCCGGTTGCACACCTGCCCCTTCCAAGTCCTGCCCGAAGAGATCGTGCCCCAAAGCGCTTCCCAAAACGAAGCCGGATGATAGCCAGACTTCACCACCTGGTGCGTCTTACCCAGCAACTCCTCCCGCGAATAACCGCTGATCCGACAAAACTGGTCGTTCGCATACGTGATCACACCCCGCGGATCCGTTACCGCCACGATCACATGGTCATCCAGCGTCTGCATCAACGCATCCACCGTCGACTGCTCGAGGCTTCCATTTGGCGACTTCGAAGCATCGAGATCCTGATCTCGCTCTGTTGGACTCTGACTCATTTGCGAACAGCTCGGAAAAAAGCGGTGGGAAAAGACAACAAACTCCCCAAAACTCCTCTTTATAAGCGATTTCGTCAAGGTGAGCGCCTATTAAAAGACTGCTAAACCGCCGCCAAGCCCTCATCCTCAGCGCCTTCCAAAGCGCCCCGCCGCGCCCCACTCCAAAAATTGATCTCGAAATCCACCGCGAAACGCTTTCACTCGACAGCCTTTTACCAAATTTCACCCGACGCTCCCTGCGCAAAGACGCACAGCGCCTTTTCCCTCCAGACATGGCCAAACAAAACTCTAGCAAAAACGCCCCCAAGAAAGACGAACGCAACATCGTCGGCCCAGACCAGGTAGAAATCCAAGATCTCGAGGATTCCGCCATCATGTTCTGGGAAAAGTACAAGAGCACCATCCTCGCTAGCGTCGCCTTCATCTTCGCCGTCTTCCTCGGCTACCAAGGCCTCAAGTTCATGCAGGCTCGCGCTGAGAAACAACTTCAGGACGGCTACGCCGCCGCCAACGATAGCGACGCCAAGGCCGCTTGGGCCGCCGACGAATCTGGAGAAGCCCTCAGCGGATTCGCTTTCAAGGAACTCGGAGACGAAGCCTTCGAAGCAGGCGACTACTCAAAAGCGGAAGGCTACTACCGCGAAGCGGTCGAAGCCACCGAAGCCCCTGTCGACGAAGCCGCCACCGTCGCTCTCGCCGTCGTCCTCATCGCTCAAGACAAGACGGACGAAGCAAAAGGCCTCCTCCAGCCAATCGCCGACAACCCAGCCGCCTTCGCGCAAGCCGAAGCCCAGTACCGCTTGGCTTACCTCGCCAGCGAAGAAGGAGACGCCGTCACAGCCCGCTCACTCATCGAAGCCATCGACGAGCAAGCCTTCTTCTGGAAAACCCGAGCCCAAGCCATCGAGCAGAAGCTACCCGAAGCCTAAAACCTTCACCAAACACTTTCTCGAAACGCGAACCAATCCGGTTCGCGTTTTTTCGTGCCCGCATGACCAACGGCCTAGCCCCAAACATGCCGAACGGCACTCCCCAAAATCCTGCAACCCATGCTACCATCCCGGGTACAACTCAACACCCAGTACCAAGCGACGAGACACCCAACGCCTAGCCCCAAACCAATTCCCATGATACTCCAAGCCGACCAACTCTCCAAAGCCTTCGGCTCCACCCAAGCCCTCGACAAGCTCTCCCTTTCCATCGAAGCCGGATCCTTCTTCGGCCTGCTCGGCCCCAACGGAGCCGGAAAAAGCACCTTCATGAGCATCGTATCCGGATTTCTCACTCAAGACTCCGGCTCGCTCACTCTCGACAACAGCAAGCTCGATCCCAACAACATCGAGCAAAAGAAAAAGATCGGCCTCTCCCCCCAACACATAGCTCTCTACAAAGAGCTCTCCGCAGAAACCAACCTCAAGCTCTTCGGCAAACTCTACGGGCTCCGCGGCAAGGAACTGCACCAGCAAATCGAATACGCCCTCGAAGTCGCCCAGCTCACCGAACGCCGGAAATCCCCCGTCAAAGAATTCTCCGGCGGCATGAAACGACGCCTCAACATCGCCGCCGCGCTCATGCACAAACCCAAGATCCTGCTCTGCGACGAACCAACCGTCGGCGTCGACCCCCAGTCCCGCAACGCCATCTTCGACACCCTACTCGAGCTCAAGGCCTCCGGCATGACCATCGTCTACTCCACCCACTACATGGAAGAGGCCGAACGACTCTGCGACCAAATCGCCATCATCGACGCCGGCAAAATCCTCCGCGTCGGCTCCCTCGACACCCTCCTCCAAGAGCTGCCCCGCACCAACCTCATTCGCGCTCGGGCCAACACCCTCGACACCCAACAAGCCGCCACCCTCAGCACCTTCGGCGACGTCCAACAAACCGGCAGTTCCCTGCAGCTACAAACCGCTCCCGACTTCAAGCTCTCCAGCTTCTTCAAATGGACCGAAGAGCAGAACCTCGAAGCCACCCACTTCCAAATCGCCCACCCCTCCCTCGAGGACCTCTTCCTCCACCTCACCGGCAAAGACCTCCGCGAATAACCAATCATCATCTTAATCCTCCTCCTAATCATCATCTTAATCCCCCCGGAACCACTCTCCCACCATGAGCACCATCCTCCATCTCCTGCAAAAAGACATCACCCTGTTTCTCAAGGACAAGACAGCCATCCTGCTCACCTTCCTCGTCCCCTTCTTCGTCATCTACATCGTCGGAAACATCTTTTCCGGCGCGGGCGACAACGGCGGCCTCTCTTCCAACATCAAGCTCGCCGCCTACAACGAGTCCGGAGACCCCGCCGCCGATACCTTCATCCAAGCCCTAGAAAACGAGGAAGGCCTCCATCTCATCACCGACGCCCCCGGACCAGACGATTCGCGTATTCCCTTTACCCGAGAATCCATCCGCCAAGGCATCGTCGACCACCACTACAACTTCGCCCTCATCATCCCCCAGGATTATCTTAAAAAAGAAGGCATCGGACTCCGACTGGAATTCCTCTCCAATCCCAAAAACCAGATAGAATCCCAAATCGTCAACGGCCTCATGCAAAAGGCCGTCTACACAAAGCTGCCCAAGCTCCTCTCCGGCCAACTCGACAACTACCAACGCGAGGTCATGGGCGACGAGAAATACACCCAATTCCTCGACGGCCTCGCAGCTCTCGTCACTCTTTCGTACGAAGAAGCTGAATACGAGGAAGTGCGAGCAAACATGGGCTTTGAAGGTCTCGCCAACATGCTCTCTCCCGATTCGGCCGATAGCGAAGCAGACAACGACGCAACCGCCTTCCTCCAAGACATAATCGAAGTCAAAGAAGACCAAGTCTTCGGCAAGGAACTCAAGAACCCCTACCTCACCCGCATGGTCGGCGGTTACGCCATCATGTTCCTTCTCTTCGCTACCACCGGTTCAGCGGCCTCCCTCTTCGAAGAACGCAACGACGGCCTCTTCCTCCGCCTCCTTTCCATGCCCGTCAAACGCACCCACATCCTCTGGTCCAAATACATTTTCAACACCCTGATGGGAGTGCTCCAAGCCCTCACCCTATTCATCGCTTCCTCCTTCCTTTTCAATGTCGAAGTCTTCCCCAACTTCCTAAATCTCTTCGTCGTGAGCGTCTTCGCATCCGCGGCTTGCACCGCTTTCGGCATGCTGCTCGCATCCGTATCCAAAACACCACAACAGGCTCAAGGTTTCGGCACCCTACTCATCATCAGCATGAGCGCAATGGGCGGAGCCTGGTTCCCCGTCAGCCTGATGCCCGAGTTCATGCAAATGCTCAGCAAGTTCACACTCGTCTACTGGGGTGTCGAATCCTACCTCGCAGCCCTCTGGGAAGAAAGCGGTCTCCTCGCTCTCATTCCAGAACTCTCCGTCCTCGCCGCCATCTCCCTCGCCCTCATCGGCATCTCCTCCTGGCGCTTCAAAACCGGCGACCTCTTCCGCTAGGAGGGCAACGTGTCTTCGCTCCGCTCGAGTGTCGGCAGAGCCTCGGTACCGTCGTTGCCGTAGAGCCTAATCAAACTGACCAAAACTCATCAGGTCGGCTACGCCGTACCGAAACATAGGTGCCTTCGGCAATATGTCCGTCAAATCCTTCGTTCGTACAACGAACCCTACGTCGAGCAACGCGAGACCCTGACAATCCGACTGCAATACAAGCTTGCATGAAAATGCTGCAACGCACCGTCGTTGCCTTATCCCGCACCCTCAAAACACTTCCCTTCTCAGTATCCACAACTTCATCACAGGGTTGGAAAAAGCGAAACGGTTTCCAACCTTCCACAACGCTCCCCGCGTTAGCATCGCATCCATCGCCTTACTGGAAGCCGAACTCGAGGACAACTGAACCCGCTCCAGAAACCCTTTCGATGTGTGCCCTTCTTCCGGCATCGTAGCCACGCCTCTCAAAAGCTTTCTCTGATTTTCCGAAAGGAAATTCCAGAAATCGAGAAACGCGCTCTCCTGCATGTTTACCAAGTAGTTGAGAGCGTCCTCCGCAAGTCGCGCGTCGATCCTGCCCCCACGATCGCTCTTCACCCAAAGCGCGTGGCAGAACTGCTGCACATCCCCTGGCACATCGTTCGCTAAGTCAAAAAGCGGGGCCCAAACTGCCGTATCCACCTTCCGCTTACCCTCCGCGAACCGATCCTCCAACCACGGTATGAAAGTCTCCCTCTCGATCAGGCCAACCTCCAGCAAAGCCGCACTCTTCAGGAAAGGCCCATTCTCCACGAAAAAGATCTCTCGCAATCGCAACCGATCGCTCCCCGCAAAGATGTAGAACACGTTCGGCTGGCGTTGGATCTCGCTACGCAACCGCCCCAAAACCTCATCCGCGATCGGCATGTCCAAGAGCGACTGGAACTCGTCGAAAAACACCACCAAAGGCCGAGACTGGTTGATCTCAGCAAACATCGCCAAAATGTCCTCCACCATCTGTTCCCGCTGGGTTCCTCGCCAGTTCACTCCGAACCCGAAGGCGGACATACCGGTTATCTTCCCAACCTGAGCGCTCAGCTTCCTGCGGAGCTGCGCCGTCAAGGGCAGCTGCTCCAAGGCCCTCGCCAAAATGTCACGAACCCCCTTCAAACTGCTCACTCCGAAAAAGTCCGCCTTCAGAAAATAACATTTTTTCTTCCGCTGAAGCGTCTCAAACGTATTCGTTACGACCGAAGTCTTGCCCACGCGACGTGGCCCTTGTACCAACAAATTCTGCCGACTCTTAGCATACTCCAGAAGCTGCTTCTCGATCTCCGCCCTAGGAAGATAAGCTGCATCTTCGACAACCCCCGAATACTGAAACGGATTATCCATACTCCACTTCCTTAGCATAGCCCTCTCTTGAAGCAACCAAAAGTTAAAGATATTTCACTTTTTGGAAGCAACTAAAAGAGAAACGCATTCTCAAGTTTTGAAGACAGGAAACACCCAGCCTTCCAAGAAATCGAGACTCCGCACAATCCTGCTCGGAGCCGCTACCTTATTCGCGGGCGGACTTCTATACTTCAAACTCGGAGTCGAACCCCAAACGGGGGCGAACAAAAGCGGCGACCCAACCACCGAAAAACCGCAGGCTGAAAAGGCTCAACAAACCGATCGACTTCCAACCCTAGAGCCGAACTCCGAAGAAAGGAACTCCCGGCCGCCGGAAGCAGCCATTCCCAACGAAGCGATTCTCGTGTTCGATTCCGAAGAAGCCTTCGATAGATTTCTAGACTCCCGGCAAAGCGATTTCGAAATCCTCGCCGCCAACGCCACACTCCGTTCCATCCGCATCCGTACCTCAAACCCTGAGGACCTCCGAGGAGCTGGGGCAAACATCGACTTCAACTACACTCTACTCACACCCCTCCCTGTTCTCGCGCCCGATGGCGAAAACGGCCCCGCCTTCGAAAACACCGCCCTCGATTTCATGCGAGTTCCCATCGAGAACGAAGACGCCGGCCAAGGCGTCACCATCGCCATTCTCGATACAGGCATCCGTCCACACACCTCGCTAGAAGCGTCTACAATCGAAAGCTACGATATCGGCGAAAACGCATCCCCTTCCGCATACGCTTCCCACGGCACCGCAGTAGCCTCCCTCATCGCTGGACACAATGGGGTCGGCATCGCGCCCGCGGCGGATTTGATCGGCATTCGTGTTTTGGATACAGAAGGAATCGGCGACACCTTCTCGCTAGCAGAAGGAATCGTACAAGCCGTCGATGCCGGGGCCGACATCCTCAATATGAGCCTCGGCAGCTTCGGCACCAACCAAGCCCTTAGCAACGCCATCGACTACGCAGCAGAGAATGGTGTGGTGCTCGTCGCATCCGCTGGCAACGAATCAGTCAACGCCCTCCCTTACCCAGCGGCGTACGACTCAGTGATCGCAGTCGGCTCCATCGACGCAAATGGGCACCCCAGCTACTTCTCGAACCAAAGTAATTCAGTCGATGTCGCCGCCCCAGGCGTTGGAGTTTACGCAGCTTGGAACGACGAAGACTGGATCAGCTTCACCGGCACATCCGCTTCCGCTCCCTACGTTTCCGGAGCCATCGCCGCCCTCAGTTCGGAGCTCGACATCCCCGCAAGCGAAGCCTCCGCTCTGCTCCTTGCAAACGCTAACGACTCCGGGCTACCAGGTGCAGACCCGCAAACGGGTCTGGGATACATCGACTTACAGCGTAGTTTAGATTCTCATACAAACTACACCGACCTCGCATTAGCCGATATCTACCTCGATCCAACTCCCACCCAGCACGGTCAATACACGGTACACATCACTGCCCAAAACCGCGGCACAGAGTCTATCCCAACCGCCTCCGTCGAGTTTGTCCTCCCCAACGGCGTCCCTCAATCAATCTACCTAGGGCAGCTTGATCCCGGCCAATCAGCCAGCCACGCCATCAACCTGACCGAACTCGAACTCACGAGCGAAGTAGGCTACTCCATAGAAGCGAACACAAGCACAGGGCCACAAACGTCCGACACCGTCTCGGAAAACGATCAGAAACGAATCCAACTCCGCCTCGACACCCCCACCCCATAACCAGCAAAACAATTTGTAGAGCTGTCGCTCGTGACATGCCGCATCGATCCCGATCAACTACAAACAAAAAAGCGGAACCCGAATCAGGTTCCGCTTTCGTGCAATTATTTTAACTCTGTGGAAGCTAGTTCTGAGACTTTTCCGCCTCCTCTTGAACCGTGGTTTCTTCGACCGTCGCCTCGCCACGTTCCTTGATCAAAGCGCTCAGCCCTTCAGCCGATTTCGGGTCGAGCCCTAGCTCCTCAAGCATCTTGTCCACTAGCGGAAGGTTCATCCGGTAACCGAGAGCGGCGTCAACCAGTTGGTTCGGCAAACTTCCACCATTCGATCCGTGGGGCGTAGTCCCATTTGAACTACCACCATTAGAGCCACCGAAACCATTCGCTTGGAGGATCTTGATGCTATCAATTTTCTCCATTGGCTTAACGCTAGCCTCCATAATTTCCGGAGCAACCTGAGCGAGGATTTTGCGAAGTTCGAAGCTGATGAGTTCGGAACTAAGGATGTTCTTCGCTTCATTGATCGCCTTCTCACCGAAGGCCTCAACTTCGAGTCGCTTCTCATCCGCTTCCGCAATGATGCGGATCTTTTCCGCCGCAGCACGGGATTCCGTGAGAACCGCTTCCGCCTTATCGGTAGCCGCCTGCTTTTCCGCTTCCGCTGCCACCGTCACGTCGATCGCTTGCTTCTCAGCTTCCTCACGGGCCTTGATCAGCTCGATCTCTTTATCACGACTTGCAACCGCTGTCTGGCGAACAGTAACAACCTGCTCTTCTTCCTTAACAAAAGTAGCGCGCGCCTTGGCCGCTTCCGCTTCCGCCTGCGACTTCTCCTCAGACTTTTTCGCAACAACAATAGCTGCTTCCTGGCCGCTTACATCGACCGAACGCCTACGAGCAATATCCGCTTCTTCAATACGGCGTTTCGCCTCGATATCCTTTTCTTCTACAGCTTGTCGCGAAAAAATGTCGGCTTCCTTCACCGCTTGTTCCGCAGTAATTCGAGCCTCTTCCGCTTCACGCTTACGAATGGCGTCTTCCGTTTTGATACGAGCTTCTTGCTGAGCGGTCGCCATTTCAACTTCGCGCTGCTGATCTAGACGCGCGAATTCTTCCGCACGCTTGATTTCGAAGCTTTGCTTCTCAGCATCGAGGTTTTGATTCTCGATCTTGATACGAGCTTCCTGCTCGATCCGGTTTCGCTCCTCACGCTTCGACTCGGTGATGAGGGTCAACTTCGCAAGACCTTGAGCATCGAAGGCATTGTCTTCCTTGAAGTATTCCCTACCGGTTTGGTCAAGAGCAGTCAGTGATACAGACTCTAGTTCCAGACCGTTCTTGAGAAGGTCTTCGCTTAGAGACTCCTGTACAGATTGAATGAACTCCGCACGTTGCTCGTGTAGTTGTTCCATGGATAGACCCGCAGCGACCGAGCGGAGCGCATCGACGAACTTACCTTGCAGGAGTTCCTTCAAACGTTCCGGTTCCAGAGTACGTTCACCCAAGGTTTGAGCCGCTTTTGCGATCGATTCCTTTTCCGGTTTAACACGCAAGTAAAACTCAGCTGTAACATCCACACGCATACGGTCCGCGGTGATAAGACCTTCTTCATTCTTGCGGTCCACTTGAAGGCGCAAGGTACGCATGTTGACGAGGATGATTTCGTGGAACACCGGCCATTTGAGACCGCCACCATCAAGGATCACCTTTTCGCCTCCCATTCCGGTCCGGACGAAGGCGACTTCCTTGCTCGCGCGACGATAAAAACGCGAAAGGATGAAAAGGAAGGTGAGGATTAAAACAACGATCAAGACCGTTGGCATCAATAGGGTAGATATATCCATAATTTTATTCTTCTTCTAAGAGTGGATTCCTGTTTTCGATTACTGTAAAAATGCCTTCCGTTCTACGGCCGACGATGAGCAGGTTGTCGCCTTGGGCGAAGGTCTTCCCTTCATTGTCCGCGACAACGCTTATGTAGTGTGTCTTCCCGTCTGGACCAACGACCTTCGCTTCCGCAGCACGCTCATGCGTCGCTTTGCCAATCGTGATCATCGCCATGCGACCTATAAACGTTTCGGTTGAGATCGCAGCAGTTTCGTCCTTGGGAAGGACTTTCTCCAATATTCCATTTCCAAATCGAAGTAGTGGTAGCGAAACTACAAACGATGCTCCAGAAGCCAAAAACCAGTGAAGGCGGTGTCCGGAAAATTCCATCATCGCCATTTGGCTGTAGAGGCCAATTTGCGAGAAAAAGAAAAGGAATAAGATAAAGGTGAATACAAATGGAACACGGCCCAGTTTGAGCATCGACATGACGCTCTCCATAAAACCAGGCGACACATCCCCAAGGTTCAAATCTGTATCGACCTCGATATCGATATCAGGCAGCAAGCTGTCGAGGAAACCAAAAGGCTCCATCCCGAACAACACGCTAACCGCCTGTACAAGGAAGATGAGGAGAAACAATCCTAGCGCGATGAGGAAGAGGAAGTTCTCGGGTGCTAGGGCGTTTTCGATCATGATTTGTCTTCAGAGGCGACGCGTTCTTCCAGCGCCTTCATCTTCGCTTCGATTTTTGCGTTACGGCTTAGGTTCGCCAGCTCGACCAACTTCGCGCTTTCCTTGCTATTGGAAGTCAGCGTGCTGCGATTGATGCCGGTCGTCCGATGGATCACTCGCGAAAACGCGTTCTCCGCTTGCTGGGCTTTCCAGAGGGCCGAGTCCGTTCCAGCTGGAACCGTTTCGCCATCGGAGCTGATGGCTTGTTGCTTTCTGCTATCGATGAACTCCTGTAGCTCATCCTCCATCTCGTTGCGTTTGGCGATGAGTCCGGTAAGAGCTTGGTTATGGTCCTTTTCCTGAGTGGACAAGCGACCTAGCTGCGCCTCTAGAGCAGGAAGCTGGTCTTCGATATCCGTCTGGCGAGCAAGGGCTGACTCTACGAGATCCTTACGTCCCTGCGTGTAAGCCGTTACCACCTGCTCCTCTAGCTCGGCATGCTCTTGGTTGAGTCGTGCCATAGTCTTGGATACGTGGTGCTTTTGTGCAGTGATGTTTCCGAGCTCTGCTCGTACTTCGTCGAGCACACCATCCACTTCGGTGATCGCCTGTTCCAAGACGACCTCCGGCGCTAAGCCTTCGATTTTTGAGACGATCGAGTTAGCGGTTCCTGTAATTATTCTGCCAATACGGCTAGCAATGCTATCTCTCATTTTTTGTTTTGGGTGAATAAGGTTTAGGGTTTCTGACTTAATTCAACGAGCTCGCGGATGGTATCCATCTTATCGCGAAGCACGGTCGGGTTGTAAGTGGGAGACTGGCTTGTGAGCCCCATGCGCAGCACACTTTCGATGAGCCCCATTACGGACTTCAGCTGCCGGTCCTCAAAGGCCAACAAAGCGGGCAGCTGTTTATCGGCTTTTTTGGGAAGGTTAAGGGTAATCGACAACGCCAACATCTCAGGTAGGACCTGGAGAATCCGGTCTATAAATTCCGATGAGGAACTCGTATCGAGCTCCGCCTTTTTTAAGGCTTTGCGCGACGGCTCGAGCAGCCGGTTCAGCTCTACCACGCTTTCTTCATAGTTTTTTTGGCTTTCGTGATAGCTGCGGAAGAAGGACACTACATAGCGAAGCTTCTCACTCGCAGTCACCTTCCCAGAAATCGGGTACTCCATCAAAAACTGATAGTCGTCCACGCTGACGCGCCCGCTAATCGGGACTGTGCTTTTGTTTTCGCTCACAATGGGTCTGGGTTATTTCTGTTCCAATGCCGCTCACCAGAGAGCGACATCACATTCAAGAGAGGATACCCCGAATAAGAATCCGAGGTTACGTATAATTATTCTACAAACATAACCAGTCAAGACATATTACGATACTCTAATACAGAAATTTACTTAACACTTCTTGTAAGCAAATTTTATCCAAGCACCCGCCCAACTCAGCCCGAATCCTAGCTTTCTCGTTTCGCCTCCGGTCTAAATGTCCTAATTCTTTTCCGAACCAGGATGTTCTGACTCGATCGCTTTCAATCGCCGGGACACGTACTCGACATGTTGGCGAAGATGGTAGAGTTCGTCGGAGTAGGACAAAGGCACATCGACGGAAGCGAGCTCGTCTTCGAGTTTCTTGAGCCGCATACGCTCGGTATCAAGATCCTCCTGGATGGTACCACCGATGATTTTCTGATCGGTTTCCCGCAAAAACTTGTACCAGCAATAGATTCGCGAACGAATCCGCCATCGATAAACCGGACCGGCCAACTTCGCCATTGGGATGAGGATCACAAGCAGCGGGATCACGAGGATCACGAGTCGATCGACCAATGACGCCGCCCAAAAGGGCATAAAGCGAAGCAGAAAAGGTGGGCCGTACTCAAAATAGTGCTCCGCTTCCTTCGTGAGCGCGTATCCCACGTTGTCTCGGGACGGAAACTCGCCTCGATGCTCCAGGACACCTCCCTCATCGAGAACTCTCTTTAACGACTCCAGGACGATGGGAGTAAGGGAGGGGTGAAACTGATCGTTGACCACTAGGGTTGCGACAGCTGCCAGCACGACCCGATCCTCGGGAGGGCGGTTCTCTTTGAGGTCGAGCAAGCCCTCAGTGATCGGCACACTTGATAGCGAACGGTAGCGAGCCCGATACGCCTCATGTCGCCGCATATCTAGGAAATCGAATCCTTCCATTCCGATGAGACGAGCAATCATATCGCTCTCCGCAGACACCATAAAAAAGGCAGCATCGATCTCTCCCGACTCCAAGAGGGCGACCGAATCTTCTCCGCCAACTTCCACCAGTTCCGTATTTCCCGCCCCAAAGAGCAGTCCATTCTCGTTCAACAAAAACTGGGCAACCGCTTTCGTTCCGCTACCCGGCTCTCCTACAGCGATCTTCCGGTTTCTGAGATCCGAAACCAATTCCACTTCGATCGATTTTCGATACACCAGCCATATGGGTTCGTAATAAAGGCTAGCCAACCCTTTCAACTGACTCTCGCCCGCATCGAAGACGTCCTCTATCCCGCTTTGTACAAAAGCGATCGATACCGGGCTCGCCTCAGTTGTCAGCAGCTTCAAGTTTTCCTCCGAACCAGCGGTGTTAAGGATATTCAGAGTCACTCCCTCCTTGCGCAGTTCGTACTTCAGTCGTTTAGCCAACTCGAAGTAACGTCCAGTCTCACTTCCACTCGCCAAGGTGATTTCCCTTGGTGGAGCGGGATCCACGAATTGAAAAAGCACAACAATCAACAGGGTAACGACAGCGAACAGCCAAAGGTTCGCTTTGAAAAACGACTTCGTGAACATAGCTGAGCAAAACCTGACAGAAGCAAGCCCAACACGGAAGCCCAAAGGGGAGCCGAGATTCTATCGTTGCCGCATCGACACAAAAAAGCGGAACCTCCGAAAAGGTTCCGCTTCATGAAATTAAAAACGTATCCGTGAATCAATTACTGCTCGATGAATTCCTTCTGAGCGTTGTAGCGGGCACGGAGACGGAGGCCTTGCAGGCGGATGAAGCCAGTGGCATCGTCTGGATTGTAGGAGGACTGAACCCCTTCCATGGAAGCCACATCCTCGTCGTAGAGGGAGTATGGTGACTTACGGCCGACTGTAGTGACGTTACCCTTGTAGAGCTTGAGGCGAACGGTGCCGGTGACGCTCTTTTGGCTGTTGTCGATGAAGGCTTGGAGAGCTTCGCGCTCTGGAGCGAACCAGAAACCGTTGTAAACGAGTTCGGCGTACTTCGGGATGAGGCCATCGCGCAAGTGCTCCAGGTCGCGGTCCATAGTGAGCGACTCGACTTGCTTGTGACCCATCATGAGGATGGTGCCACCTGGTGTCTCGTACACGCCGCGACTCTTCATGCCAACGAAACGGTTTTCCACGATGTCGACACGACCGATGCCGTGCTTACCTGCGATCTTGTTCAGCTTGTAAACCGCTTCTGCTGGAGTGACTTTCTCGCCATCGATCGCGGTACAGTCGCCCTTTTTGAAATCGAGCTCGATGTACTGAGCCTCGTCCGGCGCATCTTCAGGATCGACGGTGAGCTTGTACATGGACTTGTTTTCCGGAGTAGTCGGGTCGAAGTATGGATCTTCGAGGATACCGGCTTCGTAAGAGATGTGCAGAGAATTGCGGTCCATGGAGTACGGCTTGGAAGCGGAAGCCTCCACGTCGATGCCGTTGTCCGCGCAATACTGGATCATCTCGGTGCGACCTGGGAAAGCGTCGCGGAAAACCTGCATTCTCCAAGGGGAGATAATTTGCAGATCGGGAGCGAGGGCAGCGTAGCCGAGCTCGAAACGTACTTGGTCGTTACCCTTGCCAGTCGCGCCGTGAGCAACCGCGTCTGCGCCCACCTTGCGAGCGAGGTCGATGTGTGCCTTGGCGATGAGCGGGCGAGCGATGGAAGTGCCGAGGTAGTACTGGCCTTCGTAAATGGTGTTCGCACGCAGCATCGGGTAGATGTAGTCCTTGGCGAACTCATCCTTCAGATCGAGGGTGTAGTGAGCGGAAGCGCCAGTGGCCTTCGCCTTCTCCTCGAGACCGTCGAGCTCTTCTTCCTGACCGACGTCAGCAGCGAAGGTGATGATCTCCGCGTTGTAGTGATCCTTGAGCCAGCGAACGAGGACCGATGTGTCCAAGCCGCCCGAGTATGCGAGTACGATTTTCATAGTGGTTAAAGTTGTTGCTTCCTTTTTTGCCCACGAAGGGCACGAAGGTCACTAAGATTTTTAATAGGAGGGCAACGCTCCGTCGTTGCTTGTTCAAATCGGGTTGTCGCGGCAACGACAGTACCGAGGCTTTGCCGACACTCGAGCGGAGCGAAGACACGTTGCCCTCCAGGAGAAATTACCTCTTATTCGCTTCGGCGAGGACAGACATGATCGCCTTCTGGGTGTGGAGACGGTTTTCGGCTTCGTCGAAAATTATGGATTGCTTGCCGTAGAGGACGTCTTCCTGGACTTCCATGCCCTTGTAGGCTGGGAGGTCGTGCATGAAGAGAGCGTCGGACTTCCCAAGCTTCATCAGGTCAGAAGTCACAGAGTAAGGCTTCATGGCGGCAATGCGTTCGGCTGACTCCTCTTCTTGGCCCATGCTCACCCAAGTGTCGGTGTAAAGAACATCGGCATCCTTAGCGGCTGCTTCGGGATCAGTTGTGAAACTCCAAGTGGGAGCATGTCCACTCTCTGCGAGAGTCGCCTTGATGTCTTCGCCTGGCTCGTAGCCTTCTGGACCAGATAGCACAAGCTCCATGCCGAACATGGCCGCACCGAGAATCCAAGAATTCGCCATGTTGTTGGCGGTGTCGCCGAAGTAGGCGAGCTTTTTGCCCTTGAGCGATTCCATGAAGTTCGTGCCGTCCGCCCAACGCTCAGCCATACTGAAGGCGTCGGTATAAATTTGGCAGGGGTGCAAGTAGTCGGTGAGCGCGTTGATCACCGGGATGCTGCCGAGCTTGGACATTTCCTCGATCTCAGACTGGTCGTAGGTCCGAATGATGAGGCCATGCACAAAACGCGACAGAACGTTCGCTGTGTCGTAGATAGACTCACCGCGACCGAGTTGAATGTCATTCTTGTTCAGGAAGATCGGATGACCGCCGAGCTCGTGGATGCCCACGTCGAAAGATACTCGTGTACGGGTGCTGGACTTGGAGAAAATCATCGCCCAAGTCTGTCCCTTGAGAGTCGGAGGCGTGTGCTTGCCGCGACCTTGCTTGAGAGCGTGAGCCAGCGAGAAAACCTCAGCTGCCTGATTAACTGTCAGGTCCGTTTCTTTTAGAAAGTGTTGCATGAATTAAGTGTTGGTTTCGGGTATTCGGGGATCAATTACACGGCTGCCGCTAATTCAGCGACACGGGATGAAATAACCTGATTCGCAATTTCAAGAGCAGCATCGATGTCTGCCTTAGTCGCAATCAGAGGAGGCAAGAAACGAAGCACGTTTCCACCAGCTGGAGGAATGACCAATCCAGCTTCACGGAACTTCACTACCATTTCGAGTGGAAGCTCCGCAATTTGGATACCGAGCATATAGCCCTCTCCCCTCACATCTAAAATGTAGTCAGGGTAAGTAGCTTTTAGCTCTTCAAGTTTTTCCAGAAAATAGGCTCCGTTCTCTGTCACATTGGCGAGGAGCTTCTCGTCTTCCAAAACCGAGATCGTCTCAAGCGCGGCTGCGCAGATGAGCGGTGTACCGCCAAAAGTCGTGCCATGCGAGCCAGGACCGAAAAGACCGGCGTGCTTGTCGTCGATCCAAACCGCACCGATCGGAACGCCACCGCCAAGGCCCTTCGCCATGCCGATCGCATCCGGGCGGATGCCTGCTTTTTCGAACGCGAAGAAGGTACCGCTCCGTCCGGCTCCACACTGAACTTCGTCGATGAGCAGGAGAATTCCCTTCTCGTCACAAAGCTTGCGGAGTCCTTGCAGAAACTCGATGGAAGTTGGATTGATGCCACCTTCGCCTTGGATGGTTTCGACGAAAATCGCAGAAGTGGAGTCGTCCACCTTGGCCGCAAATGCTTCGAGGTCATTAAGCGGAGCTGCTTCAAAGCCAGCAACCAAAGGTCTGAAACCGCCTTGAATCTTTTCCTGAGGCGTCGCGCTCATGCCACCAAAGGTCCGCCCATGGAACGCATTTTCAGCGACGAGCACTTTGTACTGCTTCGCCTCTTCGCCTGACTTGGATTTTCCGTAAAGGCGAGAGAGTTTGATCAAAGCTTCGTTGGCTTCCGCGCCACTGTTGCAGAAGAAGACTTTTCCGCCACCACCTGCAAGCTCGTTGAGTTTTGCTGCAAGCTTGGCTTGGTTCTCGTTGCGGTAGAGGTTGCTGACATGAATCAGGCTCTCTGCTTGTGATTGGATAGCGAATACGAGTCTTGGATGACTGTGACCCAAGGTCAGCACAGCGATTCCAGAACAGAAATCGATGTACTCTTTGTCCTCATCGTCCCACACGCGCACGCCGCGGCCACGGGTGAACGTGATTGGCGGCAATCCGTAATTGCCGAGAACGTTATCCTTATATAGCTGCTCGGTGTTTTGTGTAGTCATGATGTGATATTTGGTAGCGCGGTG
>NZ_JAENIL010000082.1 GCF_016595505.1 Pelagicoccus mobilis | reverse complement strand
GACGCCGATGTGCAATGCGGCGTGCCGCGGCGGGCCGGCCCTAGCGGATCCTGCGATGGAAATGGCCGCTGGGACAGCGGCCTCTACCTTGGTATGAGAAAGCCCCCTCGGGGTGAGGGGGCGGTTCGTTGGATTGGTTGTTGCGGGGAGTTTAGTGGGCTCCGGCGAGTTCTTCTCGTTTTTGGACTCTGGATTCGAGATGGGAGGGGAGGACTTCGTAGTGGGAGAAACTCTCGCTGTGGATGCCGACGCCGCCGGTGAGCGAACGGAGGGTTGTGGCGTAGCGGTACATTTCCATTTGGGGGACTTCTCCTTTGATGGTGCGGTACTTGGTCTCGCCTTCGATGCCGTGGATGTGGCCGCGGCGGGAGGAGAGGTCGCTCATGACGTCGCCGAGATAGGGCTCGGGAACCTTGACCTCGATGTTGAGGATGGGCTCGAGCATGCAGGGGCGGGCGTTTTTGAAGGCTTCGCGGAAGGCTTCTTTGCCGGCGATCTGGAAGGCGATGTCCTTGGAGTCGACGGGGTGCATCTTGCCGTCGTAGAAGTCGATCTGCACGTCGGTGACGTGGTAGCCGGCGTAGATGCCTTCGATGCAGGCGGTCTTGACGCCTTTTTCGACGGAGGGAACGAAGACGCGGTCGACGTTGGTACCGACGAGGGATTGCTGGAAGTCGATGCCGGTGTCGCGCGCTCCGGGGCGGATGCGCATCCAGACTTCGCCGAATTGGCCGGCGCCGCCGGACTGCTTTTTGTGGCGGTACTTGGACTCGGAGGGGATTTGGATGGTTTCGCGGAAGGGGATGCGGGGCTCGATGATATCGACTTCGGCGTTGAAGCGGCGGGCGAGGCGCGACTTGAGGACTTCGAGGTGGAGTTCTCCTTGCCCGGATACGACCAGCTCGTGGGTCTCGGTGTTGTAGCCGAAGAGGAAGGTGGGGTCTTCTTCGTGCAGGGTGCCGAGGCCGGCGGAGAGCTTGTCTTCGTCGCCTTGGTGGAGGGCGATGAGGGTGCCGTGGATATTGGGGTGTGGATACTGGACGGCGGGCAGGGTGATCTTGCGATCGTGGCTGGTGAGGGTGTTGCCGGTGTGGGTGTCCTTGAGCTTGGCCATGACGCCGATATCGCCGGGGCCGATTTCTGTGATGGGTTCGCGCTCGTGGCCTTGCAGGGTGAAGATCTGGCCGATCTTTTCGTTGGTGCCGTGGAAGGGGTTGTAGAGCTCGTCGTTGGGCTTGATGGATCCTGCGTACATGCGGCAGAAGGAGAGCTCGCCGACGTGTGGCTCGGAGATGGTTTTCCAGATGTAGCAGGCGGGGGAGGAGTCGCCGAGGGCGATGGTGCCTGGGTGTCCGTCTTCGTCGATGGCGTCGACTTCTTTGCGGTCGACGGGGGATGAGCCGTATTTGGAGATGAGGTCCATGAGGCGGGCGACGCCGACGTCGGTGGTGGCGGAGGTGGCGAAGACGGGGATGAAGGTCTCGGACTGGATGGCGGCGTGGACGCCGGAGCGGAGCTGGTCTTCGGTGAGATCGCCTTGCTCGAAGTATTCTTCGAGGAGTTCGTCGGTGGCTTCGGCCACGTGCTCGATGAGTTCGGCGTGGAGTTCGCGGACGCGGTCTTTCCAGGGGCCTTCTGCGGGGGTCTCGGTGAATTTGCCTGAGCCGTCTGTAGCGTAGTCTACTTCTTCGGAGCGCATGACGTCGAGGATGCGTCGGCAGCCGGGTCCCGAGTCGATGGGGAGGGTCATGGGGAAGATCTTGGCGCCGAAATGGTCTTTGAGTTCGGCGAGGACTTTGTCGTAGTCGGCGTTTTCCTTGTCGATGCCGTTTACGACGATGAGCTTGGGGAGTTTGAATTGGGTGGCGTATTCCCAGACTTGGTCGGTGCCGATTTGGGGGCCGTTGACGGCGTCGACGACGATGGTCGCGAAATCGCCTACACGAAGAGCCCCGAGTCCTTCGGAGATGAAATCGAGGTAGCCCGGGGTATCGATGATGTTGTACTTGATGTCTTTCCAAACGCAGTGGAGCAGGGAGGCGTGGACGGATATCTGGCGTTCCTTTTCGGTGGCATGGTAGTCTGATACGGTGTTGCCGTCCTCGACTTTGCCCATGCGTTTGATCACGCCTGCGCAGGCCAACATGGCCTCGGCTAGAGAGGTTTTGCCGGCGCTTTGATGGCCGACGAGAGCGAAGTTGCGGATTCGTTCTGGGGGATAGCTCATGACGTCTTTTTTGTGCTAGGGGTTACTCAACCGGCCGGGGTGGCGTGGCTGAAAACGAGAGGGGATTCTGGAGGCAAAAGACGCGCTGTTTGGGGGCACAGTGCGGTCAGCGGGACCGCTTCGAGAAAAGTGGCGCAAGGGGGCCGAGGGGTCAAACGAAGAGTGCAGGGAAAGTGGGGGATTTTTGGAGGGGATTGGGGGGGGCTGTTGGGTGGAGCTGGATTCGTGTTTCTGTTCTGAGACAAGGTTGTTGCGGCAATGACGGAGCATTGCCCTCCTGTTGTTTTATCCGGCTGAAACCGGTGTGCTACGCCGTTGGGGACAAGGGCCGCTGCTTCCTAGGCTCGGCGGAGGAGGCAGGCGGTGGGTTGGTCGATGCCTTTGCCGAGGCGCTTTTTCAGGGTCCAGCCTTGGGCGGCGGGTTCGAATTGGCCGGGGCATTCGAAGACGACGAGACCGTCGTGGGCGAGGGCTTTGTCGAAAAGGGTGAAGAGCTTGGGGGCGAGCTGCTCGATTTGGTCGTAGGGGGGATCGACGAAGATGAGGTCGTAGGGGGTGTCGCTGGTGGGGGTCCACTTGGTGGCGTCAGCGGTCGCGATCGCTGTATCCAGTTTTTCCTGCATGCTTTTGGCGACGATCTTGACGTTGTCGCTTATCATGGCGGTGGCTCGCTTGTTTAGCTCGACGAAGGTGGCGTGGCTGGAGCCGCGGCTGAGGGCTTCGAGTCCGTAGGACCCTGTACCGGCAAAGAGGTCGAGCACGCGTTGGTTTTCCACCCAGGCGGAAGCGCTGGAGAAGATGCTTTGGCGTAGCTTGTCCATGGCGGGTCGATGGACCGCCTTTTTGTCTACTCGTAGCGTGACGCCGCGTGCTTTGCCTCCTGAAATGCGCATCGGGAGAGAGTGAAAAGTGAAGAGTGAAAAGTGAAGAGTGAAAAAGGGAAGGGTTATGAGGCGGTTTGTTGTTTTGGGAGCTGGTCGAGGAGATGATTGGCGTGGCGGGTGGTTTCGTTGATGGCGGACTGTAGTCGGTTGTTGAAGATGGAGTGGGCGACCATGGCGGGGATGCCGATGCAGAGTCCGGTGGCGGTGGTGATGAGGGCTTCGCCGATGTCTCCCGCGAATAGTTCGGGGCGGCCCATGCCGCCGCTGGCCATGGTTTGGAATCCGCCAATCATGCCGCTGACGGTGCCGAGCAGTCCGATCATGGGGGCGACGTTGGCGACGACGCTGAGGTAGTGGGTCCATTGGGAAATGGCGCTTTGCTCGTCGCTAAGGGCGTTGCCCATTTCGGTCTCGAAGAGTTCTAGGTCTTGCGGGCCGGAATAGGGTGCGAGTTTGGGGAGGGCTCGAGAGAGAGTCCGGGCGAGGATGGTGTCGGAGGCTTGGGCGGTTTGGTGGGCGGTTTCGAGTTCGCAATTCGCGAAGTGGTGGGCGAGCTGTTGGACTTGGGGGGAGGGGGCGAAATTGGTGAGGCTCGTTTCGCGGTAGCAATGGATCGCTATGTAGAGGAAGGCGAGTGAGCAGAGGGCGAGTGGATACATGGCCCAGCCTCCTTGTTGTATCATGGACCAGAGGGAGGTGTCTGCGGGGGCTTGGGCGTGGAGATTTGCAGTGAAGAGGAGGGAGAGAATCGCTAGGAGAGAAGTGCGGAGAAGCATGGTATTGAGGGACAGGCTGTATTGTTAAGAGGAGGTTAGGGATTGATCTTGAGTTGGGTGGGGATGGTTAGGAGGGAGTGTTGATCGAGTGAGAGGTGGGCGTTGGCGTGGGTGTTGTATCCTAGTTTCTGGTACGCTTCGGCTGAGAGTAGATGTAGTTTGGCGAGCGAGCTTTCATTTTCGTGATTGCCATGGGCAATAGGGCTAAGAGAAGTCCAAAGAGCGGCGCGGGGATCTCCGTTTTTAAGGTGATTTTGAGCGAGTACTTCCCAGGGCTGTGGATGCTCGAAAGGGGGAGGTTTTTGCTTGAGCCAGTTTTGCGAATGAATGAGGGCTTCTTCGGTTTGGCCTGAGGCGAGGGCACTCTCGATGATGATGTTTCGATAGGTTGCGTCGAGGGTGTTGTATTCGTTTTTTGGGTGCCAGGTTTTTGCGAGCCTGAGCGCTTGGGTTGATTGGTTTTTGAGGAGTAGGATTGAGAGGTGTTCGAGTAGAATTTTTGAGTCGGATTCTGAAAGAAGCGGGATGAATTTAGCTCGAGTTAGGGCTCGGGATTGAAGAGGGGTCTCATGATCGTCGAATGCGAGGTGGAGGATCTGGTCGGGGTGAATGCGTTGAATGGCTTCGCCTTCTGCTTCTGGAAGCAGGAGGTTGACGTAGCCGCCTTTCATATCTGCCAGCTGGCCGGTGATTGACTCTCCGTTTCTTAGGTCGACTTGGTCAGCCAGGAGAATGGTCGGGCATACAAGAAATAGGCTATGGAGAAGTCTGTGCATGGGATTGAGGTTGAGGAGCTGACATTCGCTGTTGCTTCGCTTTTTGGTACCAATGCAGGTGGCTTAGGTCAGTTTGCTTCAGAAATTCGTCGGCGAGATTTTGCGCGTCATTGTATCTGTTTAGAGAATACAGTATGTCTATGCAGATGGAGTAGGCGTGTGCGACTTGAGCTGGTTCTCCTCGGTAGAGAGTGAATACTCGTTGGTGGTAGGCGTAAGCGGAAAGGGGGTCGTCGGCGCGGCGGGTGATCAGGCCGAGTGTGTTGAGGGCGAGCGCTTTTTGCGAGGGGGTGGCGTGTTGTTCAGATAGTAGTCGTTCACAGGTCTGCTGGGCGCTTTGGTAGTGTTGGAGTTGGAATTCGATTTGGAGTTTTAGCTCGAGGGATTCGGGTGTTTGAGAGGGGAGTTCTTGGAGGGTGGCGAGTGCGAGGCTTGTTTGCTGGTTTTTGTGGAAGTGGCGGGCTAGGTTGAGCTTCGCAGCCGGCGCGTAGGGGGAGTCTGGATGGCGCTCGATGATCTGTTGAAAGTAGGCTGGAGCTTCTTGGGAGTCGATTTCGAGAAGGGCTTTGCCTGCTTCGAGTGAAGCGGAGGGTGCGAGTGTGTCTGGGGCGAAGCTTGAGGCAAGCGAGAGGGCTTTGAGCTTGGCTTGCGGGTGTTTGTTTTCTGATCGGTGTGTCTGGATATCGGATACGAGGTATCTGCTTTCAAGCGTTGGGTTGGAAATGGGGCGTTGGGTTGGACTTTGTTGGATTTGGATAAGCTCGATGATCCCGGTCGAATCTGGATCTGTTCCGAATCTCGATATTGCTTGATCGATTTCTTTTTGTGCTGTTTTAGAGTCGAGGCAGCGAATGAGCGAGAAGGTGAATGGTCCTGCGAGTTCAGGTGGAAGGTTATGCTTTTGTTGGAAGTTTCTTAGTTGGGATAGGGCCTCGGTCTTTCGGTCTATTGAGATTAGGAGGGAACTTAGCTGGTCTATTGCGTGGAATGCTAAGTGGACGTCTGTTGTGTCGACGTTTTGGTATGCTGCGATTGCTGCCTTTGTTTGGCCGAGCTCGGTGTTGATGTCGCCGAAGAGGACTTGGGCTTCGGCTTTGCGTGGGTGGATTTTGTATTCGTGGAGCCAAGACGTGCACTGTTCTCGGGCTTTTTCGAGATCGCCGGTCGCGTAAAGGGTTGTGGCTTGGCGGTAGGCGGCTTCGGCGTGCAGGAAGGAGTGTTCAGGTGAGTTGCGGATTTGCTCGAAGAGTTGGTAGGCGGTTTCGAGTTGATTGTCTGTGAAGTGGCATATGCCGAGCCAGAGGAGGGCTTGACCGGCGATGGGGGTTTTAGGAGCCGTTTCGTAGCAATCGGAGAATGCTGACCGAGCCAGATTGAGATTTTGGAGCAGGTAGTGGCAATAGCCGATGTAGTAATGGGCGGAGGCTGTGAAGCTGGTTTCGCTGGTGCTGGCGAGAACGCGTTGCAGCGAGGTGATTGCGGGCTGGTAGCTCTTTTCTTCGATTTGTGAAAGGGCGATCCAAAGAAGCGGTTGGGCGATGTCGGGATCGTTTGGATACTTTTCGATGAACGCGTAGGCCACTTTTGCCGCGGTGCTCCAGTCACGCATTTCTCGATGGGTCGCAATCCGGTCGAGGTGTGCGTCGCGTGCGTGAGGCGAGTCACTGGAGGCGATCCACTCCTGTAAAATAGCCCCTTCGATGGGGCGGTTGATGCGTACGAAACAGCGGGCTTTGCGGAGAGTGATGGTGTCGAAGTATTCTGGTGTGTTGTGGAGGTTTTGCAGTTCGGACTCAAGGCGGGCGAGAGAGGCTTGGAAGTGTTCCTCCCAAACGCCCTGGTTTAGTGTTAGGGTCGGGCTTATGTCTCGATGTAGTTTTTTAAGGCGGTGTATTCGCTTTTCTTGTGCCTCGAGGAGCTTGGATTTGGGGAGGACGAGTTGGTAGGCGCTTAGGGCCGCACCCGGATTGTCCGTTTCTAGGTTGGCGGCTATTTGGGCGGCGAGGAAGGAGAGGCTTGCTGTCTCGGATTCGGAGTGGGATTGCCAGGGTGTGTCGAGTAGGTGGATGCGGCAGCGTTCTAGGTCGCCGTGTTTTTGGGCTGTGGTGATTAGGCGAAGCCTAGCGTGGTTGGCGAGGCGTTGGGAACGAGGATTGGCGAGCAAGTCTTCGAGCAGGGGGATGGCTTCTTCGGGAGGAAGGTGCTGGGCTTCCTGAAGAATTGCTAGGTCGCGGAAGGGGCTATCGCCGGCCGCGGCCCGGAGTTCTATAAACGCATTTTTGGCGCTGTCGGCTTGGCCATTTCGCAGAAGACTGGAGGCGAGGAGGTAGCGGGCGAAGAGGGAGGTGTCGAGATCTTCGGCGTATTCATCCAGGTAGGACTGTAGGGCGTCAATCGCTTGGGTATGGAGGTTTGACTTGTATGAGGCGAATCCGGTGATGGGGAGAATGCGGCGGGGCAAGTCGCTATTCTTCCAGACCGTTTCCTCTTGGTAGTTTTGGTAGATTGAATTGAAGGCGTTTGCGGCGAGCGGGTAGTTTCGCTGTTCGAGGGCGGCGCTTCCGGTTTCGATCAGGTCCGGTAGGGTACGGTATTCGATTTGTTGTGACGTGGCGTGAGCACAGAGCAGGATAGAGCACACGATGACCTGGCCAGCTTTGAGGAAGCTGCGCAGGTTTTTCGGGAACTTAGGGGCGCGGAGGCTAGGGTATAGGAGTTGGTGGGTGCGATGCGGATTCCTACAGCAGCATCGCGAGTTGGTTCTTCCGATCATTTATCTCGAAGCGCGAATCATCGAGGAGTGAAGTGGCATCCAGAGCGTCGAGTCCGAGCTCTTTGAGGGCGCGTTTGACGTGATCGGGCGTCTTGGCGTCGGGATCGTAGCCGCCGAGTTGGCTGGCGAGCCAGATGGCGAGGGAAAGGATGGAGGTGCCGCGGACTTGCGACTGGGCGTGCAGCGGGCTGTTTTGGTTTTTGATGCTTTGCCAGACGGCTCCTTCGAACTGCCAGCGATTGAGAAGCTCGCCCCCTGCTCGGTAATGGCTCATGCCGAGCAGTTCGACTTCGGTTTTCTGCAGGCTGCGTTCTCCGCAGAGTTCGGTGATATCGAAGACGCGCTCGAGGCGTTCGTGATAGACGTTTATGGCGAGCTTTCCGATCTGGTGCAGAAGGCCGGCGATGTAGGGGGCGTTTGAATCGAAACCGCAGCGTTTGGCTATGGTTTCGGAAACGATAGCGACGTCTAGGGAGTGGTCCGAGAACTCGGAGGCGGTTTCGCCGTAGACAGGGAGGGCTTGGAAGAAGCTTTCTTGTTCCACCACGAGCTTGAGGATGTTGCGGAGCTCGTTGAAGCCGATACGGCTGATGGCGGTGCCGATTTCGTTGACTTTCATCGAGCCGGCAAAGGCGGCGCTGTTGGTGACGCGCAGGACCTGGGCGGAGAGACCGGGATCGGTGCGAACGAGGGAGGAGATGAAGTCGAGCGAGGCGTCCTCGTTGCGGAGGAGCTGGTCGAGTCGAGCGAAGATACGCGGCGAGACGGGCAGCGTGGAGGCGTACTCGAAAAGGAGCTCTAGGTTTATTCGTTCTACTGGTTTGCCGGACATGTGTGACGAGGCAGCTGGTGGCGTTGTGATTTGGAGGAAAAAGCCCCTTTGAGCGATGGGCGAGTAAAATCGGCGCCGTAAATAGGGCGCGCCCTGGGGCCTGGGGGTGGGTTGAGCTGTTCCGTTGGGGAGGGGGAATGTTGAAGAGCTGTCCTGTGGGCCTGGGGTATTAGATTAGTAGATACGGTAATTTTTGGGAAAAACGCGAAATTGGGGTCGGTGTTAAAACCTAATCTAAAGTTGGAGGGTTCGATCAAAAAGACGTCCTAAAGGATACTCCTCATTTTGATCGATCGAGTGGAAAAATCGCCGGAATTGTATAAGGTGAAACAATAGGCAAGTTAATTTGTCTTATGCAGAACAGCTAGGTTAAAAACCATGCGAAATACGACCGAAACAGTACCCCACTCGGTCGAACTTACACTAAGATCTAACGGTGCCGCGAGCGTCGTCAGCGAAAGGCGTGACGGACACTGGGAAAGCGTGAGCTCGGACGAGTTTCTCGACGAAGTGCAACACTTCGCCTCAGGCCTCTTGCAACTTGGTATTCAGAAGGGCGATACCTTCGGAATCATGGCTGCTTCATCGCCGCGTTGGCTGATTGCCGACTTGGGGGCGATGGCGGCGGGTTGTTCGACGGTCCCGATGTTTGTGAACATTGCGGACGAAAATTTGCGCTACCAGCTAGTGGACAGCGATCTGAAGTACATATTCGTGGAGGGCGAGGAGGCCTTGGAGCGGATACGTCCTTTTGCGAGTCGGTTCAAGTTGGTGGTTCATGCGAAAGCAGGCTCCGGGAATGATGAAAGCGTAATCGGCTTCGCTGATGTAATAGAGAGAGGTAAGGCTGCTGCCAAAAAGGATCCTCAGCTCCTGGGATGCATGTTGGAGGCCTTGGATCCAAACGCGGTGGCGACCATAATCTATACCAGTGGCAGCACTGGTTCGCCCAAGGGGGTCGAGCTTTCGCATGCGAATCTGCTCTCGCAGATCGAGGCGTCCGGAGAGCGTTTTCCGCTCGAAGGCGAGGAGGATGTCGCGTTGAGCTGCTTGCCGCTGGCCCACGTGTTTGAGCGGATGGTGGTGTACTACTATTTATGTTCGGGAACGCCGATCTCGTTTGTGGATGATATCCAGAACGTGGGTACGTGTTTGAAGGAGGTGAAGCCTACTACGATCACGATGGTCCCTCGGTTGCTGGAGAAGGTTTACGGCAGGCTTCGTGAGGGGGCGGAGCAGAAGCTTTTGTTGAAGCGGCTGATTGCTCGATGGGCGATCCGCCGAGCGTTCCAGGAGAGTACGTCTCGGGAGAAGGGTTGGAAGGATCGGTTTGCGGACAAGCTTGTTTACTCGAAGTTTCGCGAGGGTCTCGGAGGGAACTTTCGGCGGATAATTGCGGGCGGGGCGGCGTTGTCGCCTAAGTTGCACCGTTTCTTTTTGAACATCGGCTTGCCTGTGTACCAAGGTTATGGCCTTACGGAGGCGGCTCCTGTGCTCACTACGAATTTTCCGGGACACAACAAGATCGGGACGGTGGGGCAAGCCTTTCCAGGCGTGGACCTCCGGGTGAGTCCTGAGGGGGAGATTTTGGCTCGTGGCGAAAATGTGATGCTTGGCTATCACCACGCTCGAGCGGCGACCCGAGGTGTGATCGACGAGCGTGGTTGGCTCCATACGGGAGATTTGGGACATTTTGATCGAGACGGTTACTTGGTGATCGATGGGCGGGCGAAGGAGATGTTGAAAACGTCGAATGGGAAGTACGTTTCGCCGATCCCGATCGAGCAAGGTTTGTGCGAATCTAGCTTGATCGACATGGCGATGGTGGTTGCGGAGGGGAAGCCTTTCGTTAGCGCCTTGCTCTTTGTTGATCCGGTCGCCTTGGAATCTCTTCGTGGTCATAGGGATCATGGGAAATCTGCGGAAGACCTGATGAGCTCTCGCCGTTTTCTCAATCGTGTCGAAGCTCGTGTGAATAAGGTGAACGCTGGCCTGAACGAGTGGGAGCAGGTGCGAGCTTATCGATGTGTGTGCGGAGTTCCGAGTATCGATAAGGAGGAGCTGACGCCGACGATGAAGCTGAAACGGGGTGTCGTGGAAGAGCACTTCCACAAGGAGATAAATGCCGTCTATTCGGGGCATGAAAATATCATGAGCGATTAGGAGAATGACCAATCAGTCCTATTTCTTCGGGGGCTCGCCCTCTCGAAAGCGACTGATCGATCACTCTCTTTAGCTCGTGTGTAGTTTAACTTAGAATACGGAGTGATATGAGAGAACGTATTGCGATAATTGATGGTGTACGTGCGCCTTTTGGGAAAGCCGGTGGCGTGCTTGGTTCGTTTGGGGCGGATGATCTTGGCGCGATCGTGGTCAAGGAGTTGATGGCTAAGACGGAGCTTCGTGGAGAGGATGTGGACGAGCTGATTTTTGGGAATGTGGCGCAGCCGGTGGATGCTCCTAACGTGGGACGTGTGATTGCGTTGAAAGCGGGACTGCCTGAAGGCATGCCTTCGTACACGGTCCAGCGAAACTGCGCTTCTGGAATGGAATCGATTACCACTGCGGCGAACAAGATTCAGGCTGGAGAGATTGACTTGGCTATTTGTGGAGGGACGGAGTCGATGAGTAACATCCCGTTTCTGTATCGTCAGGAAATGGTCGGGATATTTGCGGCCTTGTTTCGTGCGAAGTCTGTCATGCAAAAGTTTAAGGCGTTGCTGCGTTTTCGCTTTCGCTTCCTGGCGCCCGTTATCGGCGTGCAGAAAGGGCTTACGGATCCGGTTTGCGAGATGAATATGGGGATGACTGCGGAGTTGTTGGCTCGAGATTTCCATATCACTCGTGAAGAGCAGGATGCCTTTGCGTTGGAGAGTCACCGCAAGGCATGTGAGGCGATGGAAGGCGGATTGCTGGATCAGGAGACGATTCCGTTGCCGGTGATGCCGAAGTATCAAGAGATACATTACAAAGATGATGGTCCCCGTATGGATCAGAGTATGGATCGCTTGGCCAAGCTGCGTCCTTATTTTGATCGTCATACGGGAACCGTCACGGTCGGCAATGCCTGTCCGATCACGGATGGGGCGGTCGCGGTGGTGGTGGCGAGTGAGAGCCGAGCCAAGGAGCTCGGCTACGAGCCGCTTGGTTTTTTGAGGGAGTATTGCTATGCGGGCCTTGATGGAAAGCGGATGGGGCTGGGGCCGAGCTACGCGACGGCGGGTTTGTTGGACAAGTCCGGATTGCGTCTGAGGGACTTTGATCTGGTGGAGCTAAATGAGGCGTTTGCTGCCCAGGTGATCGCGAATGAGCGGGCCTTTGCTTCGGATCGTTTTGCTCAGGAACATCTCGGACGCTCGAAGGCCTTGGGAGAGCTGGAGCGAGATCGTTTGAATGTGAATGGCGGTTCGATTGCTCTCGGGCATCCTGTGGGCGCGACCGGGACTCGACTGGTGTTGACTCTTCTTAAGGAGTTGAGAAGGCGAGGCGAGAACAAGGGATTGGCGACTCTGTGTATCGGAGGCGGCCAAGGCGCGGCATTGGCATTGGAGGTAGCGTGATATGAAGAACAAAGCGTTTCAACTGGTCGTGAATACGGAGGGCGTGGCTCGTTTGCTCTTTGATTTGCCGAATGAGAAAGTGAATACGTTTTCCAGCTCCGAAATGAAGGAGCTAAAGGAGGCTCTCTTGGAGCTTTCGAAACGGGATGATGTCCGCTTGATGCTTTTGATGAGCGCCAAGCCGGGGATCTTTATTGCGGGAGCGAACATCGGAGAGCTCGCCTCGATCGAGAGTGTGGAGGTAGCTGAGGAAAAATCGAGGTATGGGCAGAGTGTCTTCCAGGGTCTTGAGGATTTGCCTTTCCCGACTGTTGCGGTGATTGATGGGGCTTGTGTGGGAGGTGGACTGGAGTGTGCCCTCGCTTGTACGTATCGGTTGGTGAGCGACAGTCCGAAGACGAAGCTTGGACTGCCAGAGGTGTCACTCGGAATCATTCCAGGGTGGGGTGGAACGCAGCGTTTGCCTCGGTTGCTTGGGTTGCCTGGCGCGTTGAAGCTGATTCTTTCGGGGCGGCCTGTTGATGGGAGAAAGGCTGTTCGGATGGGGCTTGCGGATAAACTGGTGGCTCACGAGTTTTTGGACGAAGGCGTTCGTGGTTTTATAAACTCCGTTTTGTCGGAGTCTGGCATTGCTAGGAGGCGGTCGCGACATGCCGCTCGTGATTGGTTCCTGAACCGGACACCAATCGGGAGGACTCTCGTTTTTCGGAATGCTAAGCAGCAGCTGAAGAGGCGTACGAAAGGGAAGTATCCTGCTCCAGAAGTGGCTTTGCAGGTGGTGCATGATTCTTTTCGCGGTGATTGGTCGAAGGGAATGGCCTTGGAAGCTCGACGGTTCTCCAAGCTCTGTATCACTCATGTAAGCAAGAATCTAGTACAGCTGTTTTATACGAACGAGTCTTTGAAGAAGGATGCTGGAATCGGAGACACTTTGCATCCAAAACCTGTCGAGACGGCGGCGGTGATTGGAGCCGGAGTCATGGGTGGGGGGATTTCCTGGTTGCTCAGTTCGAAAGGGATCCCTGTCCGTATGAAAGACGTGAAGTGGGAAGCGATCGCTACCGGAATGGCTGCGGCGAGCGACTACTTCGGGCAGCTAGTAAAGCGTCGCAAGATGAAGAAGGGAGCGGCTAAGTTGGCGATGCATCGAATATCTGGGACTACAGACTACACGGGTTTTCGCAATGTGGATCTTGTGATCGAGGCGGTTGTGGAGGATCTCGAAGTCAAGCAATCTGTTCTCGTTGACGTTGAAAAGCGAATACGGGAAGATGCGGTGATCGCGACGAATACCTCCTCTTTGTCCATGGTGGACCTCGGTAAAGGGCTTGTGCACCCGGAGCGGTTCGTGGGGATGCATTTCTTCAACCCGGTGAACCGAATGCCGTTGGTGGAGGTTATCGCTGGGCCAAAGACGTCGCAGGAAGCGATTGCCAAAGTGATCGACTTGACCCGCAAACTCGGGAAGACGCCGATCGTAGTGAACAATTGTTCGGGATTTCTGGTGAACCGGATTCTGATCCCTTACTTGAACGAGTCCGCTTACATGCTTCAGGAAGGGACTTCGATGGAGCGTATCGACAAGGCGCTGGAGGACTTCGGGTTGCCGATGGGGCCATTTGCTCTGGCGGACGAGGTAGGTATCGATGTTGGGCTGAAGGTGGCACGGATTTTGGAGAGTTCGTATGGCGAACGCATGCAGGTTGCGGACATCATGAAGGACGCGTTTGAGGAATATCATCTCCTAGGTAAGAAGAGCGGCAAAGGATTCTACATCCACGAAGGAAAGAAGATGAGGCCGAACGAGAAGGATTTAGCACCGCTTGCTAAGGCTTATCAGGCTCGATTGAAGAGCGAAGTCCATAGTTTGGATACGGATGAAATCGTCGATCGAGCTCTGCTGCCGATGGTGAACGAGGCGGCACGTTGTTTGGAGGAGGATATCGTGCGCACGCCAGAGTATCTCGACATGGCGATGATCATGGGGACTGGATTTCCGCCGTTTCGCGGAGGTCCGCTCAGGTACGCTGACGAGCGTGGGCTGAGCGATGTTTGTCGTTCTCTGGAGCGATTGGAGAAGAAGTACGGAGAGCGTTATCATCCGTCTGATTTGCTCTTGGAAATGGAAAAGACAGGGCGGCGTTTCTATGCCAAGCCCGCAAAGGTGTGAAGATTGAAAGGTTGAAGAATGAAGGATTCAGAAATTGTGGATAATGTGGGCAGGCGTGAGATCGGTGAGGACTTGATTGATACCTCGCGAATGAACAAGGAGCAGCGCGAAGCCCTCGAAGTTGCGGAGGCTGCACGGGAGGCGTCGAGTGTTAAGGCGAGCTTTGGTAGCCAGTTGTTCATGGGGTGTTTCGAACCTGAGCATCTAACGCCGTTTCCGTTTCAGAGTCCTGAAGAGGAAGCTATCGGGGAAGATCTGGTGGATCGTTTGTCCGACTACCTGAAGGAGCATCTGGATCCTGAGAAGGTAGACGAGACGCGTACCATCCCTAGTGAGGTTGTCGAAGAGCTTGTTCGCCAAGGTGTATTCGCAATGAAGATACCGAAGGAGTATGACGGGCTTGGGCTTTCGCAAGTGAACTACAATCGCGTAATGATGATGCTCGCGTCGCACTGCGGTAGCACGGCAGTGCTTGTTTCAGCGCACCAATCGATTGGAGTGCCGCAGCCGTTGAAATTGTTTGGAACCGAGCAGCAAAAGCGGAAGTACCTGCCGCGGTTTCGCAAAGGAGCGATTTCTGCTTTTGCACTGACTGAGCCTGATGTGGGATCTGATCCTGCTCAAATGTCGACGATCGCCGAGCCGAGCGAGGATGGCGGGCATTATATTCTGAACGGGGAGAAGCTCTGGTGTACCAACGGAACGATCGCGGATATCATTGTGGTGATGGCTCAAACACCTGCGAAGGTGATTCGCGGAAGAGAGCGAAAGCAGATCACCGCCTTCATCGTAGAGGCGGATTGGGAAGGAGTGGAGGTTGCTCACCGTTGTGATTTTATGGGGATTCGCGGTATCCAGAATGGGCTGCTCCGCTTCAAGAATGTAAAGGTCCCGAAGGAGAATATTCTGTTTGGGGAGGGGAAGGGGCTTAAGCTCGCTCTTGTCACTTTAAACACTGGAAGACTGACGTTGCCAGCTGCCTGTACGGGGATGGCTAAGCAGTGTTTGTCGATCGCTCGCCGCTGGGGTAAGCACCGTAAGCAGTGGGGAGCAGCTGTAGGAATGCACGAGGCCGGGCGGACGAAAATAGCTTCTATCGCGGCGAACACTTTCGCGATGGAGGCGATCACTCTTCTCACTTCGCATTGGGCTGACCAAGGCGATAAAGACATCCGGATAGAGGCCGCTATGGCCAAGCTGTTCTGCAGCGAAATGGCGTGGCAAGTCGTCGACGAAACCATGCAACTGCGGGGAGGCCGGGGTTACGAGAAGGCCTCCTCGCTACGGGCTCGCGGCGAGCCGGCGTTTCCGGTTGAGCGAATGATGAGGGAATGTCGGATTAATCGTATCATTGAAGGGACTACAGAGGTGATGAAGCTCTTCCTTGCCCGCGAGGCTATGGATCCGCACTTGCGCATTGCGGCTGGTATGCTGAAGCGAAAGGCTCCTACTTCGGAAAAACTGCGTGCTGGGGTGAACATGGCAGCGTACTATGGAGGGTGGTATCCTCGCCAGTGGGTTAATGCGAGCGCCTGGCATGCTCATGAGGAAGCGGGCGGGTTGGGTACTGAATTTAGATTTATCGAGTCTGCTTCGCATCGATTGGCCCGAACCATATTTCATTACATGGGGATCTATCAGGATCGGTTGGAAAAGCGTCAGAACATTTTGGGACACTTGATGGAGATCGGTACGGAGCTCTTTGCGATCGCGGCTACATGTAGTTATGCGAATGGGCTGGTGCAGCGGAATCCTGACGATCGGTCGCCGCTCGACTTGGCTAAGCTGTTTTCCGAGCAGTCTAAACTGCGGATTGGCGATCACTATCGTTCGCTCAAACTCAACGCGGATCGTGAAGCAAATGCGATGGCCAAGCGAGTGCTTGCGGACGAATTCAAGTGGCTTGAGGCAGGTATTCTCGAGTCCGAGCCTAATGCGTATCCAGAAGATTGAACTCTAACTTCCAGTCAGGAGAGGGGCAAGCCAGCCAATCCCGCGCGAAAAGAGTCCGTAACGAGGGTGGGGGGAGCAAAGGGTTTCCGTTTCGAAAGCCCCGAGACGTGGGTGTGCGTTCACGTATGACCTGGAGCGCTACGGGCACGGTGATGAACTTCCTGGAGAATACGCTAGGGATTCGGCTTCGGGTGGATGGTCTTGATCACCTTTGCGAGAATCCGACCCTGTTTGTGGTTAATCACTTCACGAGAGCGGAAACGTTTATCGTGCCTTACCTTTTGCACAAGCACCGTGGCGAGAGCGCTCGCACGCTCGCGCATCACAGTTTGTTTGTCGGCATGCTGGGTCGCTACATTTCGCGTTTGGGAGCTGTATCCATTCGGGAAGAAGAGCGAGACACCATGATTGTTGGCGATCTGATGACGGGGCGGAAAAACTGGGTGATCTATCCGGAAGGAACGATGGTGAAGAACAAAAAGTTTCTAGATAACGGAAGCTTCTCGATTCAGACCCCCGAATACCAGGGGCCTCCTCGTACGGGTGCAGCTGTGCTTGCGTTGCAGGCGGAGACGCACCGATTGCGATACCTGGAAGCTCTGGAGCATGGAGACCTTCAAACGATGCTTCAGTACGAGGAAGCGTTTGCGTTTCGCGGGCCGGAGGATGTCACTCGTCGTGATCTTGTGGTGATACCCGTCAATATCACCTATTTCCCCATTCGGCCGGAGGAGAATGTCGTTTCACGGTTTGCTCAGTCTCTCTTTTCGGAGTTGCCCGAACGCTTGGAGGAGGAACTCAAGGTTGAAGGGCGTATCCTTTTGGGGAATACGGATATGAATGTCTATTTCGGGGAGCCGATATCTCTGGCGGAATACTTGCAGCCTCACGGATTGCTCCCGAGGCTGTTTGCCAAAGTGAGGGGGGAGGAAGTCTTTCTAGATAAAACCCTGAAGTCGCAAAAACAGAGACTGACGAGGGCGTTTATGGGAAACATCTACCAGAACGTCGAGGTGAACTTCGACCACCTATTTTGTGCGGGGTTGTTGAGGTCTGAGAGCCTTCGCGTCAACAAGGGACGTTTCCATCGAGCGATTTTGCAGACCCTTTTGGAGTTGGAGCGAAAGGGGCTTTGCCGGATTCATCCGCAGCTTTATGAGGAGTGCGTTCTAGCTGCTTCGGGAGCGGGTAGTTCGACGTTGCAGAGCATTGTGAGAGAGTGTGAGCGTGAGGGAATTTTAAGGCAGGAGGAGGATTTCTATCTTTTGGATCGAGCTCGATTCGAGGAGACTGAGTCGTATCAGGACATTCGGCTGCGTCTTACTGCGAAGGTGATCGCGAACGAGTTCGAGCCACTGGAGCGGTGTACTGCTCTTCTTGAGCGTTGTGTGAACCAGTCCCCCGGCGTGGGACGGTTTCGATTGTCCCGGGAAATAGAGTCCTCGCAGCAGAGACGTTTTGAAGAGATGCGGTCGGAGTATTTCGAGGAAGCGTTTTCGAAGGATGTAGAGGTTGGTGCTCCGTTTGATCTGTGGCCTCGATCGGGGCGTTCGCGAGCGGGTGTGTTGTTAGTACATGGATACATGGCTGCTCCAATGGAAATGCGAAAGGTAGGGGAGTCTCTTGTGGGTGAAGGGTTTCATTGTCATGCGGTCAGGATAGAGGGGCATGGAACGGCTCCTCGCCACCTAGCCGATACGAAGTGGCAGGACTGGATCCTCTCTGTTCACGAGGCGTTCTTGCGGATGAAGTGTTTGCACGAGCGCGTGTATTTAGTTGGGTTTTCGATGGGGGGCTTGTTGGCGTTGTTAAAAGGCTCTCAACTCGGAAGGGATGCTGATGGCGTGGTAGCAATAAATCCCGCTATCCGGTTGATGGATAGCCGTGCTGGCTTGGCTGGGGCTGCGATGCTTTGGAACGGTGTTCTAAAAAACGTGAATATCGAAGCGGGCCGCTTTGATTACGTGGAGAATGAACCTGCGAATCCGGAAATCAACTACAGTCGAAACTACATCGGCGGTGTTCGGCAGTTGGGTCTTTTGATCGGCGCTTGCGAAGAGAAGTTGCCCAAGCTGGAGTGTCCTTTGCTGGTGGTTCAGGCTGATGGGGATCCTGTTGTGGACGCGCGAGGGTTGGACGTGATCCGGGGGAAGGTCGGTTCCGAGAGGGCGAACTTTGTCACGATTGAGGCGAGCTCGCATATGATTGTGACGGACGAGCATTGTGGGGAGCTGTTATGTCATGTTCATCCTTTTTTGAATACGCTCGAGTTACGAGCGATGGGGGTTGAGCGGCTTGAACTTCAGTTGTGAGGAGTAGGTAGATGGATAACTTCAAGCTCGTGCATCCGGGGCATCTCAACCACTACGGTTTCCTCTTTGGTGGGAATATGCTGAAGTGGGTTGACGAGTTCGCTTACATTGCGGCTTGCGCTGACTTCCCTGGCCGAAATTTCGTGACGGTTGCTATGGACCAGCTGCAATTTAGCAAGCCAGTGAGATCGGGAGAGATTTTGCGTTTTCGGAGCCTTTTGTCGGAACGGGGCGAGAGTTCGCTTTGCTATGCGGTGCTCGTCACGAGAGAGGATGGGGATGGTGGACATGAAGAGATTTTCAGCACACGCATCAGCTACGTTTGTATCGACTCGGCGGGGAATAAGCGAGGCTTGAATGAGTTTGCAGGTCCTCGCGTCGCAAAGAGGCTCGAGGCTGGGCTTTGAGGGTGCCGTCGAGCCTGACTAGAGGTCGATACTGAAGTCTACGTTTTCGATGATGGCCTCGACCAGGTTCCCGCCAACGTCTATGAAGTCGACAGCGTCTTCTATTTCAGAGACCCGCTTTTTGCGTCCTCGAATGGCAACTACAAGGAAGTAGATCCCTGGAATGGCGAGCAGCGTGAGTAACCAGGAGAAGCCTTCTGTAGCGAGAGCGTATATCGTAGTTCCCAGAAACGTGGATCCAAGACCTCCAACAAAGATGCGGGACAAGGGGCTGGCAGTGGCTACTTTGAGCTCTCGAAGCGCTTGAAGGTCTATGTTCTCTTCCGAGTTTCGGTTTTTCTTGTTGGCGGCTTTGACTGCGCGCCGGACGAGGAGCTCTTGGTATTTGTTAGAATTCATTGCCTAGCCTATTTGCTGGAATCTTGGGGCTTAGGTCAATTCGTCTTCGATGTATGGAGTTCAAGGGGCCCTTTCTTGGTTATTGCCCCTTCTGATGCTTTCGTTTGTACGGCGCGCTACGCAGGTCTACAGGTTTCACCTGCCGGCGGCGACAGAGATTGGTATGAGCTACAGCGAACCGACGAGTTCTCCCTATTTCCAGCAACGAATGCTTGTTCCGATGTGTCAGTCGTGATCATAATGAAATACACAAAGTGTATGCCCTATGAAACGACCTTTAGTTTACCCGCTCGATAGGAACTCGAACAAGGAGGCCCGTGAAATGGCCGACTTCTATGAAGAGACCCTGGGATTCACGCCCAATAGTCTGTTCACCATGATGCATCGCCCAAGGATCGCGAAGGCATTCTTGGAAATGAATCAGGCCGTAATGGAAAACAAAGGACGGCTCACGAGTTCGTTGAAGAGACAGCTAGCGTATCTCGCGAGTATGACGGCTGGGTGTCGTTATTGTGAAGCTCATGCGGTTCGCGCGGCGGTCCGATATGGATCGGACGAAGACGAGCTGAACCATATTTGGGAATATAAAACGTACCCCGCTTTTTCGGATGCAGAGCGTGCGGTCTTTGACTTTGCGATTGCGGCGGCCTCTGTTCCGAACGCGGTGGACGACGCGCTCTCCGAAAAGCTACGCCAGTATTGGGATGAGGGAGAGATCGTTGAGATCTTAGGGGTCGTTGCTTTGTTCGGTTATCTGAACCGTTGGAACGATAGCATGGGCACACAGCTCGAGGAGCCTGCTGCAGAGGATGGAGATACCTATTTGTCCGCAAAGGGCTGGAGTCGCGGTAAGCACGCTTATTGACGAGATGGCTCGCTGTGGTTGCGATGTTTGAGGAGGCCGATTCGGCTTTCGTTTGTTGGCGAAACTTAGATACTTGCCCTATGTTGTTCCGATTTCTGTTTACCCTGAGAAAAGTCGCCTTTCTCTTGCCGCTGATTCTTGCTTTCTCACTCCATGGTCATGGTGATTCTGTTCATGGAACGAATCGGGAGAACAACATCAAGAACAGGTCCGAAATGAAGACGCTAGCGAGAGATCAGAAGGAGACTTCGAGCGAGCGGATCGATGTGCTCATTGTCGATGGTTTTGGAAATCACGACTGGAGGCTGACGACGGAGTACTTGAAGGCTATTTTGGAGAGTGATGGACGATTTGCGGTGAGCGTGAGCACTTGCCCGAATCGGAATGTAGATAAAGAAGCGTGGGAAAAATGGAACCCCGATTTTGCGTCCTACCCTGTGGTGATCCAAATATGTAATGACATCAATGATACGGAACGTAGTTGGCCGAATCGGGTTGAGGAGGCTTTCGAAGGTTATGTGTCAGCAGGAGGAGGAGTCTATATGCACCACTCCGCTAACAATGCATTTAAAGACTGGGATGCCTATAATCTGATGATTGGGCTTGGTTGGCGTGGCGTCGATTTCGGGGTGTCGTTGATTGTGGATGATAAAGAGAACGTGGTTGTGATTCCCAAGGGAGAAGGAGAGAAGACAAGCCACGGAAAGAGATTTGATGCTCTGGTCACTCGGATGGGAGATCACCCCATTCACGAAGGTTTGCCAAAACAATGGATAGCGGCTGACCTCGAGGTGTATCGCTACGCCCGCGGACCGGCTGAGAATTTGGAGGTGATATCCTATGCTAGGGAACCAAGAACGGGATTAAACACACCCATTGAGTGGGTGGTGAGTTTTGGGAAGGGACGCGTTTACAGTTCGACCTACGGACACGTCTGGAAGGACAGTGACTGGCCTGCCGGAATCAGATGTCGGGCCTTTCAGGTGAACCTTGTGAGAGCCCTTCAGTGGCTGAGTGGGGAAAAGGTTGAAACGTCTGTGCCCGTATCGTTTCCCAATGTTGATAAGGCGTCGCTTTCGAAGCCTCTCAGTCAGTAGCGTCGCTCATTTCGTCGAACCTTGTCGGTTCGAACTCTTCCCATGAGGCGTGGGCATGAAAAAACCGCAACTTTTTGAGTTACGGTTTCTTTTCCATCGTTGAGATGGTCGGGGTGTTCCGAGGAGTGCTTACGACGACATCTAGGGAACGAAGTGACTGTTCAAGGATTGAGTGAGGCTTCGCCTCAGGTTTTTCGAACCCAACGCTTAGCGTTGCTCCTTCTCCGCTGCGCTCCGTCTACCGAGCACCGCAGGTGCGACATGACCACAAGAGCCCAACCTTCTTCGAAGGTTCTAATCCTTTGGTACGGACACAAAAAAGCCGCCTATCGGATTTCTCGAATAAGCGGCTTCTTTAA
>NZ_JAENIL010000081.1 GCF_016595505.1 Pelagicoccus mobilis | reverse complement strand
CCCCCTATTCCTGCTATGAAAACCAAACTCATCAAAACAAAGGAAGAGCACGCACAAGCAATTGAGCGTTTGTCCTCCTTGATGGATGCAAATCCTACATCTGATTCACCTGAAGAAGATGAACTTGAGTTACTCGCATTTTTGATCGAGTCCTATGAAAAGGATCACTTTGATCGCGAGCTACCGGACCCAATCGAAGCTATAAAGTTTCGCATGGAACAGCAGGGACTATCGCCAAACGACTTGATTCCATTCCTCGGAAGCAAATCCAAGGTATCGGAAGTGTTGAACCGGAAACGGCCTCTATCGGTATCTATGATGAGACGGCTTTCAACCGAACTAGGAATCCCTGGAGACATCTTACTCGGAAAGGCAGAACCACTGGCAACCGAAGCGATTCCCGTCGAGGAATACCCCCTCAAAGAAATTTACAACCGCTGGTACAAACCCAAAGGACTCTTCAAAGATCTGCGAGAGTTTAAGAAAAATGCTTCGGCAGTACTGGATGACTTGTTTCAAGGAGCCGGTGAAGTACAAGCGATTCCAGCATTACTACGGCAACGAAATGACAAACGGAAAGTCTACGACGAGTTCGCGCTACACGCCTGGAAAGCCCAAGTATTGCGACAAGCCGCTGAACAAGTTGAATCGCTGCCTCCATATCTACCTAGCTTAGTCGATGCTTCGTTTGCCAAGCAACTAGCTCTTCTTAGCTCTCAGAAAGAGGGTCCTAGACTCGCAGTAGACGCACTGAGAGATCGCGGTATAGCGGTAGTATTCGAGGACAGCCTCCCAAGAACTTACCTTGACGGAGCAGCCCTCAATGGTCCCGCAGGAAGGCCAGTTATTGCATTAACCATTCGGTACAACCGTCTCGACAATTTTTGGTTCTGCTTGTTTCACGAACTAGCGCACGTCCATCTCCACCTGAAGCAGGACGGAGACAAAATCGATGTAGAGCTAGACAAAGAATCACATCAGCCAAAAGAGGAAGAAGCAGACAGGTTTGCGCTAGAGGCATTCATCCCAGAAACCGAATGGCCGGAGATCTTGCTTCGTTGCACAGACCTAGCATCAGTTCGCCAAGAGTCTAAACGGCGCATGATTCACCCCTCTGTCATCGCAGGGCGAATACGCAAGGATACTGGTAACTACCGCCTATTCAATCCAGTCATGGGCCACGGAGAAGTCAGGGAGCTTCTCGGACTCGAGTGAAGTTGTTCTGAAAACTCACCCCAATCAGTCGCCGACTCCCTCCCCGCCGGCACCAAAGAAAAAGCCAGCTGGGCCCCACTAAACGAGCTAATGCTCAAATGGACGCCAACTGGCTGGGGATTAGTCTTCCGGTCGCTCTCCCGCAGGAGCCATCTTCACCAAGCGAGGGAAGAAGCGGGCGAGTGGTTCAACGAGGTCTGACTGGGCGGCCATGACTTCGTCGATGTCCTTGTAGACGTTCGGCACTTCGTCGATGCCTGCCGACAATAAGCGGACTCCGCGATCCTTCAGGAGCTTGTTCGCGTCCTTCCAGTTCAGCTTGGAGGCAGCTTGCTTACGGCTCATTACCCGACCTGCTCCATGGGAGGCCGAGTTTAGAGATTCCGCATTACCCTTTCCACGCACCACGTAAGCCGGACTCGCCATCGAACCTGGGATCACTCCCAGCACGCCTTCGCCTGCTGGCGTCGCTCCCTTTCGGTGAACGATGACTTCCTTGCCGTCGTGCTTTTCCTTCCACGCGAAGTTATGGTGATTCTCCACGTCGAGGATCGGCTCAAGGCCAAGATTCTCTGCTACATGTTTATGGATACAGGCGTGGTTGGCTGCCGCGTAGTGACCCATCAACTCCATCGCCTGCCAGTATTCCTGACCGGCTTCGGAATCGAGATCCAGCCACGCTAGATGCTGCAGATCCTTCGGAAGCTCCGGATGGCTCTCGCGAGCCAGCTTAGAGTAATGAGCCGCCACGTTCGCGCCGGTTCCACGGCTACCGCTATGGCTCATCAAAGCCACATAGGTACCTGGTTCCACGCCGAGTGACGTATCCGTTATCTCGATCTCACCAAACTCTACGAAGTGGTTACCGCTTCCGCTGGTTCCGAGCTGCTTCCAAGCCTTGTCCTTGTTTTGCTGCGTGATCGGCGAAACCGACCAATCACGATCCATAACGTCGTGCAAGCGCTTCTCCTTGAAGAAACCGCCCACACCAAACTTGGTCTCCGTATTCAGAGCTCCCGTGAAACGACCATTTCCTTCGTCACGAAGCAGACGCTTCACTGGAATATCGAATACGCTCAGCTTCATTCGGCATGCGATGTCCACTCCGACGGCGTACGGAATCACAGCGTTGTTAGTCGCCAACACGCCGCCGATCGGTAGACCGTAGCCTGGGTGAGCATCCGGCATCAGCGCACCTCGTTCCGCAACCGGCAGACTACATCCATTCAACATTTGCTGAATGGACTTGTCCTCTAGGTCCGCTCCCCACTGACGGTAGGGAGCAGGCGTTTCGCGAGCGATGTAACGCTTTCCGGCCAGCTTTTCCGCTAGGTCGCCAAGGATCGCATCCTCCAGAAAGTCGCTCGGCTTCTGAACAACGGCGGACAGAATCAACTTCATATCCGACGCACGCTTTCCACCGATCGCTAGCTGCTTAACTATTTCCATTGCCACCCGAGCTGGCTCTCCAGCTGGGATTCCTATCTCAATTAAATCTTTGTTCTTCATCTTTTCTTTTTGAGAGCAATCGCTCTCTCACTCCTGAGGGTCTGGTCTCTTCCAGATAAGCTCTCCGTTCTTGTACACTTCTCGTACTCGATGGAAGGGGATGTCGTGTTCTTGTTTGTCCCCACAGAGAGCAGTAAAGGAAAAGGAGTTTCCTTTTTCGAATTCGACGTTCTCCAGGCTCACTCTTTCGAGCGTTGCCTGGCCGCGTTCGAGGTAAGCGACTTCAAAGTCGCCATTCCCGAACGCTTCGTCCCAGCGAATTCGGCTCAGTAGTTCATGTATTGGTTGCATGGTTACAACTCATTTGGTTTTGATCTCGACCAGCCAGGAGAGTCGGCTCTCCCGTGTGGTCTCGATCTCAACATCGAGAAATTTCTCTATAATATCTTTGTTTGTCAGAAAATGCTGACTCAATGCCAGCGTCCTAAAGCGTCCACCTCCAACAAGAGCGAAGGGAAGCAGCAATTGATCAGCGAGGTAGTCGCCCACCGGGGCTTCTTCCTTTGCGTACCGAGCCGCTTCTTTCGCAACCTGTTTGGCTACGAACTCAGCCGTTACGCCCTTCTCGCCAAAACCAGTGAAGATCTCAGTCAGTTCATCGAACTCGTAAGCCATCGAAAGCACGTTACCCGCGCCAGCCGCCCCTTCATAGTGGTGGACGTTCATCTCTTTGAGATTCAAATCCAACACCTTTGAAAGCTCCGATAGCTCACGTTTACCGATTCGCTCCTCGAGATTGCACAAGCCAGCGACTGCCAAGCGAGACTTCAGCCCTCCACGCCGCAACAGCTCAATCGGTTTGAGAGAATCTACAGATCCAATCTCCGCCACGAACTGACCTTGGCCAGCTGGGTAGAATCCAGCTCGCACTAACTCGAGCTCAGCCTCCGCCCCCATACGTCGCACGACGGGCATAAAGACCTCGGAGATGTAGTCAAAGCTAGGTGCCTTACTGTTGTGCGTACCCCCTTCGAATTGAACGATTGATTCGCCATCTGCGAGCAATAGAGGAAGGAACACGGTCTGGAAAACAAGCGATGTGCTGCCCGCAGTTCCCACTGCAAAGCTGTATTCACCAGTCTTTACCTTACCGGGCACAAAGCTCAGCTCTTGAGACTTCAGCTCTGCTCCCTCCACTTTGGCTCCGCAGATCTCCGCAGCCGCTCGCACGCAGGTCAGATGCTGTCGCATCAAGCCTGGTTTCGCACGCTTGGCACGAATCTTCTCAATGCGGAACGGCTGACCCGTGATCATCGATAAGCTCAATGAGCTTCGAAGCACCTGTCCACCGCCCTCGCCTAGAGAACCATCTATGTTGATTGTTGTCATTGTAGTAATTGAAATTTGGATGCAGCGACTAAGTGAAACGAAACAGAAGGGACTCGAACCCTTTACTTTATAGTATGCCGATATGTAGTTCCGTCAGCATTCGCTGCAGAGTGATTTGGGATTAATAGGTTGAAATAGCGTGATTAAATGAGGGCAAATTCATTGTGTCTCTTTCGGACCGTAGCGTGCCAACATTCGCTTCCGGTGACACCTATGGCACCACTTTGGCTCATTGAAAATGTTTCCTTTTTGTTCTTCGAAGTATCGTTTCTGCTGTTCAGCGGACCAAGTGCCATGTTTCCCACAGCCACTGCATTGATAGCTAATATCTTTGTAGTAGTATTTTACCGCGTACTGACCTCCATAGACTTGACGAAACGGATCGGCAGCCAAAACGCCCGGAGGGATTTCTACCCCTGCTACCAAGCGTCCCGCCTTAGCCAAAGCAGAAAGCCGTCTTCGTTCCTTTTTCTCTGCCCTCTTTCTCTTGAGGACTTTTCTCGAAAGCTGAATTTTCATCGTAGCATGAGGTTAGCATTAAAATCATGGATCATGCTCTGATCACGCGACAAGGAATCGATGAGACGTTTGCTACTGCTCTACCCAATTGAGCTACGCCGACCAATGTAGGCGACGGCAGGACTCGAACCTGCAACCAATAGGTTAATGAATGTAGTCCCATCTGCATTCGCGTGAAGAGATAGATCCTGTAAAGAAGATCGTGCGACTAATTTTGAAATGACAATTTAAGCTGCTCTACCACTGAGCTACGCGCCGGTAAATGGTCGGCGCGGTGGGACTCGAACCCACGACCCGCTGCACCTAAAGCATGTAGTCATTTCGGCATTCGCACGATGAAAATAGTTTAAAGTTGAATACAAGAACTGCGACAAATCTAGAGAGGACGTTTTCAGTTGATTAGGAAACCCCAACCAACCGGGGAGATTCGAACTCCCATAAGCCGATGTAGTCCTATCTGCATTCGCAGAGACGTAAGAAATATGAAGAACAGATTTTGAAGGTAGGGTCCGACCGCCGGGCGGACCGGCTGCGGAATGCCGGGCCGTCAGTCCCTACCTCGTTAACTTTTATGGTATTTCGACAGCTTCGATGACCTTGATCCAATGATCTCGATCAATCGGGTTGTTCGCGAAGTCCGCTATCGTGGAGAACACAGAATCCGAGAATCCTCCGATATTCAGAATATCGCGTCGTGTCGTTGCCTGTTGCGTTTCGCCAGGTTGTATATCGATACAAACTAGCTTCGCGGAAGGGTTACGTGTCTTAAGCTTCTCCCACTCGCGCATCACAGCCGTACCTTGACGAGCGTTGCCGCTATCAACCCACGACTCATTGTCCGACACGAAAACAACCAGATCAGGTGTTTCGCCGCGTTGATTCAATTGAACCAGTGGAGCAGAGCAGTTAGTACCGCCGTATCCAAGATTCGATAGAATCTTCGCATTGGTCATCACGCTGTCGCGAGCGTTCAAGTCGACATCGATCACCTTTTCCATGAATGGCAAGACCTGAGCATCCTGATTCTTGCGAAGGAACGCTGCTGCCACGAGGGCTGCTACATCCACGCACTTAACCGCAGAAGACGAACCCTTTCGGTATCCCGTCACTGGGCTATGCATCGAACCTGATGAATCTGGGCAGATTACAACCTTTCCAGAAACGGATGGTACGTTTTCCACCGCGATCTCGAGCGCGTCTTGCAACGCATTCTTGATCTTACGTGGGATCGACGATTCCGCATTCTTGAAAGCAGCGAGCAACTGATAAGGAAACACTCGGGAACGGCGAATCAACTTCGCATTCCGTAAACGCTCCGCGATCAAATCTACAATCTCTGAACTTTCGAACAAGCCGTGACGTTGAAACGTATTCAGATTCATTCGAGTCATATGCCAAGGCGCGTTGCTTGCAATCGCTGCCCATTCCTGGAAACCAATCGGCAATGCCGTCAGCAATTGGAATGGTACGTCTGGTACGTGCTTAGAAACTACACTGTCCTTTGACTTTCGATACATACGAATCGCCTTCTTGAGAGAAGGGGGATTAGGGCCGTTTAGGGCTCGCTCCTTGAACGTTTCGTATTCGGCAGCCAAGGCAGGAAGAGATTCAGCATCGTAGTCACGACCGATCAAATACGCATACAAAGCAGCGCGGTTCGCGTCACGAGGACGTGGATGCACCATTTTGATGATGTCTGCGATCGATGGAGACTGGCCTACCGAAGCTCGAAACAGCTGATCGTCAGAAAGGTTGAACAACCACTCTTGGATGAATCGCTTAGGACGAGATCCAAGAGACTTCCGACCCACTGCTCCTGAACGCATAATCTGTACGAACGTCCGAATCATCTTAGCGCTATCGAGAACCTTGAAGGCCACTCGATCGAACAACTGCGAGTCGCGAAGGCTCAGAACCGCACACAATAACGCAGGCGTATCCTTCATGTAGGACGAGTTGCGAGCGTAGATGGCAAGCCGAGCGATATAGCCACTCTCGACGTCCTTGCACAAACTGATTATCTTATCCAACTGCTCATCAGCGGAAGCGTAGAACGACTGGTTTAGACAACCGGTAGCGACGTAATGAGCAAGAGCTTGCTTCGAGCTGCGCTTATAGGCGACTCCACCAGCCTTGTTTTCCGTACCGGCGGCAGGGATCAAAGCTCCTCGTACTGTTTGGAATAGTGTCTTGTTAGCCATTTGTATCGTTCTCCTTTTGGATGAGTTGCATTCCAGCGTTTTGCTGAACTTGACCTCCTATTAACACGACACGTGCCAAGACGTTTTTCCTGCATCTAAAACAACCTCAACTATCTATCTATTAACGTTTTAAAAAAGATAAAAATCCCTCTCCAGAAATTCGGGCCGATTTAGGCGACCTCGGATTTCAATTTATCCTAGAATATTTTCTATCTATCTATTCAATATTCTTCCAATGAAGAAGCTTGTTTCGATAGGCATTCTAGGAGTTCAGCTTGATTCCTTTGAGCCCCACAAACGATGGGATCGTTGGCGCCCCACCGTCTCACTTCTCCAGCAGGAGGACTTGCTCATCGATCGTTTCGAGCTGCTCTACGAGCCGAGGTTCGCCAAACTCGCGAAAACAGTATCCGAGGACATGACCTCAGTTTCCCCCGAGACGGAGGTCAACCAACACGAGGTCAACATGGGCGACCCTTGGGATTTGGAGAGCGTCTACGGAGCCCTCTACGACTTCGCGGCCAATTACCCCTTCGATACCGACAACGAGGACTACATTGTTCATATCACCACCGGGACACATGTGTGTCAGATTTGTTTGTTCTTGCTCGCGGAGTCACGCCGCCTCCCAGCTCGCCTCATCCAGACCTCCCCTCCTAAGCGAGCAGGCGTCGGAAATCCAGGCGACTACCGCATTATAGATCTCGACCTCTCCCGTTACGATCAGCTCGCCGCCCGCTTCGAGATTGAAAAACAAGATGTCGAAACCCAGCTCAAGTCCGGCATCGCTACGCGTAACAAATCCTTCAACGCGATGATCCGGGAGATCGAGCAAGTCGCCATCCGCTCGCCCCACCCCATCCTGATCACCGGCCCCACCGGAGCAGGCAAGTCCCAGCTCGCTCGCCGCATCTACGAAGTGAAACGCTCCAAGCGTGGCGTTTCCGGAGCGTTCGTCGAAGTGAATTGTGCCACCCTCCGCGGCGACGCCGCCATGTCAGCACTTTTTGGACACAAGAAGGGATCTTTCACCGGAGCCCTAGACGACCGCGGCGGCCTCCTAAAATCCGCCAACAAAGGCGTACTGTTCTTAGACGAAATCGGAGAGCTCGGTCTCGACGAACAAGCCATGCTCTTGCGGGCCATCGAGGAGAAGCGATTCCTACCACTCGGTTCCGACCAGGAAACCGAAAGCGATTTTACCCTCATTTCCGGCACTAATCGAGACCTCTCTGAAGAGGTCGCCAAAGGAAATTTTCGGGAAGATCTCCTCGCCCGCATTAACCTCTGGTCCTACCAATTACCGGGTCTCAGCGACCGTAAGGAAGACATCGAACCGAACATCGCGTACGAACTTTCCCGATACGCCGAAGACCACGGCCGCCAGGCCATCTTCAACAAAGAAGCAAAACGGGCCTACGAGAGCTTCGCCACCAATCCCGAGTCCAAATGGACAGGAAACTTCCGCGACCTGAATGCAAGTGTCACCCGCATGGCTACGCTCGCCGGCACTCGACGCATCAACTTGGAGATCGTTGAGTCCGAAATCTCCCGCCTGCAAAAAAGCTGGAAAGGCACGAAGCAAGAACAAGCGGACGATCTCATCCTCGAAGAGGTTCTCGATGCGGAGGCCTCCTCGATTGATCCCTTCGACAAACCACAGCTCGCTCAAGTCATCCGCACCTGCCGCGAATCGCGAAACCTATCCGAAGCCGGCCGCAAACTCTTCGCCATCTCCCGCCTCAACAAAAAGACCAGCAACGACTCCGACCGACTCCGCAAATACCTAGCTAAGTTCGGGCTAAAGTGGGAAAGCGTCTGCTCGTAACTTCGGCTAATTTCTGTTTCCGAAATTACAGTACAAGAACACTACCGTTTAACCGCGGCGATCACGGAGATCTCTACTAGCAGTTCTGGGCGTGCCATTCTTGCTTCCACGCACGCGCGAGCTGGGGCATGGCCCTCTGGGACCCAGGCGTCCCAAACTTCATTCATGGCGGCGAAATCTTTCATATCTCGCACATAAACAGTCGCGGACAACATATGCTCACGGTCCGATCCAGACTGAAGCAGAAGCTCATCTACTTTCTCGAGCATCGTCTCCGTCTGTTCGACGATGCCTTTCGTGGCATCCTTGCAGACCTGCCCGCATAAATAAACGGTGTCATTATGAATGACGATTCGGCTCATGCGCTTCTTGGTTTCTTGTCGCTCAATGCTCATGACGCATGAGCTAACCTCATTTCAGAAAAGAGAAAGACCAAAAAAGCTCATCAGCTAATACATTGGAAGCAACTTGATTTTGGCAGCTGGGGAAAGGGACGCTCGGGTGGGTCAGCCGCTCCGCGGGTGACTATTAAGAGCCAACGCCCGCGGAGCGGCCGTTCCACCATCAGGCCGATGCTTATTTCTACTGAATTTAGTAATGAACAAAAAAAAAGAGCTCGATGCGAATACATCTGAGCTCTTTGGATTAAACTATTTATCGGTATCAATAACCGCCTGCAGTCTCTGTATCGGAAATTAAAGTACAGACAAGGGTTGCGAGAACTAAAACGGAATAAGCAATTACGAGCGTCATGATTTTGGATGGTTGAGCGTTTTAAAGATTTGTTTTGTTTCTATGCTAGCAAGTGCCCAACCGCGGAATAGAGGTGACAAGATTTTTGCATTTTTCCTCAGAAGCTATTTAGACGAAGCATCCTCAAAGAATAATTCGTATTGCCGTATCGGCATTTCTCGCCCCGACAGCCGTACCTCCGACTCAAGAAACCGCATGCCCTCCCAACTCGAAAAAGACCTTAAAGCTGTCGATCAGATTGCGAAACTGATGGACTCGGCGTTTCGGATTCCGGGGACTAAGATTACCTTCGGTTGGGATGCCTTAGTTGGTTTGATTCCAGGAGTTGGCGACTCGGTGACAGCGTTGCCACTCGTCTACTTCCTGATCGTCGGCTGGCGGCATGGCGTTTCGAAACGCACACTGCTGCTCATGATCGGCCGACAGTTGTTCGACATGCTGCTTGGATCCGTTCCTCTGCTCGGAGACATATTCGATGTGGCCTATCGATCCAATCTGAAAAATGCCCAAGCGTTGAGGGAGGAGCTGGAGAGGCTGAAATAGGTAGGGTCCGACCGCCGTGGCGGACCGCATTGCAGGAATCTTGCTATGCGGCGTGCCGGGCCGTCACGCCCTAACTTAGGATTACTTTGCGACTCAATCGGATATCCGTGCTGGAAGCGCCCACGATCAATTCAAACTCACCCGCTTCAGCAACCCAGCCCTTTTGATCAGGAGACCAAAAACTGAAAGCGGCACGATCGAGCGAGAGCGTAACCGTTTTCGATTCTCCGGCGGCGAGCTCCACTTTCCGGAAACCTTTCAACTCCTTGATTGGGCGTGGCAGTGAAGATTCCTCGTCGCGGACATAAAGCTGGGCAATCTCAGCTCCGGATTGCTCGCCGACGTTCTTAACGGAGAAGCTGACTTCGATGGTATCGTCGGCTGAGAACTCGCTTTGCGACACATCGATATCTGAGTATTCAAATTTCGTATACGAAAGGCCGTGTCCGAATGGATAGAGCGGAGCGATCTCCTTGCTCTCGTACCAACGGTAGCCACCGAATATACCTTCGTCGTAGTTAACGTCATACTTTTCGCGTGCGGCTTCCCACTCGTCGTTCCAGCTACTGTAGAGGTGTTCGCCTTCGGGCACGTAGTCGGGGTCCACGCTGTCGGCGAAGTCCTTCTCTATGGTGATTGGGAGTTTACCGGATGGGTTCGTCTTGCCGGAGAGGATTTCCGCCACTGCGGTGTGGCCGTTCTGACCATTGTACCAGCAGTAAAGGATCGCTGCGGCTTTATCATTCCAGTCCGTCATGCGAATACCGGAACCGCTGTGCACGAGGATAACGACGTTCTCGTTGAGCTCGACCACTTTGCGAATGAAGCTTTCGTCGAAATCCTTCAGCTCGAAGGGACGGTCCCAGCCTTCGCTATCCATGGTACCGACGCTGAGGATGACTCGTTTCGCTGACGCGATACGATCCCAGGACGGGGCTTTTTCAAATGCGATGCGTTCGCCGAATTCAGCCTTGAGAGCATCCAACAACTGCACGGTGTCGTAGCCGTCCACTCGAGCAGAGCCTCCGCCATGCGCTTTGTTCTCGATGAAGTCACCGATCAGAAGGATCTCTTCGTCTCCAGCTAGCGGGAGGATGTTCTTCTCGTTGCGAAGCAAGACCGTCCCTTCACGAGCGGTTTGTAGAGCGACCTCTTCGTGTATTGGGAAGTTGGCGACGAGATCTTCGCGTGGTTCGAGATCAAAGAGTTCCATCGACTTGAGCGTGGTAAGGATGCTCTTCACCATTCGGTCCACATCTGCCTCTTCGACTTCACCAGCCCGCACCTTATCGGCAAGCCCGATGGTTGCCAGACAAGCGGGCATTTCCAGATCTTGCCCGGACTTGGCGACCTTAGCCCCATCGAAGACCGACCACCAGTCGGTCATGACGAGCCATTTGAAACCAAGGTGTTCGCGTAGTAGCTTTTTAATGACTTCTTCGCTCTGGCCTGCCCACTCGCCGTTAACGAGGTTATAGGAGGTCATGGCGGCAAGGACACCAGCTTCGATTCCCGCTTTGAAGGCCGGCATGTAGATTTCGTTAAGCGTGCGCTCGTCGATGACCGAGTTGCTCTTGCGACGGAAGTAGTCGGTGTTGTTGGCGACGAAGTGCTTGATGGTAGCCACCACCCCGGTGTCCTGAGCCCCTTTGATGTAGGTCTCGATCATGCGGGAAGTGAGGAACGGATCTTCGCCGAAGTACTCGAAGTTTCGGCCGCACTGAGACTGACGGTAGATATTGAAACCTGGTCCTAAGAGGATGCCGATCCCTGCTGCGAGGGCTTCTTCAGCGACGCCCTTGGCGAACTGCTCGGAAAGCTCTGGGTTCCAGGTAGCGGAGAGTTGGAGCGGGCACGGGAAGGCGGTCGATTTCTCGATCGCATTCTGGTAGGTGAATTCGTTGAAACGATCGCGCAGGTGGATGCCAGCAGTCGCATCGCTCATCATGACCCGCTTGATACCGAGCCGCTCTATCGCCTTGGTATAGAAGATATCCTCGCCCCCGACGTAGTCGCACTTTTCGTCGAGGGTCATTTGCGAAAGGATGCCTTCCGCCCAAGCGGAGGAGTCTTCGAAGGAGTTTTTCGGGTACATAGCGGTATTCTGTCAGAAGTTCGGAAAATGGAAACCCGACTTCTAGAATCCCACTTCAGCGAGACCAGAAAAACTCAGCGCTTGTGTATGAGGTGGTGGGAAGCAAGGCAATGACGGTTCCGAGCCAGGGGCGACACTCGAGCACAGCGAAGACACATTGCCCTCCTACTTTACCGTGGCTCGCTCATGAGCACGTTGCCGGTCTCGGAAATCGGGACGCAGCCGACGTACTTGCCGGGAACTGGATCGAATCGGAGCACGTTCTTGGCGACTTCCTCAGCGGTGAAATAGCCGACGATGGTCAGCTCGCGCAGATGTCTCACGAACTTCCGGGATTTCTTGTCCACGTTCTTAAGCAACTGAATCTGAGCCGAGGCATCGGCTTTCAGGAAGCCTGCCTTTTCGAAGGCAGCGAGCCCCTTGTCGAAATCCTGCTTCTCTTCCGCGCTCATGTACTTGCCATAGCACAGATCGATAAACTCGGGGACTCCTACATCAAGGGCGCCAGGTGTATCGGTCTTGGGCAAAATGAGATCGGCCGCAGCTTTCACGATTCCCGCCTGCGTATTGCTGAGCGAAATTGAACCCGATCCCGCCGCCGGGCGATCAGCTCCCATGCAGCCGGCAAAAGTGGATGCCGATACGGCAGCGCCGAGCATCAAGGCAGCACGTTTGATCGCTTCGCGACGATTGATTCCAGATTCGTTCTCCTGTTCTCTTGGGGAAAGATTCATCTTAAAGGTTTCCTTTCTTCAGTTCCTTAACCGCATGGTCCGCAGCGCGAGCGGTCAAAGCCATGTAGGTAAGCGATGGGTTTTGGCAGGCAGACGAGGTCATACAGGCACCATCTGTCACGAATACGTTTGGCGATGCGTGAACTTGGTTAAAGCCATTGAGCACCGATGTCTTTGGATCCCGGCCCATACGAGCCGTTCCCATTTCGTGGATACATTGTCCTGGCGCGGAACCAGTATCGAACCCTTGCACATTCTTGAAGCCAGCCGCTTCGAGCATCTCGATCGCAGAGGCCTGAGCGTCTTTGCGCATGGCCATCTCGTTCTCCTTGTAGTCCGCATCGAAGTTGATGGTCGGAAGCCCCCACTTATCGGTATTCTTGTAGTCGAGGGTCATCTTGTTGTCGTGGTAAGGCAAGTGCTCACCCCACGCCCCGATTCCCATGCGCCATGGGCCAGGAGCGATCATGTCCGCCTTGAAGTCTTCGCCGAGGCGATCGAACTCCGCGATTCCTCGGGCCCAATTCAAGCGACTCGCTCCACCTTGGTAACCATATCCGCGAACGAAGTCTTTTCGCTCCGTCTCCTTGCTCACGTTTCGGAAACGCGGGATATAGATCCCGTTCGGACGGCGGCCGGTGTAGTACTTGTCTTCGAAGCCATCGATGATGCCGCTCGCGCCCACCTTGAAGTGGTGATCCATGAGGTTGTGCCCGAGCTCTCCACTGTCGTTGCCAAGCCCTTCCGGGAAACGGTCCGACTTGGAGTTCATGAGAATGTAGGTCGACGCCACTGCAGACGCGCAGCAGAAAATCACCTTCGCGAAGTAGTCGATGGCCTCGCTCGTCTCTGCATCGATGACCCGCACTCCGATCGCCTTGCCCTTCTCCTTATCGTAAAGGATTTCGCTCGCGATGGAGAAAGGTCGTAGCGACAGGTTTCCGGTTGCAAAGCCAGCCGGCAAAGTCGCGGAGTTACTGCTGAAGTAGCCAGCGTACGGACAACCGCGAATACAGCGGTTACGCGCTTGGCACGGTCCGCGGCCTTTGTGAGGTACCGTTAGGTTCGTGGTACGGCCGATCGTCATGATACGATCAGAGAAGGTTTCGCGAATCTTTCGAGCCGTGTGTTCCTCAACGCAATTCATGTCCCACGGCGGGAGGAATTTCCCGTCCGGCAATTGATGTAGCCCTTCCGCTTTGCCGCTGATCCCCGCAAAGTCCTCAACATAGTCGTACCACGGAGCGATGTCCTTGTAGCGGATCGGCCAGTCACAGCCAAATCCGTCCTTGGCGTTAGCCTCAAAATCGACTTCACCGAGCCGATAGGACTGACGCCCCCAGAGCAGAGAGCGTCCGCCGGTGTGGTAGCCACGCATCCAGTCGAAACGCTTCGTCTCGCTATACGGATGGTCGACATCGTCCACGAACCAATGGGCGCACTGCGGATGAGTCGTGTAGCCGGTACGTCCCTGCTTCGCCTGCCGTTCCTTACTTTCCTTGGATACCTGACCGCGCCCTTCGAATTCGAAAGACTCCATCATAGCCGTCGGGTACTCGCCATGCTTCACGTCACGACCACGCTCCAGCACGAGCGTCTTGAGCCCCTTTTCTGCAAGCTCCTTGGCGGCCCAACCACCACTGATCCCAGAGCCAATTACGATGGCGTCGAAGGTATTCCCCTCTGTTCCTTTACCTTGTATATTCAATTTCTGCCTTGGATTAGATGCTAACGCGCCTGCTCCTTAGGACATGAACTTCCCAAGTTCCTAGGGTAGATAGGGGCGGCACACTTCAAAAACGCCCTCAGCCAAAGGGATTGCCTCCCTCCAAGTCAACGTGTCTCGGCCACTTGTGCATTTAAGCACAGCTTTTGATACATATCTTTGACTCTTATGAACTCTACTCACGAATTTGTCCAAATATCCGACCGTTTTAGTACCAGCTAGCCTTGGCTCAAAATGCTTCATTGACTCCACTAAACAGCTCTCGGACAAAGGCAGGATGGTGATCGAACAAAATCGGGCCAACAGGAGGCCGACAATTTTGAAGCAGCGAATGACGCAGCTTGGAGCGCTCGTCTGCTTTCTCACCATTCTCATGGCCAACGGAATTCATACGGCCGCGATCCAAACCTACGCCTGGGGCAAAATGTTCGATGCCTACAACAAGGCCATGCCAACGCTTCAAGCCATTGAACTCACTTTCTCCGGAGAGGAGTTGTGCGGAATTTGCGAATTCTCAAAAGAGTTTCGCGACTGCATGAACGAGAGCGTTGCCCTTTCCCTCAGCGACTCGAAACCGCTCCTTCACCAGAACGCGTCTGAAGCAAGGGTCCAGACTCCCCCAAACACTTTTTCCGGTTACGGTGCTCTGTCCGAAAAGCAGCACCAAGAGATCATCCTGGAGACGGATCCGCCGCCTCCTCGCTTCGCCTAAAGCCCCGCCCTAAAACCGCACCCAGACTGCCACTTCCCGAAGTGAGCATCGTCTCGGGCATCAACGAAGCAAAACAGCACAACTCCCCCTGCGGAGCTGTGCCCAAATATCTGATCTCATTAACATGAATAACACAAACACGTGCCTTCTCGCACTCTCACTACTCGCATCAGGACCACAGGGTCTCTCTCAAGAAAACAAAACGGCCCCAACCGTGGACCTAGATCCACTCGTTGTCACATCGGCTGACTCTCAAACGCCCGGAGAAATCTCCTTCGACCCGACCCTAGCAATCCAACCTCTTCCAGCCAACGACGGGGCCGACGCCCTCAAACACATCGCGGGTCTCACGGTTATCCGCAAGGGCGGCACAGACGGCGATCCCACTTTCCGAGGAATGGCAGGTTCGCGCCTCCCGATTCTTGTGGATGGCACCTGTACACTCGGTGGCTGCGGTCAACGAATGGATCCACCCACCGCCTACATTTTCCCTTCCTCCTTCGACCAAGTGACCCTTCTCAAAGGGCCGCAAAGCGTACAGCATGGACCAGGCTCGAGTGCAGGAGTCGTCCTCTTCGAACGAAACGTTCCTCGCTTCGCCAATCCAAGCAGCAGCTTTAAACTCACTTCGAACATAGCCAGCTACGGCCGTCGCGACTTATCTGCAGAAGCGCTCGCAGGAAACAATTCCCTCTACGCTCTCCTGCATGGCTCATGGTCGGAAGCCGGTGACTATCAAGACGGCGACGAAAACGTATACAATTCTGAATACGAGCGTTGGAATACCCAAGCCGCCATCGGGTGGACACCCAATGACACCTCTGTCCTCGAATACAGTGCAGCTCTCAGTGACGGCCAAGCAGCCTATGCGGACCGAGGAATGGACGGAGTCGCATTCGAGCGCTCCTCACACAAACTCCGCTACAGAGCGAACCAGCTTGAAGGCATAGTGAATAGCGTCGATGCGCAGGCGTATTACAACTACGTCGACCACGTGATGGACAACTTCACACTCCGCGACTTCATGCCTACCAAGATGCTGGCTATGCCCATGGTCTCCAACCCAGACCGCCTCACTACCGGAGCCTCCATCAAAGCCGAACTCGCACCGTGGCATAAACTCGAATCCACAGTCGGCTTCGACACCCAGTCGAACGAGCACAGCATCCGCAAAGCCATGGGGCCAGCAGTCTCTGGCTACAAGAGCCTCGTTCGAGTCGAAGATGCGACCTTCGACCAAGCAGGTCTGTTCGGAGAATTCGAATACAACCTCTCGGAGAACGATACCCTCGTCTTTGGAGGTCGAGTCGACTTTTGGAACGCTACAGACAAACGCAAAATGATCCGCATCGGCATGATGAATCCAGCCATGCTGCCAAATCCTACATCCGGCCAAGATCGCAGCGAAACCCTCGCCAGCAGTTTCCTCCGATTCGAGCGGGAGTTGCCCAACAGCAACACCTCGCTACACGCCGGCCTAGGACATTCGCAACGCTTTCCTGACTATTGGGAGCTCTTCAATAAAGAGAGCACAAGCAGTATCAGTTCATTCGATACCGACCCAGAAATCGTCACTCAAATCGACATCGGCAGTATTAGCCACTGGAGTGATCTTGAGTTGAGCACTTCCCTCTTCATTGCGGACCATCAAGATTTCATCCTCGTCGAATCAGGCTACGAAAAACCCTCAGGCATGATGAACCGGTCTGCCACCGTAGTAAGGAATATCGAAGCCACGACCTGGGGCGGAGAAGCAAAGCTCTCGTATCAAAACGATCTAGGTTGGTATACAAGCGGCGCTCTCGCATACACACACGGCACGAACGACACCAATCAACTCCCCCTCGCTCAAATATCGCCTATGGAGTTCACATTCGAAGGTGGACGCCGCAGGCAAGACTGGTCCTTCGGCTACATCGCCCGATTTGTCGCCGAACAGAATCGTTACGCCTCCAAACAAGGCAATATAGTCGGACAGGACATCGGCCCCACAGATGGCTTCGCCGTCTTCTCTCTTCACGGTTCGTATCGCTTCAATGAATACTGGGGATTCGCAGCCGGGATCGACAACCTCTTCGACGAAACCTACGCCGAGCATATCAGCAGAGCGGGATCAATGATCAACGGTTACACTCAAACCACACGCATCAATGAACCCGGTCGTACACTCTGGGCGCGCCTAAGCTCCGATTTCTAATCGACACCGCTAAGGGACCGGCTCCCGCCGGTCTCTTCATCCCAAAGCGCTTCGAGCTCGAGTGATAATCCGACATTTGACTTGCACTAAACCACGTTTGTAGTTTTATAAACCACAACTGTTATTCATGAGTAAGCCGGAAACGAAACTTTCGAAACTCGAACTGCTTGTCATGCAGTCCTTTTGGGCTCTCGGCGCGGCGACTTTGCGTGAAGCGCACGAGGCAATGCCTCAGAACGACAAGAGGCCAGAGTACACGACGGCCCAAACGATCGTGACCCGGCTCGAGGCCAAGGGAGCGATCAAACGGGTGAAAAAGGTGGGCAACGCTTGGATTTACGAACCTGCCATTTCGCGGAAATCGGTCGTCGGAGAGATGGTAGACGAACTGTTCGGGCTTCTTGAAGGAGCAGCGAGCCCCATCGTCTCGCATCTGGCCCAATCCGGAAAACTGTCCTCGGACGACATCGCGGAAATCGAAAAAATCATCGAGGAGTCAAAGAAGAAACAATGAGCCCAGCCTACTCTTCACACATCGATTTCTGGGCAGTTCACATCACTGAATCCACCCTCTTCGCAATCGGAGTCCTCATTTTGGTAAGTATCGCCAGATTCCAAGAAGGGCAGACCCGATTCCGCTTCTATCAACTAGCCCTATCGAAGTTCCTCGTCCCAGTCGGCCCCTTCCTGTCTCACGTTTTCGACAGCGACACGCTCCGATCGATACCCATCGCCAACTTGACCTTCGCCCCCCTTGCCAGCCCAGCTTCGGCTCTTTCCCAGGAGTCGCCAAGCGACTGGAGTTTTCTTTTGCTAGCGATTTGGGCCTCCGGCTTCACTATTCTCGCAGTCGCCCGAGCAATCGGATTCTATCGCACGCTTAGCTTCGGCTCCTCGAATCGACTCCACAAAGAAGAGGTTCAGGAACTCCCAATTTTTATCGACAATCGAGTCTCCTCCATCGGACTCGTCGGCTACTTTAGACCCAGAATAATAGTAAACGCGGCGTTTCTAGACGCCCTGTCGCACAAAGAACTGATGGCTGCCGTCAGCCACGAAATCGCCCACGCCCGTCGTAAGGACAACCTGTGGCGACTGCTACACGAAGTCATCGTAGCATTGTTTTGGTTACACCCACTCGTATGGGTGCTCCGCAACAAGCTATGCTCCGAAAGCGAGCATGCTTGTGACGAGTTTGCCCTATCCCAGGGCGAAGAACCACACGACTACGCTAAGTGCCTAGTGAAAGCAGCGTCACTAAATACTCACTACACGAGTCGTTGGGTGACCAGTTTCAGTGCAGCAGCCCTCAAGAAACGGATCCGCAAAATCACAACCTTCGAAAACAAAAAGGAATCAAAAATGAAAACACTATTCACGCATCTCGCGGTGTGGAGTCTCCTGGGTCTCGTGGCATTAACCTCTTCCAGCTTAACTGCGAGCGAATCGCGAACAGCAAGCACCGAAGACAAGATTTACTCGATGAGTGATCTAGACGTGCACCCAAGAGCAATTGAGATGGTTACCCCCGAGTATCCCAAAGCTCTGCATGATCAAAAGATCACCGGCAGGGTCGTCGTTGAGTGGATACTAAACGAGGAAGGGAAAGTCCTCTCACCGAAAGTGATCAAGAGCACGCACGACGAGTTCAAGCAACCTTCGCTCGATGCGGTCACCGCAACTCAGTGGGCTCCCGGCGAAATCGCTGGCAAAGCGGTAAACGTCCGCATTCGCATGCCCATCAAGTTCCAGCCCTAAACCTTTCTGGGCCTAAAACGCGGGATCGAGGATTACCAAAGTTCCGCGTAGCAGGAGGCGGCTAGCCAGTTCGGCTAGTCGCTTTTTTTTGGTAGGGCGTGACCGCCGGGCACGCCAAAAAGCAGATTCAAGCAACGCGGCTCGCCCGGCGGTCGAGCCCTACCGAGCACAAGATTTTCAATCTTGGCGTTGGAGAGAACTAGAAACCGTTGTTCTTAGTCAGCTCGGCATACCACTTTGCCGAAGCCTTCGGTTGGCGTTCGCCGGTTTCAAAATCCACCCAGTGCAGACCGAAGCGGCGATCGTATCCAAATGCCCATTCGAAGTTGTCCATGAAGCTCCAGCACATGTAGCCCTTTAGGTTAACCCCGTTCTGGATGGCCTCATGACAAGCACCGATATAGCCCTCTAAAAACGCGACACGACGAGTGTCATTGAGAGCAGTTTCGCGGTCGTCTTCACCAGGCATCGCGCAGCCATTTTCGGTGATGTAAATCGGTGGATTGCCATAACGTTCCGCAATCCACTCAAGCAACTTGCGGCACCCCCATGGAACAACGTTCCAGCCCATGTCGGTCTGCTCCCATTCATCTTCTCGGGAAAGCGTGATGTGCTGGTCGTCGAAAATACCGCCGTTACCACGCACGATCTGATTCTTCACGTCGCGATCTGGATCGGGCTCGGAGGTAAGCATGGTCGTGTAGTGATTCAGACCAAAGAAGTCGGAAGAACCGCGAAGCAAGGCCACTTCCTCGTCCGTGAACTTAGGCATCTTGTGACCAACGAGCTCCAGCATCGTATCGGGATATTTTCCGAAGTAGACTGGGTCTGCGTACCAACCGAGGAAGAACTCAAGACCACGCTGGGCTGCTTCCTTGTCGGCGATCGAGTCTGTCAAAGGCTCACGCCAATCGCAGTTGTTGGTGATCCCGATCTGGCCGCCTTGCTTTGGTTGAAACTCGCGGCGATAGAGATCCACAATGTACGCGTGAGAGCGCAAAAGGTTATGAGCAGCCACATACGGCTCAGTCTCGGACACGCGGCCTGGCGCATGAGCACCGATACCATGGCCTAGGATACTGCTGCACATCGGTTCGTTGAGCGTGATCCAGTTCTTCACGCGATCTCCGAAACGCTCGAAACAAACGCGGGCGTACTCGACGAAACGATCCTTTATCGTCGGGCTCAGCAAACCGTCCTCTTCGATTTGCAGCGAAAGCGGAAGGTCCCAGTGAAAAAGCGTCACCCATGGCTCGATTCCTTGAGCGAGCAGCCCGTCGATGAGTTTGTTGTAGAACTCGATGCCCTTTTCATTCACCTCGCCGGTTCCGGCTGGAATGACGCGAGACCATGAGATTGAAAAGCGGTAACAACCGATTCCCATCTGCTTCATCAGGGCGATATCCTCTTCCCAGCGATGGTAGTGATCGCAAGCATGGTCCCCTGTGTCGCCATTGTTGACGCGGCCTGGCGTATGCGAGAACGCATCCCAGGTGCTAGGCGCACGGCCATCTTTGTCGGCAGCGCCTTCGATCTGGTAGGAGGCAGTGGCAGTGCCCCATAGAAATCCGTCAGGGAATGTCTTCATAAGCTATAATCTGCTGGAAAAGGGACCCAATCAACAAAGGCAAGTCCCCGGAATTTGCAAAACGCCACCCTCCTCAACTCCCCCCGACTGACAAATCCTGCTTCACTCAAGTTTGCTCTTCCAAACGAACGCCACCCTGCCTCGACGAAAACGCGGCAGCAACTGGGGAAAGCAAAGCTGACCTCTGAGCTCCCTCTTTTGGAAGAATCCTTCCAAAGTGGAGCCCCTACGTGACTTATGGCCTGCTGAAGTTGACGCTTCACTAAGTCAGGCAGATGTTGCCCGGCTCAACTTACCGTCATGAAAACCCTAACAACTTGTCTACTACTCACAATCGCAGTCATGACTGTCTCTTGCGACCAATCGAACTCAGACCCTGCAAAGGTCTCCGCTCTTCGTGTCGAGGGCACCCAATTGGTCAATGAGGCAGGCGAAGCCGTCGTGCTCCGAGGCGTCAGCTACGGATGGCACAACTGGTGGCCGCGCTTCTACAACAAGGAGTCGGTCAAATGGCTGAAGGACGACTGGGGTGTCGACGTCGTGCGGGCCGCGATGGGAATCCATTTCAAGGAAACAGAGCTCACCTACAACGAAGAGCCGGAAAAGGCGGTCGAAATCATCAGCAAGGTGATAGACGGAGCGATTGAGAACGACATTTACGTTATCATCGATTTCCACTCCCACTACCTCGAGTTGGATTTGGCCAAAACCTTCTTCGCCGAGATGGCCGAGAAGTACGGCCACCACCCAAACGTCATCTACGAAATCTTCAACGAGCCGGTGAAGCAAAGCTGGGAAGAGGTAAAGGCCTACTCGGAAGAAGTCATCTCCGTCATCCGAGCAATCGATCCGGACAATGTCATTCTAGTCGGCAACCCGCATTGGGACCAGGACCTTCACATCGTCGCCGACAACCAAATCGAAGGCGTATCCAATATCATGTACACGCTGCACTACTACGCAGCGACCCACGGCGACTACCTCCGCGAACGCGGTGACTACGCCCTTAGCAAAGGGGCTCCCATTTTCATCTCCGAATCAGCCGGCATGGAAGCATCAGGCGACGGTCCGATGGACTACGAAGCTTGGCAAGTCTGGCGCGACTGGGCGGAAGAGAGAGGGATCAGCTGGATCACTTGGTCTATAGCGGACAAAGACGAAACCTGCTCCTTCCTCTACCCAAGCGCAAGCGACACGGGACCATGGAGTGAAGCAGATCTCAAAGAGTCCGCGAAAGCGACTCGCAAGATCCTCCGCGAAAAGGCGGGATTGGAGTAAAACAGGAGGGCAACGCTCTGCGGGCTGTTGCCCAAAGAACAAGAGGACAGTCGTTTCTCCCAACTCAAGCTTGGAGAGGCTGAAGGTTCCAGCATGATGGTTCCCGTCATGATGGGAACCCATGTACCTCAGTGCGAGCTGTTCAGCTATCGCGTCAATCTCGACCAACGAGTTCGC
>NZ_JAENIL010000080.1 GCF_016595505.1 Pelagicoccus mobilis | reverse complement strand
CCGCTACGAAAAGCGCAAAAGACGCAACACTTTGGAGCGATGGGACAGACTCGTCACCCAGATGGAGAACTTAAGTTGACGCCAATGCGCAATGCAGGATCAAGTCTCCACGGCGGCCTGCGGCGAGGCCGCCCTACCTTTCACACCCAATGAGAACGTGCCTATTCATAAGAAAAACCTTCTAGGGTCGTCGCTCGCGACGCACCACGCTGCATCCACTACCTGTAGGGCGGGGCGTCGACCCGCCATCCGCAAGCTCCTGCTGGCCCAAAGCCATCCTGCTCCGACTCCGTCGGATCCCTGTTAAAAAGCGAGTCAGCCTCCCTTTCACCCACAAAACAAAAAAAGCGGGCTGCTCCCCAGCAGCCCGCCAACCTATATCAAACAAATGATTTAAAACTATCGGCGTACGATGATCGCCCAGTCCTCACTCGCGTCGGCCGGAGCCTTGCCGAGTGATACCTTGCTGCCACCGCTGACCTTCTTGACGGATCCCTTCTGGAACTTTCCGCCTTCACGTGGGTTGAACCACTCAACCTTAAAGTCGCCGCTCGCATCGCTGAGATCGAGCTCAACCTTGCCACCCTCGGGCAGATAGACGAGGTAGGCCTCGTTCTCAGCCGCCAAGCAGAAGTTGCCATTCACGTTGTTTGGATTTCCGACCAAAGCGTCAGCATTACGCATGAGTGGGAACGGCAGCCCGCTCTCTTGGAAGAAATCGATCGCGATGCGGCCGTACTTCCAAGACTGGTCACGACTGCGGTAGTCCTGAGCGACGAGGTCATTCTCGAGGAGCTTGTATCCAAAATAGTACTCTACGCCAGCACCACCTGCCATCAGGTTACCCCAAAGAGTCAGCTTACGGATATCGTGCAGATCGTAAGTGTGGCCGTGCTTGTCGATGGCAGTGCCATTGAAGTCCTTGTATCCAGGATCTGGAGGTACGCCGAGTCCTGCAGGACCTTGCTCGTCGTTCGGGCAAACCCAAGGCTTACCAGCGAGCTCAGAAGCTTTGATCCACTGCAATGTGCGTTGGTGAGCTTGGTTCCACTCGTTCTGCAAAGATGCGCCAACAATTGCTGTCTTCGCTCCAAGAAGCGTTGGATACACGCTATCCTGATGCTGCGGGAAGGTATGAATCACAATCGGGTGATCGTAGTCATCGATCTCGTCGAGGTAAGCGGCAATGTCTCGCACTTCCCCATAGCTCTGCGTGTTCTCCTCCCCGAGGTTCCAGTTGAGAGCTAGGTTGTGACCATAACGAGCAACCAGTTCGCGATAGTAGAGCTTGCGCTCAGGACCGAGTAGACCGCCATCCATCGCTTCCGGAATCAGAGCATCTCGACGAGCAGCGCCCGCACGATTGTCATCAGACTCGTTCTCCTGAGTCTTGAAGTGAAGAAAGATACCGAGGCTTTGAGCGTGGCTGAAGATTGTTCCCCACTGGTCCAATTTTGAACAGTCGAAGACGAACTTGTCGTCACGGCTGCGGTATGGCCAAACATTGTCACCATCGCCTCCCGCATTGTAAGTAAGGAAGGATACAACGTTCGCTCCTGCATTATGGAGGTAGTTCATCGCACCAATGAGAGCCTTGCCGCGACCTTCGCCCCAAGTAGGATCACCATCGTTCCAGTCGTCGAGGTGAGGCTTCCATTCCTTGAGTGGGCCCTTGTTCGGCAACATGGTCATTGTATTGTCGAACTCAGTGTACGCGAGCATGGTTTCCGGAGCGTCCGGACCTGCCTTAAAGAAATAAGTACCGTCACCGGCAAATCTCAGGTAGCGCTGGTTCACGTACTCAAGGCGACCTTGAGAACGGAAATCACGGCCCGACTTGTTCGACTCAGCAACTTCAAAGCTGCCAGTAACTCCGTCAAATGGAGCCAAGGCTTTTCCTTTGGAAGGCTCTACTGCGACGTCGTCGCCAGCAGAGAAGTGCGTACGGTAGTACCACTTTCCAGTTTTATCAGGCGAAACGTGGGCGCGCCACACATTGCCAGAATCTGCAGATGTGTTTGCCGCATCACCATCAGCCGCAAAATAGCCAGGGACGGTGTACGTTGGTACGCCAGACTCGTGAGTGAAGGTCACGAAAAAGCTGTAATCGAGAAATGGGTGAGGAGCTCTGTCACGCTCCGCAGCATGCGGACCCGCCAAGTCTAGAGTGACGGCGTGCCATTGACGAAGCTCTCCGCCGATTTCGACAGATCCATCTCCATCAGTCTTAGCTTCGGCAAAGAAACTGGCTCCCAAGGAGCTCAGGATAAATGCAGCGACGCGTAGGCGACGCTTCGGATTAAACGCTAGGTCTTGATTCATGTTTTAGTTCGGGGAAAAGGGGAAACTCTTTACATTGCACACTGGGGTCCGGACATAGCCATACCGGCCCCTCTTGAGGTAAGTCACAGAATAGCAGCCGTTAAGCCGATTAACTATGTTTATTTGCTCAATTAATCTATACTTTTGCGGCACAAGACAGTTTCGCCATCACCGCTGTTCGCGAGCGCGAAAATCTCGGGGGCTCTCGCCAAAACGCCTTTTGAAGGCAACCGTCAGGTATTCTGGATACTCGTAGCCTGCGCTTTCGGCAATGGCGCTGATCGGGAGAGAGCTACGCACCAACAGATCCTTAACCCTCTCCATGCGCACACGCTCGATCTGCTCTCGAGGAGTACGCCCTAAGAACTTCCGAAACTGGCGTTCCAATTGGGTTCTGGCCATCGGCACCTTAGCCAACACATCCTGCACTGAAATGCCACTACAGGCATTCTCTTGAATGAAGGTCAGCGCGGCAGAAATCTTTGGGTCATCAATCGCCACCAAATCCGTCGACTGTCGTTTCGCGATCCCGACTGGATCGATCCGTTTAACTGGATCTGCCTCGCCGCCTGCCATGAGCGTAGCCAATACAGCGGCCGCCTCGTAACCGGCCAAGCGAGCATTGGGTGTCACGCTGGAGAGCGGCGGATCGCAGAACTCGCACAAGATCTCATCATTGTGAATACCGAGCACCGCTACATCATCAGGAGCTCGCAGACCAGCCTCTCGACAGGCTTCCAAGACTTCTTGACCGCGAATATCGTAGCAGGCCAAAACCCCGGTTCGTGGCGGCAAACCTCGCAGCCATTTTGCCAAACGACCAATCTCCGTATCCGGCTTGCTAAGACGAGAAGATCGTACGAAAGGACGCTTCCCTTGCTCTTCTAAGATTGAATAGAAAATTCTCTCACGCACCCGCGACCAATGGAAATTACGATCTCCGCAAAACGCGTAGTTCTGAATTCCCAACTCTTGAAAATGCTCGATCGCTAACTCGACGGCTCGCTTGCTGTTCGTCACCACACGAGGGAACAGCGGTTGCTCCAGTCCCGCACTAACATCCACCACCGGAATTCCGAGCGCTTGTAGAGCTTGTCCGATCCGCTCATCCTCTACACGAGCGATAATACCGTCCCCTTCCCAGTCTTCAAGCCAGTCAGGAATCACCGCTCCACGACCTTGCTCGACCAATCGGAAGGACCAATTCGCATCATTCTCCCCCGCCCAACTATGGATCCCGCGCAGCAGCTCGCGACCGTAAACATTAGAGGTTTCAATTAAGAGGGCGATTCTGGGGCGAGAGGTGGGCATAGTTTCAGGAAGTCTATTTATGCATCATTTCTGGCAAAAAAGATCAAGAACACATTGCCGCATTTGTTATGTTTAATTAAGCAAATGCACATTGCTGATTTTTAGACTCAGCGCTACTCTCCCACCCCATGCCCTCATACAAAATCGCTGTTCTGCCAGGTGACGGTATCGGCCCCGAAGTCGTGAATGCGACCCTCGCCGTACTCAATGCCTGTTGCGAAAAAACTCCTGATCTATCGCTAAACTTCGACGAACTTTCAGTTGGAGCTGGCGAGTACCTGAAAAGCGGAGACCCCCTTCCAGAAAGCACGCTCGAAGCAATTAAGACCTACGACGCCACTCTCCTAGGCGCTATGGGCCTGCCTAGCGTACGTTGGCCGAATGGAGTCGAAATGACCCCGCAAATCGACCTGCGCGAGAAGCTCGATCTCTATCAAGGCGTTCGCCCAATCAAACTTTACCACGATTCGCACAGTCCCCTGCGTATCCCCGAAGGCAAGACGATCGACTTCGTCATCATGCGCGAAAACTGCGAAGGTCTCTTTTCGGACCGTCTCGACCCTCGTCCTGAAGGACGTAATTTCGAAACGGATACGATGAAAATCACAGAGGTCGGAGCTGAACGTATTTGCCGCGCCAGTTTCGAGCTCGCCATAACACGACGGAAAAAACTGGCTCTCGTAGACAAGGCGAACGTGCTTCAATCGATGGCATTTTTCCGCCGAGTCTTCGAAGAAGTCGCGAAAGACTACCCAGAAGTGGAAACTGAGTGCGTCTATGTTGACGCAATGTCACTTTTCCTCGTGCAAGATCCTTACCGCTATGACGTAATGGTCACCGAAAACATGTTCGGTGATATCCTTTCAGATCTGGCTGCAGGACTCGTTGGCGGCATGGGCATGGCCCCATCTGCTGATATCGGCGACGATTACGCGCTCTTCCAACCTTCACACGGTTCCGGCCCTTCAATCGCTGGCAAAGGTATTGCCAACCCAGTCGCAACCATTTTGTCCGGAGCGCTGATGCTGCGTTGGCTCGGAGATCCGCTCGCCGTTAAGGCTGCCGATGAAATAGACGCTGCTGTTGAAAAGACACTTGCAGATCCTGCAAATCGCACGGTTGATCTTGGTGGAGACATGTCCACTCAAGCCATTACCGACGCAATCATCAGCACGCTCAAACAAAGCTAGAAGATGGCCCAACTAATCGATCTCACACACACGGTTCGTCCCGGCATGCGCGGGGTCGATGTGCGGCCTGAATTCTTGCTCGAACGCGACGGTTGGAACGCCGCCACATGGGAACTCTACTCCCATTCCGGTACACATTGTGATGCGCCGATCCACTTCGGAGCACACCCGATCACGATCGACCAAATGCCGCTGGACCTCTTTTGCGGTCCCGCCTGGATCGCTCACATTGAAGACGTGCAACCCAAGCAGCTTCTGGTGCCCGCTGATCTCGGAGAAATCCAAGAAACGTTCGAGCCCGGCGGTTGCCTACTGTTGCACACCGGATGGGCCAAGTATGTCGACGATGCCAGCATCTGGCGCGACGGGCTTCCCCGGATCAGCGACGAACTCGCACAATGGTGTATCGACCACCAAGTGAAGCTGATCGGAGTCGAGCCTCCTTCCGTTGCTGACGTTAACAATCTCCCAGAGGTCACTCGTATCCACAAAACATTACTCGGTGCTCAAATCACCATAGTGGAAGGCCTCTGCAACTTGGATAAGCTGCCCGATCGTGCACAATTCCAAGCATTTCCCTTGAAGCTAGAAAAAGGTGACGGCTGTCCAGTGCGAGCCGTGGCCCGTATCGACTAGCCTCTCCTGTATCAAGATATCCCGAACCACCCCCCATATGCCGAAACGTTATCTATTGGTCGTAGCGACCTTCTTGCTGTCATTGCTCCTCTACATTGACCGCACCTGTATCTCCACCGCCAAAGGACCAATCGTAGCCGACCTCGGTTTGACCGACACTCAGTTCGGTTGGATCCTCTCCGCCTTCGCCTTTGGTTACGCCCTTTTACAGGCCCCATCGGGAGCCATGGCCGACAAGATGGGATCTCGTCTTGTACTCGCCACAGTCGTAACCGCTTGGTCGATCTTCACTGGTCTGACTGCCGCAGCGTGGAACTTCGTATCCATGTTTGTCGTACGTTTCCTCTTCGGAGCAGGCGAAGCCGGAGCTTTCCCCGGTATGGCAAAAGCTGTTTACTCCTGGATACCCACTAAAGAACGCGGGCTCGTAAAAGGCATTAACTTCTCCGCCTCCCGACTCGGTGCAGCTGCAACGATGCCAATCCTCCCGCTCGTCATTAGCGGCATCGGATGGAAGTTAACATTCGTGGTGCTCATGCTGGTCGGTTTCGTTTGGGCTGGCATCTGGTGGTTCTGGTTCCGCGACGAGCCAGAAAATCACCCAAGCATTTCCGAAGAGGAGCTCAAGCTGATCAAAGCCGACAAGCCTACCCCATCTGCAAACACTGACGACGAAGACGCGGGCGCAGGAATCAGCTATTTCAAAAACAAGAACATGTGGCTCATGATGGGCCAATACTTCGGCTCCAACTTCACTTTCTTCTTCTGCCTGTCTTGGTTGTTCACGTATGTGAAGAATACATACGACCTCAGCTTCGAGTCCGCTGGTTTCTACGCAGCGATCCCTCTTCTCGGTGGAGCTGCCGGTAACGTATTCTCCGGCTGGATGGTCGATAAACTCTACGCTGCCGGCCATAAGGACTGGTCACGCCGCCTTCCGGCCATCATCGGATTCACTCTCGCCTCCGCAGGTATTCTCCTGAGCCTTGGCCAAGCCGACGTTGTTGGAGCTGTCGCATGGCTCACGATTGCGGTCTTTGGTGCTGATATGACCCTCAGCCCTTCCTGGTCATTCTGTATCGATATCGGCGGCAAACATGCGGGCAAGATATCCGGAACAATGAACATGGCCGGTAACCTTGGCTCGGCGATCGTAGCGCTCGCATTCCCATACCTGCTCGCTTGGACAGGCGGGCCAGAAGCTTTCTTCTATATGGCGGCAGCACTGAATGCTGTAGCGATCCTATTCTGGATTCTCTCCAACCCGAAAAACGTAATCTCAGCTTAAGCACATGAGTAAACTAAAAGGAGTTTGCCTTGGAGCTGGCTACTTTAGCCAGTTCCAATACGAAGCCTGGACCCGCATCCCTGAGGTCGAAATCGTCGCCTGCTGCAATCGTACGCAGGAGAAAGCCCAAGTCGTGGCCGACAAGTTCGGCATCGCTTCGGCCTACGGCTGGGATCAACTGGAGGAAATGTTCGACACCGAGAAGCCTGACTTCGTCGACATCATCACCCCGCCTGAGACACATCTCGAGGTCGTCAAACTCGCGGCTAAGAAGGGCATCGCCATCATTTGTCAAAAGCCGCTCGCCCCGACGCTCGAAGAGAGTGAGGAGATCGTCACTACAGCTCGCGAAGCAGGTGTCCCCTTCCTCGTGCACGAAAACTGGCGCTGGCAGCCTTGGTATCGCGAAATCAAGAAACAGATGGAGGCGGGCGCCATAGGCGATCTTTACTCGATAGCTGTTCGCATGCGCATGGGCGATGGTTGGCCGAAGGATGCCTACATGGCCCGCCAACCTTTCTTCCGCGATTACCCTCGCCTACTGATTTACGAAACGGGTGTTCACTTCCTGGATACTTTCCGCTACCTCGGCGGAGAAGTTTCATCCGTCTACGCCCGACTCCAACAGCGAAACCCTGACATTAAGGGTGAAGATGCTGGTCAGGTCGTGATCGGTTTCGAGTCAGGCGGGACAGCCATTCTTGATGGGAGTCGCTACAACGAAAGCGAAGCGGAAGACCCACGCTACACATTTGGCACTGTGCGAGTCGACGGCAGCAAAGGACACATCGAGCTCAATTTCGACGGCAGCCTTACTCTCAAAAAGCTCGGAGAAGCGCCGGAGAAAATAAATTACAAAAACGAACGTATCAATTTTGCCGGCGACTGCGTCTATAACTTACAACGACACTTCACCGACTGCATGCTCGCTGGCCAGCCCTTCGAGAGCACCGGAGAAGATTACCTCAAAACCATAAAACTCGTCGAAGCTTGTTATAATTCCGCCAATACAAACCAAGTTGTAACGATTCAATAAAGGAGGGCAACGCTCCGTCGTTGCCGTTTCCTCAACTGCCACTCTACAACTCCACTTTCCCCACATGAACCATAAAGGACTCGACCACTTTGCCATAGCCGTTGCTGACACGGAAGCCGCCCTCAAAACCTGGCGCGATACTATGGGCTTCCCCGTCCTCTATTCGGAAGTCGTCAATGACGGCGCAGTGCGTCTTACCCATCTCGACCTCGGCAACACCCACCTCCAGCTCGTCGAGCCTCTAGTCGAAGGACACCCACTACACAAGTGGATCGCCGATCACGGGGGAGCTGGTTTGCATCACGTTTGCTTGAAGGTAGACGATGTCGAGGAGGCGATGAAAGAATCACCCGTCCCAACCGCCCCTAAACCGCATGAAGGAACCAAGGGCAAAAAGGCTGTCTTTCTGGACGCAAATGCCACTGATGGTTGCATCTGGGAACTGACCGGAAAATGAGCGACTACCCGCTAGCTGAAACAGAGCTCGCCAAGCTCCCCGCCGCATGGCCGGAGGAACCGCTGATCGAGATCCGCCAAACGCTTCGCGACTCGAAGCGAAAGGTAGTCGTGCTTGACGATGATCCGACTGGCACACAGACGGTCGAAGATATCACGGTCGTAACCTCTTGGGATATCGATACACTCACCGAAGCCTTCGCCGCTCCCGAACCTGGCTTTTATATACTGACGAATTCCAGAGCGTTCACGGAATCAGGCACAATCGATCTGCATCGCGAAATTCTGGCAAATTTAGAAAAGGCAGCTGGTGATGCTGATTACACTATCGTCAGTCGAAGCGACTCCACACTTCGCGGGCACTTTCTAGCGGAAGCGAACGTCATCGGCGAATTCAAAGGTCCCTTCGACCTCACTGTGCTCGCTCCATTCTTTGAAGCCGGACAACGCTACACCATCGGCGACACACATTATCTTGTCGAAGGAGAAAAACTTATTCCCTGCCACGATACACCGTTCGCCCAGGATAAAGTTTTTGGATACAATTCTGCCCATCTCCCAAGTTGGGTAGAAGAGAAAACAAACGGAGAAACCAAAGCCTCCGAAGTCGTCACCATCCCCTTGGAGACCATTCGCAAGGAAGGTCCGGAGGGAGTATTCAAAATTCTAGAGCAAGCACCTACAGGGTCTATTTGTATCGTAAACGCCTGTAGCACCCGCGACATGGAGGTATTCGCAGAAGCTGTGCTTCGTTTTGAAGAGTCCGGCAAAAACGTGCTCTACCGTACTGCAGCCGCATTCGTTGCATCTCGTCTCGGCATTCGTCCTCCACCGCCACTTCAAGCTGAGTTCATCGCCAACAGCAAAGATCGCGGAGGATTGATCGTCGTCGGATCGTACGTGCCCAAATCGAGCCAACAACTCGAAGCGCTTCTCGCCCTCGACGAATTGAAGGCCATCGAACTGGACGTGAACACACTCCTTTCCGCCGATGCCCCTCAAGCATACGTTACCGAACTGCTCGATCAAGTAGAGCAGTCGCTCGATGCTGGCGACGATGTTGTGGTCTACACAAGCCGAGGCCTCGTTTTCTCCGAGGCGAAAGAAGAGAATCTAAACATCGGCGGCAAGGTAGCCGACGCCCTTGTCTCAATCGTGGAGGGCCTCAGAGAGAGCCCTGGCTTCGTTATTGCCAAAGGAGGTATCACCTCGAGCACCGTCGCAACAGAGGGATTGAAGATCCGAAAGGCTAACGTCCTTGGCCAGCTCGTCCCCGGAGTGCCGGTATGGCGTGCTGCAGACGACGCTCGCTTCCCCCAGATTGATCTCGTCATTTTCCCCGGAAACGTTGGAGGCCCCCATTCACTTTGTGAAGCCTACCAAAAACTTCGACGTATCCGCTAAACGCCTACATCAAACCTAATCCAAAATGAAAATCGTAGACTTCAAGAATTTCGTCCTCGGTACCCCTTGGCGAAATCTCAGCTACATCGTAATCGAACTCGAAGACGGCACCACTGGTGTCGGTGAAGCACGCATGGTGGGAAAAACCCACACCCTCCAAGCATACTTCCAAGACATTCGTCGCCATATCGTCGGCCACGACGTTCATGACATCGAGGCCCTCTACGAACGTATCACTCTCCTCGACTACGGAGTCGCTCACGAAGTCGAAATGACAGCCCTTGCCATGATTGAAATGGCCCACTGGGACTGCATCGGTAAACTCGCCAACGTACCCGTTTACAAACTGCTCGGCGGTAAGGTCCGCGATAAGGTACCAGCGTACGCGAACGGTTGGTACAAAGGCCCACGCACACCTGAGCTCTTCAAGGAAGCCGCACAAAAAGTTGTCGACGCCGGTTACACCGCTCTCAAATTCGACCCATTTGGCGCTGGAAACCTCGAACTATCCCGCGAGGAATACACGCTCTCCCTCGATATCATCGAAGCGGTCAACGATGTCACCGAAGGCAAGGCTCGCATGCATATCGAGATGCACGGCCGATTCGCTCCACACCAAGCGATCGAGATCGCTCGCGACATCGAAAAATACAAGCCAGCCTGGATCGAAGAACCTTGCCGTCCAGAAGACGTACCGGCCCTACAAAAGGTAGCCCAACACACCATCATCCCGATCGCAACAGGTGAACGCCTCTACTCCGCCAACCAGTTCCGCGAGCTCTTCGAACTTCGCTGCGTCGATATCTGCCAGCTAGACATGACTCAATGCGGCGGCATGTACGAATCAAAGAAAATCGCGTCCACTGCCGAGACATACAACGTGATGGTCGCCCCTCACAACGTGGGTGGAATCATTTCCACGGCTGCGACTCTGCAGCTCATGTTTACTCTCAGAAATGGTAAGATTCTCGAGCACTTCAACGACTTCACCGACCAATTTGTCAAAGAAGCAGGTTCTCCGTATCCAGAAGTCATAGACGGCCATTTCCAACTTCCCGAAGGTCCAGGCTGGGGCATTGAGCTCGACCTCGACTTCATCCGCAACCACCCACCGGGTTACAACGGCGACGTGATCTTGGACCCAGGTTTAAACATGTTCAAGAAGGCCAATTGGTCTCAGCGCGACGGCAAATAGACTCTACCCCTATGACAAGCGCCTCAGGAGGTTCGCGGGGGGTGCTGCACTCCTGAGCGCGCTTGTCGATCCTTTAAAGAAGCCGACCGGATTCATCCGGTCGGCTTCTTTTTTTGTAGCGACACAGGCATTGGCCTTCCCGCACAACGAGATTCGCCAATTCACGCGATGTATTTCGCAAGCTCATACGCCAAGAAGTCCTGCTTCAATGAGACGCCTGAAAGAACTTTATCGACTACAGACGTAACCTTTCCGCGTTTTCTGTGTAGTCAGTTAGACGAAACCCGCCCGCGACTCCGTCACCCTATGCGAGGCCGCATCCTAATCGTACAACTCGCAACACCTAGAAAACCATGAAGCTTCGCCAACTCTCCGCCCTAATCTGCATAGCGCTCACGACAACATTAGGAGCAAAAGCCACTATCTCGATTCCTGAACCAAGCCTGGAACTCACTCCAGCAATGAAGCAATTCCTGATTGAGCAAAATGTAAGTGTCAATCAGCCCCCGCTCGTCAAAATGCAGAGAATCCTAGACGGACTGTATGCTTCCGAAGAGGGCTTCACCTACTCCCCTGAAGAGACACTAACCGCATCCGACGCATTCGAACAGCGACGCGGCAATTGCGTTTCCTTTGCCATGCTTTTCGTAGCCTTGGCTAGAGAAGTGGGACTCGACGCACGATTTAACCAAATCGACTACTCTCCTGTCTGGGAGAAAATGGGCAACATCTTCGTCGAAACCTCCCACATCAACGCTATCGTCTTCGTGGGCGGCAGCCAATACGTCATCGAAGGCATGCCAGAATACGCCGAAGTCGCCTCTCGTAACCGCAATCCGATTCCTGACGCCCGCGTGTTCTCACACTACTACAACAACTCAGGGCTCATCGCCCTCTCGCAAAACGACAAGGAGCAGGCTCGCGAACTGATCGATACGGCAATCTCTATCGATTCAAGCAACGGGATCGCCTGGCAAAACCTAGGACTCTACAATTTCCAAAACGGCAACCAGGAAGCCGGAGAAAAAGCTCTGGTGGAAGCTGCCAAGCGAGACGACCGATCCTCTTCTGTTTGCTACATCCTTTCTCAGTACTACACAAAGGTCGGCGACGACTCAAATGCTGATAAATACGCTAAGCTCGGAAGCAAACGCTCTAAGAAAAATCCATTTTTCCAATACCATAAGTCACAGGAAGCCCTATTCGCTGGCGACCTAAAGAAGAGCATCAAGCATATGGAAAAGGCTCTCAAACTCTTGCCGAACTATACCAAATTCAAGGTTGAGCTTGGACACCTGAAAGAAGGACTCGCCTGCGAAGACAGCTACGCCAAGAAGTAAACCCGAAGACCGTCATTAAGCAGACCGGCATTCTAATTGTTCAGAATGCTCAGAGCTTGTCACCTCGTACGGATTTGAGGAAGGTGTGCATTCACGCAACCATCCTGATCCCACATGAACAAGCTCTTCAAAACCGCCCTCGCCTCACTCGTTATCATCCCCTCCTGCTTCGCCGAATGGGAGACCCTGCAAACAAACGGCGAGCCCGTCGCCCGCCACGAAGCTGGCTTCATCGATGTAGACGACAAGGCCTATCTCGTTGGAGGTCGTCGGGTCAATCCGGTCAGCATCTACGATCCAGCGACCAAGACTTGGACACAAGGCGCCAAGTCCCCAATCGAAATTCACCATTTCCAACCAGTCGTCTACGAGGGAGAAATATGGGTCGTCGGAGCCATGACCGGACGCTTTCCCAACGAGACTCCAGTAGATAAAATCCTAATCTACAATCCCGAGAACGATGCGTGGCGTTGGGGTCCAGCCATACCAGAAGGACGCGCTCGCGGCGGGGCTGGCGTGAGTATCCACAATGGCAAGATCTACCTGAGCGCAGGAATAACGCGAGGTCACATGGGAGGCTTTATCCCGTGGCACGACTCTTTCGATCCGAAAAGCGGCAAATGGACCCAATTGCCTGACGCCCCACACGCTCGCGACCACTTCCAATCCGCCGTTCTAGATAACAAGCTTTACCTTGCCGGGGGGCGTCAAACCTCTAGAGAGACCAACGAGGTCTTCAGCCGCACAGTCGGTCCAGTAGACGTTTACGATTTCGCGAGCGAAAGCTGGAGCACGCTCGAAGAAGATCTCCCAACTCCAAGAGCTGGCAACACGACCTTTTCCTACGGCCGCAAAATAATCGTAATCGGCGGAGAAACCGGAGAGCAAAAGACCGCCCACAACGAGGTCGAAGCCTATCACGTGGATAACGAAAACTGGGAGATCCTCCCTTCTCTAAACCGTGGACGCCATGGCACCGGTATCGCCATCATTCGTTGCAACCTCTACACATCATCTGGATCAGGAAACCGCGGCGGTTCCCCGGAACTCACCGATATCGAATGCATTTCCTGCGATAAACTCAACTGAGCAGTAACGCCGTATCCAAAAAAAGCGGGTCATCAATCCAGACCTTTCGATGCCGATCGAGTTGCAGAGCTAAAATGACAGGGAGAACCTGTACAGGTACCCAACAAGCCCTTCAACTTTCTAGCAGTCTTTTCTCAGCAAAAGAACTATGGGCCACAAAAAAGGGCGCCCATGACGGGCACCCTATGTGAGGATCTGTATCTAAATCTAAATTACAGGTCGAGGTCGAATGAAGCGACGAATTGACGACCATCAACGCGTACCAAACTGATCGGCTCTCCCGTGTAGAAGTCGATGTGCTTCGGAACAAAGTCATTGTCCTCGAAAACATTCCGCACTTGGAATCGAACTGAATAGGAACGATCGCCAAGAAGCTTCGCCTTGCCGCGGTAACCGACAGTCAGGTCGAGAGCCTTCTCCTCTTCGCCCTTAAGGATGATCGAAGTATCCGGAACGAGAACGCCATTGACCTCCTGAACGCCAAATCCGACGGCCGGCGCTGCACGCCAGCGATAAGAGGCACCAAGGTTGAACCCCTTGAACTTTCCGTCCTTGAAACGATACATCGCATTCAAATTCCAACGATTTTGGCGAACGAACTCGTTTGGACGACCTTCGTACGCTTGCATTACAGGAATCGCCGCATTGCCGTTGTACACACCTTGCATAAACTGCTCCTTCATCGTGCGGCGCGTCCATGCCGTCTGTCCGTTCAGGCCTTGTCCGGAATAGATGCTGTCATCGTTCTGTCCCCAAGGCAGGTTCGGGTTACCCACGTTATTCGGATTCGAACGACCATTGCCACCTCCGTCTGGAATCATGTCCCACGTGAAGTAGTCGATACCTGGAGCGAGACCGTCGTTAGGATCGAGATCGAGACCGTCCATATCGAAACCTGCAGGGTCATGGAACTGACCTTGGCTATCGCCGGGAACGTAACCTTCGACGAAACGCGTATTCTCCATCATGTCATAAATCTCTTCCGCAAACTGTATCCAGTTTGTGGCGATGTTTGACTGGACAACCTGCTGGTCGTTCCAAGTGAAGCGTACGTCGAGATTTTCAATCGGCTTCCAACGGAGAGTGATTTCCTCACCCTCAGCTGTCGTATCAGCAGACATGGCATACGGATCGCCGAAGTTGAAGAAGTTCATAGCATCGAAACCGCCGCCAGACTCGAACGGATACACCTTAGTCGGTTCAGCAGAGGTTCCGACGAAGGGCCAGTCCGGGAAGCGTCCGGTAAATGCCTCGAACGAGTTCAAGTCGTAAGCCAGACCTTGCAATAGGTCGCGGGCAAGCGGACGCAAAGCGAAGCGGAAGCGACGGAACGGCAAGTTCAAGTTCGTAGGACCAGCTGTAGCTTCATACTTGTTAAAGCGAACCGAAAACTTGTCCTCGAAGAGACTCAGACGGATACCTCGGTCTTCGCCTTCGCCCTTTTCACCTTCTTGAAACAGTCCATCTGGCTCGAGGGAGGTACGGTTCGGTTGAAATGTATCCGAATCGCTATACATGAACGAAACCTTCGCCCCCATCGGAAGCTCCCAATTCCAATTTCGGAATGGGTGTACAACGACACCAACGTACTCCGTATCGCCAGAATCGGAACCATCGAAGTCCTCATAACCATACAGACTGCGGTGAGCCTGGAAACCTGAGAGAGTCGCATCGGCTACGACACCCGTCTCTGGATTGCGCCACTCGACATAAGGAGCAAGCTCGTCAGCACTGCTCAACTCGTCAGTACGCCAGCCGAACGTCGCAATGATACGGTCCTCCCAAAGGAAGCCCTGATACATGAATTGCTCGGTCTCGAACTTGGACTTTGTCCCACCAACGTTTCTGCCAGTGATCAATTGCTCACCCTTGGTACCGACTCCGGCATGATAGGGGTCAACCTCCCAAAAGTCATTGTCGCTGTCTTCGAATACGAAGGGATTGCCAGGAATGAACTGAGTATCGGGTATCACTTGCGGCCCTACGATGTAAGAGCGGGTCGAAAGGAAGCGGTTTCCGGCCTGGGCGGTGAAACCAGCGCCAAGCTCAGAGAGAGACTGGCGGCCCAGAGGATCATTAGGATAAGCCTCATAGGGATAGCTGGCGAAAGTCGGGTCTCGCATGACGCCATCCGGCCCAATCTTTGGCTGGATGTAGTAGCGGTACTCCTGGTTCATGATCTCAGCCTTCGCCTCCGACTTCAGAGCAGCGAAACGGTGCGTTCCGAGCTTACTGAAAAAGCCGGTGTCCACCTTCTTCTCGAAGTCGAGCTCGTAGGACAACGACAGGCGCCACTCCTCCCGATTGCGATCCCCTTCATTGAATTCAGGAGAACCTTGGAAGTAGAGTTGACCTGCGTTCGGATTGGGAGTGACTCCATCCGGCAAATACATGTTGGGGTCGACCTGCAGCGTAACACTGCTTCGGAACCCCATGAGGTTACCCGCAAAGTCATCGTAGTCCTCTTTTTGGGCTGCCGCTTCAAAGTGCAGGTCTTCGAGGATCTCGTGGTTGATGAAAAGGTTGAGGATCTCAGACTCGTCACCTTGCCAATCGATGTTGTACATCGAATTCAGGTCGCGTGAATACAAGCTATCGTCTAGTAGAGTCGTTCCGTCGATGTCCGCATTCACAGGGTCCACCGCGCCCGGCCAATCCTTCAGGCGCTCGACGTCCACAGACCCGTACCAGCTATCGACAGGTACAGGACCAGGATTCCTACCAGTCACCAGCACGATATTGTTTCCACTGGTGTCGAATACGTTCTCGTCGAGGATGTTTCGAGGACTGCTTTCGCCGTCATCATTGAAGTCACCGTCGTTGTTGAGGTCTACACCATTTATCCAATCGAGGTTGTTGTGAAAAAGCTCCTCGTTGCCGTACACGGTTGAACCTAAATCGCCAGCTCTGAACCAGACCGAGGCCTCGTCATAAGGAGCATTGCGCGCCGGACGACGGCTCTCGATGATCGCGTTTTCATAGTGGGCTGAAATGCTCGTACGCTTGGTGGGGCGGTACTGCAAAGTCAGGTAATAACGGTCACTCTTCTCCCACGAGGGACTAACGTCGAATGCCTTCTTTCCATTAAGAGCCGCAACACGCACGGCCAACTTATCTTCGATCAAAACCTTATTGTAGTCGAGCTGCACACGGCGGCCGCCCCAACTATCGAACTGGATACCGACGCTGCCCACATCGTTAAACTCAGCTCGCTTGAGCGTAGAGTTCACCACGCCAGCCGGGCTTCCCGTGCCAAACAGATGCGAATTAGGTCCTGAAGCGAGCGTGACGCGGCCGAGATTGTAGTTGTCCGACTTCAAATACGTTCCAAAGAACTCACGAGTTCGGCTACCCGCAGAAATGCCTCGGATACGCACATCGCCCTCATTTCCCTGCTTGCCAGCGCCGCTCGACGCGTACTCCTGCTCATTCTCCAAGTTGAGCGAGTAGATCGCCGCATCTTCCACCGAAGTCAGGCCGTAGTCTTCCATGAAGTCCAAAGTCAGTACTTCAACCTGGTTGGCGACGTCCTCGAAATTAGTACGCATACGCGACCCCGCGAGGGTCTCCGTCGCATACCAGCTGCCTTCTTCACCCTGCACGACGAAAGGCGATAGGACAAACAAGTCATCTTCTTCCTCTTCCTGGGCATTGGAAGGAGTAGGAACAGATGCCGTCAAAGCTGCTACTGCAGCACAGGCGAAAGTCGGGATTCGCCGGTTTTTCAATGTGTCAAAACACAGTTCACCCATAGTTCGGGATAGGGTCTTTTCGTTCATGGGGGTTGTATCGTTACGGCCTGCCTAGGGCAAAGACCTATTGAGTATCGGGTTCGGGGTGCGCGAAGAAAGAGCACAAACTTCGCATAGCTTACATATGCACTCCAATTTCGGTAGTCGTCAAACAATATTGATAGTTTTGCTATCTTTTTTGTGATTTTTAAATTTATTCGATTTCATTTTTGAAAGCTTTAAAGCATTTAAGCTTAATTTTTAGGCAAGTCTGCTTAGAACTCCCCTTCATATCCCAGTCTACAGATGGGCCAGGTAAGGCGATCTGAGCTCGCTTCATCCTATCGAACGTTGTGTTTTACGGTTTCTCAACTGATTCAAATTTCAATTTTGCAAGCCTTAACGATTCAGTAAGCAGGTTTTGCAAGATCGTTGACCACTCCAAACACTAACAGGTATCGGATTAAACACCGATCGAGAGTTCGCCTGCCTAACTCACGCAACTCGAATAGACTCCATGTCACAACTACCCCTCAACCTCACCTCGCTCATCGTCTTTTTATTCTGCTTCGGAGCACCTCTACAGGCAGGCATCGTGACCTACCCAAAGGCGAAAGGTCCGCTCAGCTCGGGCTTGATCGAATCGGAACTCTACACGGTCACCGTCACTCAAAACCAAGAGAGCCATTCTCCATTTGTCCACCAGAGCAACGCCCGCACCGAGGGGCCCGGCACCCAATGGGTCAAAGGCAGAGCCGTCTCTTGGACTGATTTCGATCTATCAGGAACCGCGACTGTGGAAGTTCGTTGGAATGGGAAGACTCTCATCCCTGAGGGCGTACAAGCTTCCGTCTACCCTGCACGCCATAACATTGAAGCATCCGTATTCGAAAACAAGATACGCTTTCAAATTCCTGGAGAAGGTCACTACGTTCTCACTATTGGAAACGATGGATTCGATCATGCCCTCTGCATTTTCGCGAACCCGTTTAGCCCGACGACACGGCTCCCTCCTCCCTCAGCAAACGTTCTTTACCCCCAAAAAGGAAACAACCTCGATCTACAGAAGCAACTTGAGGGAGTAGCCGAGCTCATCTTCGAGCCAGGCATCTACCAACTCGGAGGCGAAGTCGTTCTTCCCTCGAGCGTTCGTCGAGTACATATCCAAGGCGGGGCTGTCGTCTACGGTTCCTTTCACATCAACCACGATCATGTCACCATCGATGGACGAGGCCTGCTTTCCGGCCTCTACATGAAACACAAGGAAGATCACATGATTGAGACCCCTTCCTCCGTCGGCTTCACCGTAGTCGATGGTATCACTATCTCTGACTTTCCCTACTTTGCAGTCCGACTCCTCGGGCACGATAACACGATTCGAAACGTGAAAACGGTTGGCCCCTGGGTCTACAACGCAGACGGCTTCGTCGCCTGGGAACGCTCTACCATGAGGGACTCCTTCATTATGGCCAACGACGACGCCATAAAAGTCTACGACAACAATGTATCCATAAAAGACTGCGTTATCTGGAATCTCCAAAACGGGGCCTGCCTGCAGCTTGGTTGGTCTTCGCTCGACGCGAGCAACATACACGTCGACGGAATCGACGTTATACGAACCGAGTGGCGTCCCGAAAGCAACGCGGCCAACAACGGCGTCATTAACCTGCGCCTCTCCAAAGGCGGCGAGAACATCCAATCTAACCTCACCTTCCAAAACATCCGCGTAGACACTCCCGTGCTCCGCATCTTCGACCTCCGCATGGATGGCATGGGCCCTAATCGCCCCGCTAACAGACACCGTTTTCACAATGCGACCTTCCGGAATATCGACGCCAAGATGCTCGATCTCCCAGGCAACCCGAACAATCAGAACTTCATCATCCCTTTCAACGAGGAGTACGGATTCAAAAATCTCGTATTCGAAAACCTAAGCATCAACGGCACTCCGATCACTGACGAAAACGCCACTACCGACGGACGTTTCCTCATCGATCCCCTGTCGAGAGACGAAGTCAAATTTACCCAAACACAATGAAACGCCTCCTGGCCCTAGCGCTCCTTTTCACACTCCACACTACACACTTCACACTCCCGCCCCTTTTCGCCGAAAGCGAGCAGCGGCCGAATTTCCTTTTCATCGCCATTGATGATTTGAAGCCGATCCTCGGACATCAGTCCGAGCTTCCCGGAAACTTCCTGCAAGAGATCTACCCAGATCCCCAAAAGCGAGCCGAAGTCCGCAAGATCCTAACGCCAAACATGGATCGACTCGCCACAAGCGGAGTCGCTTTCAACCGAGCCTTTTGCGCGTCCTCTGTCTGCCGCCCCTCGCGTACCGCACTCATGACCGGTCTCCGCCCTCATGTATCCGGTCAAACAACCAACAGCCACGGATACTTCCGCACCGAGGATAAACCAGATTTCGTGCGCAACGTCATCACCCTACCCCAGTTCCTGAAAGACAAAGGTTACCTGACCGCGGGAACGGGCAAGATCTTCCACACAGGAAACGACCTCGAATCTGATGCTGAGATTTCCTGGACCCAATGGTTCAACAAAGCCCCCGCTCCCGTCGACCAAGGTAAACGCCAGAAAAGCAAATGGTCTTCCGACGACTACAAGAAGAGTAAAATGACTTTCGGCGCCGATCTCGGCCCCGTCGAAGGACAGGAAGATTACGGCAATGCGGACCTCATCGCCCGACTCCTTGAGAACGGAAAAGTCCAGGTCGGCAAACGCTCCACAAGTATCACCCCCGAACACCCCTTCTTCCTCGCTTGCGGCATTTTCCGCCCCCACCTCCCGCTCTTCGCTCCGAAGGAGTTAATCGACCTTTTTCCAATCGAAGACATCGCCCTCGGACGCGAGCACATTGAACGCTTCCGTCAGGACCTAGCGGATACACCCGATGGCCTTCCTCAAGATCCGCTCAAAGGCCCGCTCGGAGATGCTCTACGCGTAGGTCTTGAGAAAGGTAAGGAGTACGGAATCGAAAACGGAGATATCATTGCCTACCGCGATGCGATCCGCCACTACCTCGCAAGCGTCGCCCTCGCCGACCGCTGTGTCGGACGCCTGCTCGACGCCCTCGAGAACAGCCCATACGCCGACAACACCATCGTCATCCTTTGGTCCGATCACGGCTGGTACCTCGGCGAAAAATACCTCTTCCTCAAAACCCGGGTCTGGGACGAAGCCGCAAACTGCGTTCTCACCATCCGCGACCCACGCTCAAATCAGCAAGGAGCTGGCCCCTGTTCAACGCCCGTCAATCTGCAAGATCTCTACCCGACCATTTCCGCCTTGGCAGGACTCACTCCACCGCCGCACGTTGCCGGAGCCAGTATTCAACATCTGATACAAGATCCTTCCGCCGAGCACAACATCCCCTCACTCACGACTTGGCACGGAAACGAAGGCATCCGCATCGGCCCTTGGGCCTACCTTCGCTACGACAAAGATCCCAACAAGGTCGAACTCTACCACATCCCCAGCGATCCTGACGAACTGAAGAACCTCGCCCACAACCCCGAGTACAAATCAAAACTCAAAGAGCTCGACCAACTCCTAGACACCACCCTCACCTCAAAAAGGTAGGAGCGTGCTTGTCACGCGAAACTCAACCGGATCAATTGCCATGAAACGCCTTTTCCTACTCGCCTCATTTTTCACACTTTTCGCCTCCGCCGAACAACGCCCCAACATCCTCTTCGCAATCGCCGATGATGCCTCTTGGAAACACTTTGGAGCTTACGGAGCCGAGTGGCTTGAAACGCCCAGCTTCGATCGCGTAGCGGATCAAGGACTCCTCTTTACCCGAGCCTACACCCCCAACGCCAAATGCGGTCCATCCCGCTCCTCGCTCCTCACCGGTCGCTACACCTGGCAACTCGAAGAGCTCGGCAATCACTGGGTCGACTACCCAGTCGGTAAGTACCAGACCTACCACGAAACACTTGGCAAGTCCGGTTACCACGTCGGCTATACCGGCAAAGGCTGGTCCCCTGGCGACCAGGGCGAGCTCCCTAACGGCAAGAAACGCTCCGTATTGCTCCGCCAATACAACCAGATAAAACTAACTCCTCCAGCCAAACACATCTCCAACATCGACTACGCGGAGAACTTCCGAAAGTTTCTATCCGACCGCAAGGAGGGCCAACCCTTCTGCTTCTGGTACGGTGGCAACGAACCGCATCGAAAATACGAATACGGAGCAGGCGTAAAGTACGGTGGCTTCAAACTCGAAGACGTCCCACAAGTCCCACGCTTCTGGCCCGACACAGAGGAAGTCCGCAACGACATGCTCGACTACGCATTCGAGATCGAGCACTTCGACGAACACCTCGGCAAGATCCTCGACATTCTCGATGAGAGCGGCGAACTCGAAAACACTATTGTCATCGTGACCTCCGACAACGGTATGCCCTTCCCCCGCGTCAAAGGCCAAGAGTACGAATACTCCAACCACATGCCCTTCGCCGTCATGTGGCCCCAAGGCATCAGCGCTCCGGGTCGTGTCATCGACGACTACATCAGCTTCATTGATGTCGCCCCCACCTTCCTCGAAATAGCAGGAATCGACGGCGAAGCAGAGGGCATGGAGCCAATCACCGGCCGCAGCCTCACGCCGCTTTTCTACTCCGACCGATCCGGACGCATCGATCCGACTCGCGATCACGTGCTCATCGGCAAGGAACGCCACGACATCGGCCGCCCTGGCAACACCGGTTACCCGATCCGCGGCATGTTCAAAAACGGGTTCCTCTACCTTCACAATTTCGAAACCGATCGTTGGCCCGCTGGGCATCCACTCACCGGATACATGAACATCGACTCCAGTCCGACAAAAACCGCAGTCCTCGACGCCCGCTACACGCCAAGCAAACGCATGTACTGGCAGTGGAACGTCGGAAAACGCGGCACCCACGAACTCTACAACGTGCTCGAAGACGAGGACTGTATCCACGACCTCTCCGACAGCCCTGTCTACCAGGAGCTCATGGATTCAATGAAAGAGGAACTCTTCGCTTCTCTCCGCGAGCAGGAAGACCCCCGCATGTACGGCAATGGTGAGATCTTCGACCAATACGAATTCGGCCGCGACGGCATGATCAACTTCTTCGAAGACCTAATGAATGGCACCATAGAAGACATGGGCTGGTACAACCCCGCCGACGTCCAGCAAATCGAAGACTAAAGGTAGCGTAGCGCGG
>NZ_JAENIL010000007.1 GCF_016595505.1 Pelagicoccus mobilis | reverse complement strand
CCCGCCTCCTCTAATTGACTGTGTTTCCGAAAATTTAAACGATGGGCAGATACTAGCAGTTTCAGCTCATTCGCTCCACCCCGAGCGGGATTTCGAAGACCCCGAGAGGGATTCTTTAGAAACGAGAAGAGAAAGGGAGGAGCGGCGCTATCCGGTCAGCTGGCTGGGATTGACGCCAAAGGCCTCTTTAAAGGCTCGGGCGAAGTGGGAGGGGTTGGAGTAGCCGACCGCATTTGCGACTTCGATGATGCTGATGCCACCTCGCTGCAGTTTAGAGCGAGCTGCCTCCATGCGCTTTTGGCGGAGGTATCCAAAAATGGTAGTACCGAAGCGCTGTTTGAAGCCGCGCTTGAGCTTGAATTCATTGAGATGCACGGCCCGGCTGATCTCGGCTATGGAGTGATCCTCGGCTAGACGCTCTTCCAAGATGCGGGCTGCCGCGGTGAGTGCGGTGTCTTCTCTGGCATTACCCTGTGGAATGATCGCTTTGCACGGCGAGAAGGCTGGTTGGTCGAGAATCAGGACAAGCCACTCGAGGGTCTTGGCTTCGATGAGCAGTCGCTCGCGGGTGGTCTCACCTTTGAGCTTCGAGAGTTCGTTGCCCAGGGCTTTAAGACGACCGTTTGAGGCGTGGTTGGATAGAAGCGGAGTTGTTTGGTCGAGGAGCTGCGGAGAGATCGTCTCGGAAAAGCCTGTCAGTCCCTCGGCGGCTTCGGGATCGAAACCGAGCCAGTGGAGTGAGCAGTCCGACTGGGCTGCGAACTGGAAAGGGGAGTTGGCGGGTTTGAGGAGGAGCCAGTCTCCGGCTTTGCAGTTGAGAAGGACGCCGTCGGCTTTTTTCAGCTGTAGTCTGCCCGATGTCAGATAGGCGATCTGAAGAAAGGAATGGGCAGGCCAGTCACAGTAGGTGTCGGTCGCCGATGCCCCGAACTCCGCGTGAACGAAACTCATGCCGGGCCGCTGCTCAAATCGATTGAGACTGACTTCTTGGTTTTCGGCGGATGCGGAGATGCGTGACGGCGCTTTGAATGGGCAAAACGTTGTCTGGTCGGTCGCTAAACTGTCGGCTCTTTCCGGCATCCAAAAGTCTTCGATTGAAAACGAGTAGGAGGATAAATGCCTGCGGAGGATCCTGTGTCAATTTCGTAAATGAGACGCAATCTCGTTAGGAGGGGGTGCGAGGTCGAAGCGTTGTTTCGAATAGGTGGAGGCTCGTGGTGGGAAGTGGCCTTGTGCGTGATCAAAGCTGCAGAGATCGCGACACAAGGTCGCTTCCCACAAATCGATCAAAGAAAACAAAAACCTGCTGCCGCGAGAGCGGTTCCTGCATCGAGTGTCAGCGAGATCCTGGCAGATTCATCCCTCGAAATCCACTGAGGCTGGTTAGAAAGAGACCGAAGACGAGGAAGCTGGAGCTGAGGAGCAGGATTCCTTGGGTCGGGAAGCTTGGCCAATCGCTAAGAATCGCCAGTGGCTGGTAGATGAGTACCAGTTCGCTCGCGACGAACCCGATGAGGTAAAGGGCGAGGCCGATGGCTACCGTTTTTGTGAAGCGGAGCCACCCGCATTCGATCGCGAGTACGAATAGGGCGGGGGTTACAAATCCCAGAAAAACCAGATGAAGAAAACTGATGGCGGCGAAGCGGTCGGATGCGAGGTACTCGAGCCCTGGCAAGCTGCCTGCGAATTGCATCCCGAATTTCAATACAAGCGAACCGAAGGCGAGGCTCACCAAAAATTGGGGACCGGTCTGTTGCGATCGGCAGAGTCGGTGGTGCAGCAATCGGTCGGCCGCGAGAAAATGGTAGCAACCGACGAGCTGTAGAACCGCTCCGATGGCAGAGAGAATTTTGAGAACGATGACGGGGCCGGCAAAGAGTCCAGATTGGCAGACTATCACGAGGCAGCCCACCATAAGCCAAGGAAATGCTCTGTTCGCTCCGTTTGAGAGAGCTGAGTCCTCTTCGAGATTTTGTAGAAAGGCAGCTAGCAGGAAGAAAACAAACCAGCCGTTGTATTGGAAATGCAGATAGAAATAGATGCAGTAGAGGTACCAGAAGCTATCCTTCAAGCCCATGGCGGATACAGGTCCGAGGCAAAGGGGACCGAGCCCGGAGAGAAGCATGAAGGTCAATGCTGCTCGTAAATACTTTCTGGATACTGTGTTTGCTCTAGAGGATGACCAGAGCATGACAGCGAAAAGGATGGAAACCAGAAGGTGCAGAGTCGAGAAGGCGATACTTACTGCTGCGTAACCTTGGAAAGGGAAACTGGCGAGCATGCCGACCACTGCGATTTGAGCGACGACTATGAGAAGGCGGCAGCGCTTAAGCTGTTGATTGGAGAGGAAGCGTCTTATGGAAATCGCGAAGAAGGCATTGAACACCCAGCCTAGGAATGCGATGTGCGAGTGGGTGTGGAGAAGGTGCGTGTATTCGAAATTTGGAAACGGAGAATAGGCGAACCAACGCAGTATGAATCCGAAGCCCGTTGCTACTAGGAGGAAGAGCAGGGCGGCACGGAAAGCGGTTCGGGCGAGCCGTTGACTATCGATTTGCTGGGTCACGCATGTGGGGCTGCCCTAGGCTCGAGGTACAGTGATCACTCGAATGTCAGGAAATGCCCCCTTTATCTTCTCGAAATGCTTGGGGGAGCAGGCGGAGAGTGCGGTTGACAGAGCGTCAGCTTCGGTCGCTGTGGGAGCGAGCACGTGCACGGCTGCAAACGAGTGCGAGCTTCTGCCAGTCTTTGGGTTTACGAGATGGTGAGCGCCGGGACTTGTCTCGAACTGGGTGCCGTAGCCTCCGGAAGAGGCGAGGGCTCTATCGCTCAGTTCGATGACGTCGGCGATTTCGCTCGGACTGAAAGGATCGGCTAGGCCAATGTTCCAGGGGCGACCTGCTGGATGTTGCCCAAGGGCTCGCTTTTCGCCAAGTTGGACGAGGGTGTCAGCCATGCCCTCGTTCATTAGGAGTTCAGCAATCTTGTCGGTGATAAAACCTTGGGCGATGCCGTTCAGAGTTAACTGAGCCCCCGAGGTGAGGAGGCGTATCGAGTTGGCACTTGCCTGAATATTTCGGAAGCCCACGAGTTGGCGCGCTTTTTCCAGCTCAGATGGAGACGCTCCGGTGCGAAGGGCTTCTACTACTGGATGGATACTTACATCGAACGCTCCGTCGGTTTTCTCACCGTAGGCGACGGCGGTAGTGAGCAACTCAAGAAACTCTGGCGAGGGGGATTGCAAGTACCCCAATTGATTCAAACGACTTAGTTCCGAACTATGATCGTAGAGGGTGAATATCGACTCAAGGCGTTGAAGTTCGGTGACGCAGCGTTGTAGAAGTGTGTTGGCTTTTCTCGAGTCTGTGTGGGCGATTTGGATACTCGCCTCGGATCCAAAGAGGATGCCGCTCCAGCTTTGGAGGTTCGGAGTTTTGCTCGCTCTTAGAATTGAGCTGCCGCTCACGAGAGCGAGCGATTGAATGGCTGCGATTTTGACGAATCTGCGTCTATTTACTTTTGGCTTCACTCTACTTCGACAGTGCCCGCTCACGGGCTTTTTTGAGGTACTTTGTTGTGTACCAGACTCCTGTTAGCGTAAGGAAAATCAGGCAGAGAGCAGAAAAATCGACAATCCATTTACCGATGGGTCCGAAGAAGTTTCCTGAGTGGATATCAAGGATGACACGATTCCAGCTGATGCCTTCTCCTCGGAAGGAGGCGACAAGGGCGGCCTCTAGATCGGGGGCTGCTTCGCTTGCATTGATAAACGAAGGAGCGAGAGGCGTTTCTAGTTTTTCCCAGGAAAGTAGGTCGGCATCCGCTCGAAAGAACCCTTCGCTTGTTTCGAGTATTGCTCGTCCGGTCTCTGATGAGTGGATGCTTATCGCAGTGCCAGCGGGGAGGGAGGATCCGCTTAGCGATTCGATTAACTCCCCTTCACGTGAGATCATGGCCAAGCTCGATCCCGTCAGGGCGAGATGAAAGGGGGCTAGGCTTGCGACTCCTTTGAGTACACCTGAGGGAGCGATTAAATCTGTATTGAAATAGAGATTACCCGAGAAATGGCTGATACTATCTTCGTCGACCTTATAGTGGACGAGCTCTCCCTCGGGCTCGATTCCGTACCATTTATAGATCCAGTCTGCTTCGACTCGTTTGTTATCCAGATCGAGATCGACGGTGTGATTCAATAGGATACCGGTTACGCAGATGGCGATGAAGATAGCGGAGAGCGCGACTCCGATACGACGGTGCCAACGAAGCAAGGCACGTCCTGGACCGCGGCGAAGCGGCGTTTTCCTCTTGGCTGCGGGACTCACTTTTCTGAATCCTTTGGTTCGGTGACTTGATGGAAGTACAGAGCGAGGCGACTTAGTTTTTTCAGGGCGTTAACCGAAAGGGTGGCGCCCGCGATGCCGTCGATATTTTTGTTCAGTCGCTTCTTCTCCGTGAGTTCAGTTTCTTTGAACTGGTCTGTGAAAAATGGATACTTGACCTCCCAGCCGTGGGACTCTCGGTACACTAGGACTTTGAGACGAGCGATCTTGCCGTCTTCAACGACGATACCAGTGGTGATGGGCTTTACCTTGCCGATTTCTTCTAGGATCCAAGCGCTGCGGTTCCCATCCCTCCAGTAGCGGATGCGGGCGGCAGGATAATCATGCCCAAGGATCTCTTTTACCGTGGGTTTAACGGATTTCGTGAGCCAGAGAGCTTTCGGAGTGGGGACTCCCTCATTGAAGGTTTGGGTCAGAAAATCCTCTTGGGAGAGGTAGGTTTCTTCCTTTGCCCCTTTTGCGTCAGAAGTATGCGGATACGCCAAAGCCAGGAGGAGTAGGGTGAAAATGGGCTTTAGCAGTTTGGTCATGGAATGATTCGAGATACTGTGGGGATATCTTGGTGAGGAAAGAAAATTGATTCTTTGTTGGAGGGCAACGTGTCTTTGCTTCGGAGCTGGGATCAGGTTGTTGCGGCAACGACGGAGCGTTGCCCTCCGGTTCTGAAGACGGGAAAGCCGAGAGGGCGAAGGTGCTCTCTCGGCTGTGCTAGTTATTCCGAAATTTTTGTGGCTCTCTTAGAAATGGTAGCCAACGCCGAGGTTGATGATTTCCTCGTCCTTTGAGGAGTCAGCGTAATCGGTGAATTGGACGTCGGCTTTGAAAACGACGTTTTCGATTGGCCAGTAGTTCACGCCCACGTCGAAGAAGGCGTTCTTGGAGCTCGACGAGTCGCCAGCCGCGTTGTCGTAAGCGCTGTAGCGACCGAAGAAGCCAACGTCTCCGCGCTCGGTTGGGAAACGGTAGGATGGCTCGATGTAGTAGCCGTATTGCTCGTCCGCACCGATCGCGGCAGGAGCGGCACCGGAGATGTCCCAGCGAGCGTAGAGGGCGCGAAGACCGAACCCGCCGCGCTCGATGTCTGCGTGAGCGGTAATGAGAGTCGCGTCGTTGGTTTCAGCGAGCGTGCTCTGAGCGACGTCCTGCTGGTACTGAGCGGAGAAGCCGAGCTGTACGCCTGGCATGCCGCTGTAGGTAGCGCGACCGGTGACGGCTGCATCGGAGAATTCGGCGTTGCCAACCTTTTGGCGACCGCTGCGGATGTTGTAGGCTTTGCTGCCGGAAGTGGGAACGAAGAGGCCGGAGTGAATCGCTGTGTCGAAGGCCCAGCCGCTTTCGTTGGTGTGGGTGTAAGCGAGGCCGCCTTCCCACCAAGTGGTTGGGATGATGTTCTTTTCTACACCGTTACGCTCTACGCCGTAGAAGGTGGCGGGCTCATGGGTTTCGTTGAGGATGCCGACTGGGAGGAGGAAGAGGCCTGCCTTGGCCTTGTCAGTGTCGTTGAGATCGAACTCGATGTAAGCCTGTTCCAGCTCGACTTCACCGGCCTTGCCTTCGCCAGCGATTGAGTGTTCGAGCTCGATTTCGGACATGAAGCGAACATTGTCGTTGAACTCCTTGTCGATGAAGAGAACCCAGCGGTGGAAATCGACTTGGTCTTTGCGGCCGATGTTGAAGTGAAGCTCACCGTAGCCGCCAAGGCCGACGCCGCCGACAGAGTTGTTGGTAGGGCTCGCTGCCGATCCAGTTGGGATGGACTCAACGAAAGTCGCTGTGGCTTCGATCTGCTCGGTGGCGACCTCGATCGCGACCTCAGTTTCTTCGACCTTTTCCTCGGTCATGCCAACGCGCTCCTTGAGAGCGGCGATCTCTTCTTGTTGCTTGAGGATCATCTGCCACATCTCTTCACGAGTAGGGAGATTCTCCTGAGCGCTAAGTGCTCCGGTGAGGAGAGAGAGAGCAGTGATGCCGGTGATGGAAGTTCGTTTCCAGTTTTGTAGTTTGTTCATCGATAGTGATGTAAAAATTCTGAGGCGGCGGATAATGCCCGAAAAGTTATCCGCTTTCAGCTCCGAGAGGGATTTTGGAGACCCCGAGAGGGATTTTTTGAGGGTTTTCACCCCGAAACGGAATTTGGGAACCCGAAAAGGAGGGCTACGCTCCGTCGAAGCCTAGCCTGTGTGATTGGGTTGTGCGGCAACGGCGGAGCAATGCCCTCCTAGCTACCTGCTGAGGGCAATCGAGATGGGCTGAATCCGGAACGCTCTTGATGGATACTAGCGAGCGTGTCTACGTCCAATTGAGGTTTTGCTCCGGCGGGTGCCTATTTGCCGGAGGCGAGCAGAACCGCTTACGGGGCTGGAGCTTTGTTGCTGCCTTTGAGGGAGTTTATGTATCTGGCGATAGCGAGCGCTTCGGCTTCTGGGACGTGAGGCATAGGCGCCATCGGAGTCGCGTAGTCTGGCCAGTTTTCCGGTTCTGGTTTATAGATTAGCTCTACGATACGTTCTGGCGAGTAGTCACGTTGGGCGATTTCTGAGAAAGAGGGCCCGATCACCCGCTTGTCTGCGTGGTGGCAAGCAGTGCAGGTGTTTTTCATCAGAAGCTCTTGAGCGACCGCTGGATCAATTCCCCCATCAGGGGATTGAGCGTTAAGGTCTAGTGCTTTCTTTTCGCTGCGGCGAGTGGAGAGCAGGTTCCGATCAATCCCTTCTCCTTGAGGAAATGCGTTGAGTGTGTAGAAGGCTGAAGCGTGGAGGAGCGGGTGGTTGTTCTCCGCATCACGAAGATCTCGGGCATGGATTTCGTGTACGTAGTATTGGCGTAGGTTCGCTACCGTAAGGTATGCTTTGAGTCTGTCATCGGACAGATGCACTCCGGTGAATTCTAAGTCTTCGATGTCGTGCTGTGGGCTGCCGTAGGCTGGGTGATACTTGTAAATGTAACTGCGACCTGAATACGAAGCGAGGTCGAGGGCAGTTTCCTTGTCCACCGGTTTTGTGAACTCGATCTCGAACCCGTCAGGTTTAGCGCGGACCGTTTTCATCTCAAAGGGAACCTTACCGTTCCATTCTATGAACTCCAGGCCGTGGGCTTCGTCGCCAGCAGATCCCCAGCCTCGATTCGTTTGCCCGGCGAATAGACTTTGGTTTGGGCCCCAGTCGAGTCGCAGAACTCCGCTTTGGAACCCAGAGCGGAAGTCGAAGGCGACACCTTGGTATTCTCCTTGTACCTTTTCGAGGGAGACGCGCATGATTTTGCTTTGTCCTTGGTCACCCACGAAGAGCTGTCCAGAGAATGGTCCAAAGTTGCCCTCGCTTTCATCTACGACGATCTCGGCATTTGATACGCCCAGAATTCCGTGAGGGAGTATAACGGCGGGCAGGCGAAAATTTGGAAAGCTCTCTAGTAGCTCGTAGTTGAAGTCTGGATCTTTTTCATCGGGAATGTTTTCAGGTTTTATGTAGAACCCGTTGGCATTCTTCATTTGACGGTGGTCGAGATGTTGCTCGAAGATCGCTTCGGTCATCTCGACTGGAGAACTGGCGTGCTCCGCCCAGCGAAGGCCGGCAGGGTGAGCGACGAAGTCGCCTTTTTCCAAGTGCCATAGTCCGCCAGACCCGACCCAGTCGCCTTGATTGTCTGTATAGAAGAGCTCGCCTTCATACATACCAAGTCCAGCGGGAGAACGAAGGCCAGTGGCCCATGGTTCGATTTCGCCGTCCGGATGGATCTTCAATGCCCAACCACGCCAAGGGACACGGCTTTCACCACGCCACCACTCTTCGTCGCCGAAGGCGATGTTTGTAGTGACGAAGAAGGTACCGTCTTCGGCGAGCTTCGGTCCGAAGGAATATTCGTGGTAGAAGGCGCTGAGAGGCCAAGCGGCGACCGTTTCGTAGATGTCGGCTCGCTCGTCGCCGTTGGTATCACGGAGTCGAGTCAGCTCACCGTTTTGAGCTGCGTAGAGGTCGCCTTGATGGAAGAGAAGTCCGAGTGACTCGTGCATGCCCTCGGCGAAGAGTTTGAACTCCGGGGCGAGTCCACCTTGCATCGTTGGGTTGTCTATGAGCCAAACTTGGCCTCGTCGAGTGGATACAGCGATACGTCCTTCAGGTAGCTGAGCGATCCCTCCGACCTCGAGCAAGACGCCTTCAGGGGCTTTGACGGTATGGATCGGATAATAATCGGCCTCGGTTGGAGTTTCCGCCGAAGCGTAGCTAAAAGAGGTCGCAGCTAGAGAAAGAGCGGTGAGGAGATGTAGTGAATGCTTCATTACGGTGTTATCTGTTTTCTAGCTGTTTACCAAATGAGAGAGTAAGAAAGGGGGGTGCCGTCGAATGGGAGTTGGAGCTCTAGCCCCGTCGCCGTGCGGACAAACTCCACTTCCTGTTCAGGAGATAGTTGGATATAGTAACTCAAGTCGTCTAGTGCGTAGAGACCAGAGCCCACGTCTTCTACATTTTTGGCGTTTGCGATGGTAACAGTGAAGGGGCTGATTGTTTGCTCCTCGTCGGATAGCGAAAGTGTGTAGGAGAGTTGCTTGCCCTTCATTTCAGGCTCGATGGCAATTTTGTATCCGACGTTCTGATATTGATAGCGGAAGGTGGGGAGTCCTGTCTCTGGGCTTAGCGCATAGCCCTTGGCCGTAAGGCCGTTCTTGCCACTCTCGTTGGGGGGCGTGATCGGGAAAGGAGACTGTGGGTTGTACATCTGAGCAGCCCCACGAGGACTGTAGGTTCCGTCGCCGCGATTGTACCACATGGAGGTGGTGTCGATGAACTTGCCTCTCCAACTTGCGAGTAGGGCAGCTCGCTCGAGGTCAAAGGCGTAGTGTGTCCCGCTCGGGTCGCCAACTGCGATGCTGTGACCGACTTTCTTATCGAGTGCATGGAAGAATCCTCGTTGAAGTCGAGGTTCTGCTCCCACTTCGTGATAGATCGGTCCGATCACATCGAGCCGTTCGGGGAACGAGTCGGGAGAGGTGAGGCGAGCTGGGTGAGTGCTACTTCCCTCGATCTGTACAAGTAGGCGAGGGTCTTCCCAGATAATGTCTTTGTAATGGTAAATCTCGACTTTGTGAGATCCCTTGTTGAGCGAAATGCTGGCTCGATTATCACCGTAAGTCGTACCGTTCTGCTGGTCGATCAGGCGTTGCCCGTTCACATCCAGAACCATGGCTCCGATTTGCTTGACTGAAAAGGTGTATTCGTCTGCTCGCGGTACGGTAAGCGTCATCTTCGTGTGGATACCGTATTCGTCACGTTTACCGGTCACATTGGCATCGAGAAGCGCTGCCGATGACTTGCCGGTGGGGTTGCTAGCCAGCATGTGGTCGATGTCGTTGAACGCTCCTTCGTAGTGTGTAGAGCTGAAGTCGCTTGTCTCGTACTCCAGGTTCTCGAGCAAGCGGTAGCGAACGTTTCGAAACGCGACTGGACCGTGATCGCCTTGAATCATGATTGGTCCTTTGGCGACTTCATCGTGGGAAATGGGGCCTCCTGTTAGTCGTGGAACCTCGATGTTTTGGTGGATGCGTATTCCATTTAGGTCAACGAAGTCGAAACGTGCGTTCGCGATCTTGTTTCCGTTTGAATCGAACTGAGGCGCTCTGAAAAGGAGATGGAGCGTCTGCCAGAGGCCGGGAGCCTTGGCAGCGTTGCTACGAGGAGCGATCCCTCGGAAGGCCTTCTCGGGTTCTTCTTCCCAGTTGCGGAAAATGCCGCCGATGTCGGCGAAGCTTGGATTTTTGACGCCCCAACTGTCTAGGAGTTGCAGCTCGTAGCGACCTTGCAGATACAAGCCGGAGTTCGAGCCCCGTGGCATCATGACTTCGAGGCTGATCTCGATGTCGCCGTGTTCGAGTCGGCTTACGATGTGATCCTTGGTTTTGTCGTCGTTCTGGTTGAGAAGAATACCGCTGCCGTCGCTCGTACTGAGGGCTCGGGCGGCGTCTTCAGGGTCGTGCGCATTGATCCTAGGATCCATGGTGACCGACTCGACGACCCGCCAATTTCCCGCTTGTGGGCGAAATGCTTCGAGGGAGTCAAGGGGTAGTGTTTCCCATGTTTCGGCTTGGGCTTGGACGATTGTGAATAGGCTTGCGAGAATACTGATGAATCTTGGCACTGAGGTCATAGTTGAACGGGGTTAGCCGGTCTCGTTGTGTTGGGGCGGGCAAAGTGATTTCGCTAAAGACTGGGTAAAGGCGAAGTTGGTTCGAGTACTTGTTTATTCATGTTGTTGTACAGGTGCAAATCAGCGGGGGAAGTTGTGTGCACAAGGATTCCGTACTCATCGTTGAAGGATGGTCGTGGTCTAGGTTCTCACTCGAGTTTTCGCTCTTTGGCATGGACAGGTTGCAGAGGTGCTTACTTGTTTTTGGCCATGTCTGATACGAATGTCGCCCGAATCGCGTCCGAGTTGTTCAAAGAACGTTGTACCTCCAAAGCATTGGCTGAGGAGGCTTGGCCTGTGCCTGATCAAGACGGAGAGAAACTCGCCGCAATTCTCGAAGCGGCAGGTTGGGCTCCCTTTCACAAGCCGGCGGCTCGGGAGTATCGTGTGGGCGATCAAGATGGCATTGAGCCGTGGCGTTGCCATGTGCTCGATGCAAAACAATGCAGGGAGCTGAGGCAGCGTTTACTCGATGCCGGTGACACTACCAAGATCCCGAAGATGTTAGCGGTGGCGGACTACTTGATCCAAGTGACCTGGCTGCAGGAACCAAGGGCGGAGTCGGACGATTCTCTTTTTGATCCGAGTATCCAAAATATGGAGCATATCGCTGCTGCGTCGGCTGCGATCCAGAATATGTTGTTGGCGGCTACGGCGAGGGAGATTCCCAACTATTGGTCAAGTGGCGGCAAGCTGAGATCGCCAGAGGTGTTCGAGATGTTGGGAATTACCAGCGAGGAAATCTTGCTCGGCTCTGTGTTGCTCTTCCCGAGGGATTTGGAAGGAGCGCAGGTTAAGGCGGGTGCTCTACGGCACTCGCGTAGCGAGGTGGGGCAATGGTCTCGTCGCGTTGAGCTTTAGGGGAGTATTGTCCGCAAAGGTAGAGCCCGCTGTCCCTAGCGGGCAAATGCGTTTGAAGTGGTTTTGTGTCCGTTGGGGACAACGGACGCTACCTCAGGGAATGATGCTTGTTTTAGTCGTTTATGTTGTTGCGAGAGAGCCTTTCTGACCGGGTGGTTCCGTTGAAATGATCCGAAATCATGAGAGACATTCGACTCAGTCATACTTCGTGCGAAACCGGCTCATGGAAACGGTCTAAAATCCGTGTTGGAAGCCTCTATAATAGGGCGAGGGCAAATTCTTCTTGAAAAGAGGAGGATCCGAGAGTGATTTCTTTCGGCCTCATGAGCTTGTATTCCGACTATATTCAGGAAATCGAAGAACGAAAAGGCCAAGGCTTGAGCCCCAAGCCAATTGATGGCGGCGAACTGCTTGCGGAAATCGTTGAGCAGATCAAGGATCTGGAGAACGCAGATCGAGAGGAGTCTCTCAAGTTTTTCATTTACAACACTTTGCCGGGCACAACTAGTGCAGCTGGCGTAAAAGCTAAGTTCCTCAAGGAAATCATCCTTGGCGAATCGAAGGTCGAAGAGATCACGCCAGAGTTCGCTTTTGAGCTGCTGTCGCACATGAAGGGTGGCCCTTCGATCGAAGTCCTTCTCGATCTCGTCCTCGAGGGAAGCGATATCGCAATCGCGAAAAGCGCTGCAGAGGTCCTCAAGACGCAAGTCTTCCTCTACGAGGCAGATACGGAACGCCTCGCCGTAGCGTTCAAGGCAGGTTGCCCTATTTCCAAGGAGATCCTCGAGAGCTACGCGAAGGCTGAATTTTTCACGAAACTTCCTGAGGTTGAGGAGACAGTCGATGTTGTCACGTTCATCGCTGGTGAGGGGGATATCTCCACCGACCTGCTTTCTCCAGGTAACCAAGCCCACTCCCGCTCCGACCGCGAACTGCACGGCAAGTGCATGATTTCCGAGGAAGCTCAGAAGGAAATCCAAGCGCTGCAAGCGGCTCACCCGGGTAAGCGTGTCATGCTGATCGCCGAAAAGGGCACAATGGGGGTTGGTTCATCTCGTATGTCCGGCGTGAACAACGTTGCTCTGTGGACAGGAAAGCAAGCCAGCCCGTACGTTCCTTTCGTGAACGTTGCTCCAATCGTAGCGGGCACAAACGGGATTTCTCCAATCTTCCTGACGACTGTTGACGTAACGGGTGGTATCGGCATCGACCTCAAGAACTGGGTCAAGAAGACTGATGAAAACGGCAACACGGTTCTCGACGAGAACGAAGAGCCCGTTCTCGAGCAAGCGTACTCCGTTGAAACCGGCACTGTGCTGACTATCAATATCAAGGAGAAGAAGCTCTACAACGGCGACAAGGAGCTCATCGATATTTCCGCATCGCTCACTCCACAAAAGCTCGAGTTCATCAAGGCAGGCGGATCGTACGCGATCGTATTCGGAAAGAAACTACAGAACTTCGCAACGCAGACGCTTGGTGTCGCGGGCGAACAAGTATTCGCTGCTTCCAAGGAGATTTCTCACGAAGGCCAAGGTCTCACCGCGGTTGAAAAGATCTTCAACAAAAACGCAGTGGGTGTTGCCGAAGGAAAGACTTTGCACGCAGGGTCCGACGTTCGCGTTAAGGTGAACATCGTTGGATCTCAGGACACCACTGGTTTGATGACTTCTCAGGAGTTGGAAGCGATGGCGGCGACCGTCATTTCTCCGACTGTAGATGGCGCGTACCAATCAGGCTGTCACACCGCTTCGGTTTGGGATAAGAAGGCTCAGGCCAATATCCCGAAGCTCATGAAGTTCATGCATGGTTTCGGTCTGATCACGGGTCGTGACCCGAAGGGCGAGTACCACGCGATGACAGACGTTATCCACAAGGTTTTGAACGACCTTACTGTTGACGACTGGGACATCATCATTGGCGGCGACTCTCACACGCGTATGTCCAAGGGCGTCGCATTCGGAGCTGACTCCGGAACTGTTGCTCTCGCTCTCGCTACGGGTGAAGCGACCATGCCGATCCCTCAGTCCGTAAAGGTGACTTTCAAGGGCGACATGAAGGAGTACATGGACTTCCGCGACGTCGTTCACGCTACTCAAGCTCAGATGCTGCAGCAGTTCGGAGAGAACGTTTTCCAGGGTCGCATCATCGAAGTGCACATCGGAACGCTTCCAGCCGACCAGGCTTTCACGTTCACTGACTGGACTGCGGAAATGAAGGCGAAGGCATCAATCTGTATTTCACAGAATGATACGCTTATCGAGTCCCTCGAAATCGCGAAGAGCCGCATTCAGATTATGATCGAAAAGGGCATGGATAACGACACCCAGGTTCTTCAAGGTTTGATCGATAAGGCGAACAATCGTATCGCTGAGATCCGCTCTGGCGAAAAGCCAGCGCTCACTCCAGACGCGGATGCGAAGTACTTTGCAGAGTTCGTCGTAGACCTCGACGTGATCGTCGAGCCAATGATCGCCGATCCTGACGTACACAACGAAGATGTATCCAAGCGTTACACACACGATACGATCCGAGATCTCACTTTCTACGGTGGAGACAAGAAGGTCGATCTCGGCTTTGTCGGTTCCTGCATGGTTCACAAAGGTGATATGAAGATCGTAGCCAAGATGCTCCGCAATCTCGAGGAGCAGTATGGCAAGGTCGAATTCCAAGCGCCTCTCGTTGTGACCGCTCCGACTTACAACATCATCGAGGAGCTCAAGGCAGAAGGTGACTGGGAAATGCTCCAGAAGTATTCAGGCTTTGAATTCAATGATGAAGCGCCCAAGAACACGGCTCGCACCGAGTACGAGAACATTCTCTATCTAGAGCGTCCTGGCTGTAACCTTTGTATGGGTAACCAAGAGAAGGCTGCCAAGGGTGACACGGTACTCGCGACTTCCACTCGTCTCTTCCAAGGCCGAGTCGTTGCCGATTCCGATCGCAAGAAGGGTGAGTCGCTGCTCGCGTCTACACCAGTGGTTGTTCTCTCTGCGATCCTAGGCCGCATCCCGACTATTGAGGAGTACAAGAAGGCTGTCGTTGGTATCAGCCTGACGAAGTTTGCTCCGCCACGTGAGCCGATGCTCGCGAGCTAAGCCAAAGTCGATACAAGCAATTTGAGACGAGGATGACTGTCACTGACGGTCATCCTCTTTTTTTGTGTGGATGTGCTCATGGTAGGGCTCGACGGCCCGGCGAGCCGAATGCGCGATGCGGTCCGCCCGGCGGTCGGACCCTACCTGCGAACAATGAACCGATTCGGAAACTGTTCAGGGCCTTCGTGAGATGAGGTTGAGCGTTTATCGTGTTATGACGTTACCAATCGTACGATCCACCATGACGAGTCTTTGTTTTTCCTTGTTCTCATCCTTGTCGCTAGCTGATTCGCAGGAGATCTCGGGGGTCTCTGAGCTCGTCCTTGATTTTAGTGATCCGAGCGTCTTGCGGGATTGGGGGGTGGTAAACGACTCGGTTATGGGAGGAGTATCTCGAAGCAGTGTTCGACGTACTGATGAGGGAAATCTGCGTTTTAGCGGTATCCTTTCTTTGGAGAACAATGGTGGGTTCGCATCGGCTCGTAGCCGTGCTAGGCTCCTGGGGTTCGAAGGGGCGAGCGGTGTCACGTTGAGCGTTCGGGGTGATGGGAGGACCTACTATCTCGATCTGCGTTCGCGTTCTCAGAGCATGGCTGGTTCGTACCGGGCTGCGTTTGAGACGGTGGAGGGCGCCTGGACGAAAGTATATCTTCCCTTTGATGGGTTTGTGCGGCAATCGTTTGGTCGTCGACTCCCAGGATCCGTCGATCCAGGTAGGATCGACTCGATCGGTTTCACTTTGTCGGATAAGCAACCGGGAGCGTTTCAGCTCGAAGTGGCTTCCGTGGAGCGTGTTTTTTCTGAAGGCGAGAGTGGCTCGCAAGGGTTTGAAGCTGCTCCGATTGAGCCAACGACGTCGAGAGAACTTATCGAATTTGCGATTTCACGAGGGGTGCCTTTGTTCAATGAGGGCAACCACAGGGCTTGTGCCGACATTTACGAAATGGCGTGTCGCGCCTTAACTGCGATGCCTGAGCTCTCTGAGAGGGGAATGGAAATCGTGGGTACCGCTCTGCGTCGCATCGAGAGTGAGAGCGCTTTCGAAAGTGCGTGGACGCTTCGCTATGCTTTGGACGAAGTAATGGAGCTGCTGCCAGAGCCAACGAGCGGCTCCGACGTCTAGTGTTTGATGGTTTTAGTCGTAGCGGAGCTCCTGAGCTTTCCCTCGGAAGATCCAATAAGCGAGAGCGGTATATCCGACCATGAAGGGAAGAACGACTCCGGTTCCGATCAAAATGACTTTCAAGGAGGCGGGAGCAGCGGATGCTTCTACGATCTTCAACTGTCCCGGGATAATGTAGGGATAGAAGCTGTAAACTAGTCCCAAGAATCCCAATACAAAGATAGAAACGGAAATCGCGAAGGGCATCCAATTGAGTCGGTCTCCCTCGAGCGGGAGGATTGCGAGAATGAATCGCATGAGCAGCGTGAGGATAACCGAGATGAGTGGCATCGCTATGAGTAGGGTAATCTCGGGAAATGAGAACATGCGGTCATAGATGCGCGTATCTACGAAGGGCGCGACGGCACTGCTGAGCAGTGCTCCCGCTACCATGATGAGGATGGCTCGTTTGGCCCAGCTGATGGATTTCTTTTGCAGTTCGCCTTCCGTTTTCATGATCAACCAACATGAGCCCATCAGGGCGTAGCCAGCGACAACCAAGAGTCCGAAGAAGATGGCGAAGAGTTCGCTGATCAGCCCGATTTGGAAACCGATCATGAAGCGGCCCAGCATGTAGCCTTGGCTGAGCGCGATTCCAAGCGAGCTCCAGAAAAAGATGTGGTTCCATTTCGCTTGGGCTTCAGGGGCGACCTTCTTGCGGAAGTCGAAAGAGACGCCGCGAAAGATGAGGGCGATCATCATGAGGGCCACCGGTAGATAGAGGTTCGTCAGCACTACACCGTGGGCGGCTGGAAAGGCTACGAGTAGTAGTCCTACACCCAATACAAGCCAAGTTTCGTTGGCATCCCAAAAGGGGCCGATCGAGGCGATCATGCGGTCGCGTTGCTCGCTGCTCACGGAGCGGGACAGTAGACCGACTCCGATATCGTATCCATCCAGCACGGCATAGAGCAGCATGGAAAGGCCGATCAGAAATGCGAAGACGAATGGGAGCCATTCACCGTTTTGGAAAAAGTCAGAGTTCATGATGCGGCGAGCTCCTTGCTAGGGGTGGCGATCTCCTTGCGTGAAAGATAGAAGAGAGAGCCAATGTAGGCGACCAGAAGAATCGAGTAAGTAACGAGGTAGGCGGTCAGAGTAACAGCTACGTGCTCGGGAGGGAGATCCGCTACAGCGTCTTTTGTTTTGAGGATGCCGGTAACCAGCCAGGGTTGCCGGCCGATTTCGGTTACGTACCAGCCAGCGACTGAACCCACCCATCCTGAGAAGGTCATGGCCAGAAGCAGCTTGAGGAAGAAGGGTGGCCATCCCCGCTTTTTCCAGAGCAGGTAGAGTCCGAGGAAGGCGGTTGCGATCATGAGTCCTCCCACTCCGAGCATGACCCGAAAGCTCCAGAATACGGGGCCAACCCGTGGGTTCTCGCCCTCGAAGTCATTCAGTCCTTGGACATGACCGTTCGGGTCGCGTGTAATGATGAGGCTGCCCAGCTTGGGGATCGCTATCTCCATGTGGTTCTCCCGGTTCTCTTCATCGGGAATCGCGAACAAGACAAAGGGTGCTCCCTCTTCGCTCTCCCAAAGTGCTTCCATGGCGGCGAGCTTCTGTGGCTGGTAGTCGCGTGTATTCACTCCGTGGAGATCGCCCACGATTCCTTGGAGCGGGCCGAGGATCGCTGCGAGGATTATCGTGGTTTTTAGCCCTGTCAGGACGGCGGGGCGTTTGTCCCCCTTGAGATAGCGATAGGCAAGGAGTCCGGCAGCCAGGAACGCGACGGTGAGCCCAGAGCCGATCAATGTGTGGAAGAGGCGGTAGGGCATGGAGGGATTGAAAACGATGTCCCACCAGCTTTCGGCATGGGCAACGCCATCGATCATTACGTGACCGGTGGGCGTCTGCATCCAGCTGTCGAGTGCCAGTATCCAAAATGCGGATAAGGTGGTTCCGCCGGCTACCAAGAAGGTTGACAGTGAATGGAACCAGGCAGGGACTCGTCGAAATCCGTAGAGCATGACGCCGAGGAAGGTTGCCTCGAGAAAGAAGGCTGTGAGTACTTCGTAGGCGAGTAGGGGGCCGGCTATGTTGCCCACCGTGTTCATGTAGCCTGGCCAGTTGGTTCCGAACTGGAAGGACATGGTTACTCCACTCACGACACCGAGGCTAAAGCTGAGGGCGAAGACTTTGGTGAAGTAAAAATAGAGCTCCATCCAGAGGTATTCCTGGGTGCGACTGTATCGCCATTTGAAGAACAGCAGCAGCCAGCCCAGGCTGATGGTGATCGTGGGAAACAGGATATGGAAAGTGATGTTCGTCGCGAACTGGATGCGCGAGAGCAGAAATTCGTCCATGACAAGGTGGTGCCGCCGGGAGACCGGAAGCGTGCGTGTTGGTGTTCAATCGACCGGAACAGAGCGTTCCAGCTGGATCCTCGGATTAGATCTTTGAATGTTCGTACGCAATAAAGGACGGCTAATAGAGCACCAAGAAGTAGCTGTGGTAACAGCGGTGATTAGCTGTGGGTGTAGGAGGGATAGACTCGTTTCGCTTAAACGGTTCATAGCAAATACTCGGCAGCTTTGATGGGTTTCCCATGTACGGATGCGGTAATTTTCATAGCTTTGAAGGGATCCAGCTCTGGTTGGGCTAAACCTATAGCGTATGAATCCCGTGATAAATTTCCTTTTGGCGGTTTTTGTTGTGCTTGGCTGCACCGTCTTCACTGGCTGCAAAACGACCTCTAGCAGCGAGGTGGCTGAGCCGACGGTAAATCTAGAGGTTGGGTTGCCGATCGAGGAGCTCGTGGCTCAACTGGGAGAGCCTGCTCTGGTGAAGCCGATGGAGAACGAAAGAGAGGGCTTCGAGGTGTGGGTGTATCAGTTTGAGACGACTGATCTAGAGATGCTGCCTACTACAACTGTGTCGCGGCCCTACATAAATCCTATCACCGGTGAGATGCTATATGAAGAAGAGCCGGTTTACGAGGCGGTCGACAAAGTGAAGTCTGCAACGCTGGAGGTTCTTGTTAGCCGTGAAATGGTCGTCGCTTGGAAGACGAGCCAGGACGTCGACTACGAGTTCTCGAAGAATTAGTCATTGAGGGCTTCGATCGCTTTTAAGTAGACCGACGGGCTTTGAGAGGTGTAGTTGTGGGTTAGTATTGGATTTGTGGTTACGGGATCTAGAATGATCACTGTGGGGAAGTCCTTTATTTTGAACTTCTCTTGGAGAACCCGGTTGTGACGTGCCTGCTGTGGTGGAATGGAATTTCGTCTCGGGAAGTCTAGTCGAACCGGGATGGCAAGCTGTGGAAGCTCGGCTCTGATCTGCTCATCAGCGAAAAGTTCGCGCTCTAGTTTCTGGCACCAGTGGCACCAGTCAGATCCGGTGAAGAGAAGCAGGACTAGCTTGTCTTCTGCTTTTGCTTGGGAAAGCGCAGTTTCGTAGTTGGTTTGCCAGAGGGAGTCGGAGGCTTGAGCGATGGAGAAAGGGAAGAGAACGAGGAAAAGGAATAGCAGTTTGCAGGAGGGCAACGCTCTGTCGTTGCCTTTTGGATCGGGCTGCTGGCAACGACGGAGCGTTGCCCTCCTATTGCCAGAATAAGTCATTTTGTTTTCCTTTGTAGGGCCAGTCTTCAGTTCGATCGACGCGCTTGGCTCGAATCGGATTTTGCTGAACGTAGTCCCATTTGGCGGTGTAACTGTCTCCGGTTCTGAGCTGAGAATCCCAGCAATCGATTTGCCAGATGGGATGCTCTGAATTGTCAGGCCAATTCTGGGAGGCAATGGATTTCCAATACTTGACCCAAGCTTTGACAGGAAGGTGATTAGGATTGGCGGGCGAGCAAAATAGGTGGATGTGATCAGGCATGATCAGGTAGTGGCCCACTTGCCAATGGTCTGCTTTTGTCCACGCAGTGATGAGAGTTTGATGTGATTCTGGAAGGGCAAGGATCTGTCTTCGTTTATGTGTGCAAACGGTGAGAAATATGATGTTCGGTTTCTTGTCTGTATACAGAAGCGGGAGACTGGCAGGGTGTTTGCGTTGGTAGGATTCCATGGGTGAAAGCTTAGGACTCCAAGGTCGGAGGGCAACGTGTCTTCGTTGCTTTTTTGATCGGGTTGCTGGCAATGACGGAGCATTGCCCTCCTGTTTTTACCAATCCATTCCGGCGCGGATGACGAAGCTTCTGGGGAAGCGGGGGCCGTAGAAGTAGGTGGTGTCGCGGTCGGGGCCGCTGGTGAGATCGTCTTGGCGTTCGTCGAACACGTTTTTGATGCCAGCCATAAGGTCTATATGTCGTGTCTTTCCGAATACGTCTAAGTGGATGTGTTTCGTGGCGGTGATGTCGAAGACGAAGAAGTCGTCAGTTGATTCGTTGAGCGTGCCTTCGACTTCGCGAGCGGCGATCATTGGTCCCGTGTAGACGAGGCCAAAGAAGAGGTCGATGAAATCCTCGTTCTCGTACTTGAGCTGGGCGACGCCGGACCATTCGGGTGTTTCGAGATATCGGTTTTCGTAGATGCCGGGGAGAACCTCTTGTGCTTCGTCGAATCGGGCGTCGACATGAGTGAGGCCTATGGTGCTTTGCCAGCGATTATTTATGCGGTAGGCGGTATTGAACTCTATGCCTTGTACCGTGGAGCTGCCTGAGTTGCTGCGGAGTTTGAATGCGGTTCCGTCTGTGTCGGTGTATACGATGTCGGATACGTTGAATGTGTCGCGCAGGTCGGTGCGATAAAGTTCTCCTTCGACTTGGAGTCGGTTCTCACCCGCTGCGGGTGTCCAGACGAAACCAGCGGAGTAGGAGATGGATTTCTCTTCGCTCAGGTCGTTGGCGTTCCGGGTCCGGGTAGGATCTTCGAGGATTTCGATGTGGAAGTCTTCGTCGAAAATTTCAGGGGCGCGGAAGCCGGTCGCAACAGAAGCGCGCCAAGTCCATGCCTCGTTTGTTGTATGGCGGAGAGCGATACGTGGTGAGATGATCCAGTCTTCGATCTCAGAGTGCTTGTCGGTACGGAGTCCGGTAATGAGTGTTGTATTCGGATTTGGCATCCACTCGTCTTGGACGAAGAGCCCGAGGTTCGTGAACTCTCCTGCTGCAATCGGATCCTGCCCGCTGAAGTCTGCGAGTGAACCGTCTGATAGGAGCGCCCCGTCTTGCTCATCACGCTTTTCGTCGAAGACGTCATCGATCTGATATTGAACGCCCCAAGAGAGGTGGTGTTCGCCGATGCTCTTTGAGAAAAGGGAGTCGAGGTAGTACCGAAGCGTATCCGAGTAGCCATACAGGAGTCGTGATTCGTCAGTTGCTGCTTGGTAGTCGCTGGCATCGAAGCCTTCAGATCCTGGCAGAGCAACGTCCCCGACTCCGCCGTAGTAGCTGTCGCGAGTGACATAGGAGACGGATCCACTAAGGCGGTAGTTTAGGTCGTTGGCCGAGCTTTCCCAGGTCAGGCCGCCGCGGTGCCAATCGTGTTCCAGCTGCTCGGTGATTTGAGCTTCATGGGGAAGGAGGTTGAAGGCGTTTCCACCCCTGCGTTCCTCCCAACTGTACGAGTAGTTGAGGCTGAGTCGTCCGTTCTCGGTTGGGTAGAACCAGCCGTTTGCTCCCACCGTGTAGAAATCCTTTTCTGTTATCTCTGTAAAGCCGTCGTCGTTCAGGTCTACTGCTTCATTGTCGTTGAATTGCGCATACAGAGAAATCGCTGTGTCTCCCTCGGGGCTCGACCAGTCGCGGAGGAGGGAAGTGCTGAGGAAATCTTGCCCGTCCACATTCTCGTAGGCGAAGTCGTAGCGTTGCTTGTCGACTACGGGCTCGTTGGGGAGGATGTTGATGACGCCAGCGACTGCGCCGGGTCCGTACAGGGAGGAGGCACCCCCTTTGACGACTTCTATACGTGAGATGAAAGCGGTCGGGATATGCTCGATGCCATAAACCGAAGCCAGACCAGAGAATAGAGGTTGGCTATCGAAGAGCAGTTGGTTGTAGCCAGCTCCGAGACCGAGCATCTTGATTTCGGCAGTGCCACAGTTCTGGCAATTCGCCTCCGAACGGATACCTGGCATGTATTCCAGAGCGGCGGCGATGTCTCGAGTCCCGGCAGATAGAAAGAGATCGGGCGCTATGAGTTCGGTGCGGATGGGCGCGTCTTTGGCAAGGCGTTCAGAGCGAGTGCCAGTGGAGACGATCTGATAGGCGTCAAGCTCTACGACGGAGTCGGCTGCTTCGTCATGGCTCTGAGCGGACGCGGCAGCGGCTAAGGCAAGGGACACGGCGGTCGCCTGCAGCGATCTAAAAGTTCTGTTAGGCATCTCAAATATTGAACTTTGACTAATCAAAGTTGTGGGGATGCGGTCAAGAACGATTTTGAGGGAGGAAGATTCGGTATGAGGGCTAAGGGGTAGGGTAATCGACCAAAACAGGGGGAGCATCACTCCCTTTCGTCCTGACCATCAGTCGAATAGAATCAGTGCGTCCGTGGGCTTCGGTGAATGCGGCTTGAAACTCGGATAGGGAAAATTCTATGGGATGCTTGCGATTGAGGATCGATGGATCTTGGAGTTCGCGTTGCAGTTCGGGAGGAGTAAGCGTGAGAAGTCTCAAAGTGAGCGATACGGAATCGGGCTTGGTCGATTCCAAGATTGCAGGGTCGTACTCCAGGACAAACTCGTTTCCATCTAGAATGTCTCTTTGGTAGTCCACTTCGATGGTAAGCCAGTCGCTGCTTGTGCTGGCACCTATGATCGTAACGGGGGCTTCGTAGGCGTTGGTGGGTTTGCTGGAGGCGGGGACGAGAGTTGATTCCCAAAGCGCGAGGTGGAAGTCGTGGTAGAGGTCGTCCAATCCGTTCCGGTCGTCGATTCGTATTTCAATCGGGTATCCGAACTTTGGATGATATCTGACATTTAGCACTCGAGCGTCTAGTGTTCGTTCTATGAGTTCAAAGTAGTCTTCGATTGAATACTTATGATCGGTGGTGTTCTCGGGAGCGGTTGGGTCCTTGATTGATAGGGTTGTGCGGAATTCGTTGTTCCGAATCGAATGTAGATAGCCGTGAATGTCGAAGGTCCAAGCGCTGTAGTCCCGATCGTAGTACTGGTAGTTTTCGGGTTTGTTTTGATCCCACAACGCTCGTGCCGCTTCCAGCTCTGCCGCGTCATCTACTGTGACCAAACGATAAAACACGGGGAAATTGGGAATCGGGTAGTAGTAGGGCCAGGTGGCGCTCGCGGGCCATTTCTCGTGTGGGGCTAGCTCTGCTTGAATCGTACCGACTGGATACCACGTTTTGAAGTCAAGGGATAGTTCGATCCGGTAGCGTCTCCGCTTAATCTCATCGGCTTGATGCGTGAACTGGAAGGAGAGCGAGGGGCTTGAGTATGAAGTGGATTGAATTTCCTGAATCAGCAGGCGTTCGGATCCGGAGCTTGGGGAAGTAGTCTCGGCGAGTACGCAGGCGAGCGCGAGTAGCGTTGCATAGGGACGCATAAGGGGCAAGAGGCTGGGGTAGTTGGAGGAAGGAAGCTCTGTCGTCAGGGAAAGAGTTCCGAGCCGATCCTAGTCTGCAACCCTTCGAGCGCTCGCTTTATAGCGCTCTGGAAAAGAAGCCTTAAGGTGCCGGGTTCAGATTTGGAAGAGTGAAGCAGGAGCTCGGCGGATCGAGGGGGCCAAACTGGAAGTCTACGCAGGATTGCTGGCGGCTGAGTTTGAGGGAGAAGGTGTTGTCTAGGAGTTTGACTGTACCGGTGAATTCTAGAATCGCTGCGAGCGTTATATCGAGGTCGACGCTGGCGAAACGGATCTTGTTGTCGTTTGTCCCGTCAAGGTTGTCGAAGCTGTCCATGAGGGCGTTAGTGAGGAAAAAGCCAGTTTCGAGTTCGACGCTCAGTGCTCCTTCTATGTTGCTGGCGAAGTTCCCATCGGTATCGACTCGAAGGTTGAAGCGAAGATCCTCAAGGAGTGGATTGCTGGAGAACTGGTCGTCAGGAATTTCGAATACGATGGGAGATGATGCGTTTTCACGGCTGAGGTAGGCTCTCACGTTTCCGATACGGGTACCGTTGAGGTCGAAGCCGTTGTGGATGAAGGTTATGTTGAAGCTTCCGTCGGCTCCGATTTCAGGAATTGCAGGAAGGGGGATGCCGTCGGCGAAGCTGCCGTCGAAGAATTGAGTCCAAGGTAACCTTAGCTCTGCTCCTTCTGGTATGCTGATGCCGATCTCGCCGGTTTGGAGGTTCCATTTGAATGGGAGGGCGGCCTTCAGGTTTACGAGCATTTGACCGATCGCTTCGCCGATGTCGAACTCGGTCGTTGAGCTACCGGCGGTGGCGGTAATCTCGCCTGTAGTGGAAATGCTCATACCAAGGTTGTTAAACTGGGCACCCAGAATATTGAAATCCCATCCTGCGGCCGAGAGTGAGAAGGCTCCTGAGCTATTGGTACGTGGGAAGTCGATGGTGATCGTTCCCCTTCCGGTTGGCACGGCGCTGTTGTTTATCTGAAGCCATCCATAATCGATAGATGGTAGTTCGGAACGGAGCGTGATCGGATCCATTTCGCCGGAGGAATCGAAGTCGAGGTCGATGTCGATGGGGGTCGTTACGATCTGGAGCGGATTGTTTGGATTCGGATGACGAATGTTTAGTCGGGCATCTAGTTCAGCGGCCAGACTCGGTAACTCGTCAAAGTCGAGTCGCGTAGAGAATTTGTGGGTGCCGGCTTTGAGTTCGATCAGATCGGTGCCAAGGAAGCCAATGTCATCCGAGGTGGTGAACTCGATCTTGTGCACGTCTTGAGCTCCGCCTAGGATGATGCTCACGTTGTCGATTTCAGCTGGAAGAACGTCGACTCCGAGGACTTCTACGCCCGGCGGATCGTAGCTGATGTTGATCCCGTCGCTGTCGAGCGTGAAGGTACCGCCTTTTCCACGGTCGATGGAGAGGAGGGGAGGGTTGGCGTTTGTTGGGAAAGATACTGCGGCTATCGATCCGAGTGTCGCGACTACTCCGTCCTTGGTGATCGTGACGCTGCCGGGGAGCTCGAGATCGGGAAGGTTCGCAAAATCGAACATTCCCTCTGGTGCCTCCACTTGGAGTTCGAAGCGCTCGCTATCGAGACCGAAGACGATGTTGCCGGGGGCAACGTTGATGAATTGGGCTTGGCGTCTACCCTGTCCCGGGAACCATGTGACGTCTACGTTGCCCTGGCGAGCGATGGTGAACTCTGGTTGATCGAAGCCGTTGCCGTTGATTGTGCCATCGATAAGGGCTCCTTTTCCTCCGGTCGGGGAGATGGTGACGATCGGGTTGAACGCATTGAATGGACCGTCTGGGTCGAGGGTGAGAGCGTCGAGAGTGACTCGAGCGTTCCAGGCTTCGTACCCGGAGAACGTGAACGGTTCGTCCGGCGCTCCGCCGTCGATGTTGAGGGCTTGGTGAAGTCCGAAGGTCCAGAGTTCGAGCTTTGCCGGTTGGATACTAAATGTCCCGCCTTCGCCAGGGAAGAGTTCAAAGCTGAAACCAATGCTATCACCGCTGGCTGGTTTGATGGACGCGAGTTCACTGAGTGCGATTTCGTCTAGGCTACCGTTGATGAATATCCGATCGTTGGATACTTCGAGGTCGAAGCCGCTTTGAATGTCGAAATGAGAGGCGAAGGGGAGAGGGTTATCGATCGAGGCGATTAGATTGAAGTCTTCACCTTGAAGAGAGAGACTGATTGTGCCGGAGCTGCCGATCGCGACTTCTTTACCGCGAAGTTCGGTAGCGGGGAACTGATTTGTGAATGAAATCCTAGCACCTATTGGTAGGTTAGAGATAGTGAGACCTGTATCCGAAGCTGCGATACTGGCGATCTCTTTCCAATTATCATCTATGGGATCGATTTCGAGCCAAGGGGTGTTGGAGTTGGGGCCAAGAACAAAACCGCCTTCGCCTTCGAAGTGAGCTGAGGCGGTCCAAGGTCCGTCGTCGTCGAAAGAGAACGGATCGGTGTCGTTTTCTCCGTGCAGATGGAGGTAGAGGCCTTCAGCGAAGAAAGGACCTTGAATCCGTCCCGCATCGACGGAAAGGTTGAGATCTGCCCAATCTGAGGAGGCGAAATCCAGACTGCTGGCTATCCGCGTTGTGATCAGGCCGTCTTCGTCGCTCTGAAGCGGAAGAAGGCGGCCGAAGAGGGGAATCGAGAGATAGGGCGCTACAGCGGCGATCGAGATCCGTCCTTCATCCGAAGCGAGATAGAAGTCTCCTTTGAAAGTTACATTGGGAGTGTTTGCCTCAACTAGGTTCGAGGTGTCGAAAGAGCTGAGTTCAAAGCTGCTTGCGATCGTCGGGAATGCGAGTGGATCTGTGGCGTTCGGGGTGACGGCGAATTCGATGTCCGGGACTGAGAGCAAGCCGGAACCGACCTCTAGGTCACCCTTGAAGGCGATGCCGCCAAGGTAGCGAGCCAGGCCGATCGGGGTGGTGTTTTTCTTGGATCCACGGTGGTAGTAGGGCGAGTAGGCTTCAAAGCTCGCCTCTCTTACAGTGGCTATCCTGTTCGTGAAGCTGATTGGATTTGGGATGATCAAGTCACGGCCGGCAAGGTTGGCAGAGATCTTTGGTAGCATTCGCAAGTAGTTAACTACGTTTTCTGCGTTGTTGGCGCTCCCATCGAGGACATCCTCAGCAAGCTGCTTGATGCTCTCTGACGCTTCGTCTGGATTATTGAATACGTTTTTGTACGTGCCCCAGAATTGGTCGAAGCCATCGATCTCCTCGCCTGGCGCTATTTCAAATTCGATTGATGCTTGGCCGATCAGGTAGGAAAGCCAAGAGCCGCTCGGAAGTTCGGAAAGAATGTTCAGTGTTCCGGCGTCTCCGTCGAGATCGATAGTGGAGCGTGTGGTTGGGATGTTTAATATCGTGGCATCGGCCCATCCGCTCATAAACGCTTTGTCGCCAGGGTAGAACTCATCGAAATTGAGATCCGGATCAAAGTTGAGTAGCAAATCGATGAATTCTTGAGAATTGTCAGGAAAGTCGGATACGGGAGGATTTGGGGCGGGGACGTAGAAGGCGAGTTCGCCGACCTCGTCGACTTCGAACAAGTAGCTGAAGAGTCCCTCTGCTTTTTGGAGGTAATAAGAGTAGCCCTCGCCGGGAACCAGAATCTCCGCTGCTTCTGGAGGAAGCCCTCGCGTGAGGATGCGGGGGAAGGAAAGTGACCCAGCTCCGAGAAGCCCTCCGTGAGGGAAGAAGTCGTCGGTGAGGTTTGTTCTCTCATGGAAGGATCCTTCGTATTGGCTTCCCGCAAAGAGCAGATCGAAGGCTTCGGAGCCGTGGCCAGACCAGAATGGGTCTGCCAAATGGTTGGGCGCGTCAGATCCAGCGTTGCCGCCGAGGGAAGCGAGGAGAAGCTCGAGGCGTGAAGGAAGTCCACGTGTCTCCAATTGATCGTCGTAGCTCGGAACTGGGCCTAAGCGTGTCGATTGGGTGAAGATGGACTTACCGCTACGAGGATGGCGGTCGAACGAAGGCATGAGGATGCGTCCTCCGGCACGTCCCATTTGTAGGCCGAATGGTGCGAGCTCGTATTCAAATGTGGTGACAGCGTTTGAGATGAGGTCGCTCATACGTTCGTTGGCGAAGTTCACGGGGTCCTTGGTGAGTTGATCGCGAACGATGGTGCCGGGATCTGGGAGTTCGAAACGTAGATTTGCGGTTGCTTGGTCAAACGCAGGGAAGAGCAGGCCGCCGGCTCCGCCTGCGTCCCCAGTCAAAGTGCGGAGGAGAATTTGGGATGGGGAGAAGGAGAAGCTCTCGATCAAGGTGACGCCTTCTAAAACTGCATTGGGATCTGGGCTCTTGGGACCGGCGTAGGCTTTGAATGAGAAGGCGTCGTTGCCGCCGGTGAGTGGGAACCCAAAAAGCTTGGGTTGAACGGCACCGCAGGTAGAGAGGCGTGGTATGATGGCGTTGGCTGTTTCGGATAAGAATACGATGTAGGCTTCCGAGTAGTTTCCGAAGGCGTCTGTGGGAGGGAAGGAAATCAGGTTGCCTAGAAAGGCTTGGCGTTTGTCGTCTGAATCGAGTTGGTTGAAGTGTTCGAGTGGGCTGTAGTTGAGGTTCGGTGACAAGTCTGGGTAGTCTCGTTCGAGCTTTCGCATGATATCGTAGACGTATTGCGAGGAGAGACTGTCCACTGCGTTTTCGACGGCACGGAAGGATTTCTCGACACAGCCAGGGCAATCGAAGAGCAAGGCCGCGGATCCGAGTTCGAGAGGTCCGATCTTGGCGTTGATTTTTCCGCAGAGATTTGGTGCGGCGATGTTGCCATAGGCGTCGAACTTGTTGAGGTAGAGCTCTGCTCCGCCAACGGGAACGCCGAAGAGTTTGATATCTCCGACGAGGCCTTCGGTTCCGCTGGTGGATGTTATCATGCCGCCTGTAACAGAGGCGAAGGAGGAGACTCCGATATAGGAGAATTCTCCGGAGACTTTGATCACCATGTCTTGGTAGGGGATGCCTGCGTAGGCGGCTTCGGCGATTGCGACATAGACTTCGCCCGCGTTTTCGGGAGCGTCCAGTGCGTTGATGGCGCAGAGGACGGTGTTTGCGAAACCGAGCTCGATATCGCGCAGGGTTTGCTCGATGCCGTCGTTGATGGCGTCGGCTACGATTTGGTCGGGAAAGTCATCAGGGAGGCGTGGAATGATGCCGCCGACTCCGGAGACTATTTTGTGGGCGATGTTGGCTGCGATTTGATCGACCGTTCCTGTTCCGACGATGGAGGCGACTGATTCGGGAGTGATGCCAAAGGCGTTGAGGGTGGCCTCATCGATGGAGGTGAATTTGAAGATGGCTCGGCCTTCGTATTCGGAACCGGATACGAACGCTTCGGGGTGTGGTTGTGCGGCGATGCCAAGAGCCGGTGGCGGGCAATTGCTTGGATCGGGGCAGAGGGTGAAATTTTCGACAGATCCTTCTTCGGACTCGGCTTCGGCGACGTCGGCACGGAGGTCCGCGAGGAGTGTGTCTATTTCGCTGGAGTCGAGCCCTTCGAGGGCGGCTGCGGCATCTGTGCTGCTCATGTTGAACTCGAGGACGAGGATGCGTTCGAGTCGGTAGCGTTTGACGGCAAGTTCGGCGGCAGCGGTGACTTCCGAGGTGTCTTGCAGATCGTCCCGAAGCTGGACGAGTTGTTCCCAGGTGATGAGGGAACACTCTGTGAGGTCTGGAAGCGGAAGATCGGGGGCGGTGCTGCCGGAAAGCGGAGCTCCCGTGTTAGGATTGATGGGGAAATGACGTTTGAAGGAGCAGGGATCGCTGATGTTGTTGCCGAAGGCGATACCGCCTTGACCGCCGTTGAGAGTGAAACCGTAGGGGAGGGGGATGTTGACTTCGGAACCGGCGAGACCGAAGCAGACGCCACGGAGTCCTGAGGAATCGAATACGCCGATACCGTCGACGGCGTTGCCTTTGATGTTGATGGTAATCTTTCCGGAGAGGAAGATCTGCGGGAAATGTTGAAGGCCGCCGATGTAGACTGTGCCGGTGGCGGGGAAGCCAATAGTGTCAGTTAGGTTTACGCCGAAACCGAGTCCGTTGACGTTGGCGGAGGGCTTGCCGTCGACCATGCGGAGCTCGAGGTCGTCGACCGAACCGGTGATGATGTCGGCGATATCGAGGTCGGCGGAGAGGATTATGCCGATGTTGTTGGCGTCGAAAACCGCGTAGGATTGTCCGTCGGGTGGGAAAAGGGAGAAGTATCCGGAATCCGATGACGGGGAACGGAAGTCGAGGCAGAGTTCACTGACAGTGAGTGGTAGATCGTCTTCGCCTTCGCCGAGGAGTTTCTCGCCCTCTGCTTCATCTCCATCCGCTGTGCCGTAGGTGTAGCAAGTCTTGCCCGGGAAAAAGAAAGGGGAGCCTTCTTCTTGCGAGAAGACGATACGGGAACCGCTGGTGGAGAGGGCGACGGTTTCGCCGGTGTTTTCGCCATCTTCGGATAGGGCGACGCCTACGCCAAAGTCGAAGTCGAGGCCGAATTCGGCGGCGAAGATGCCGAGCGGGTTTTCGAGGCGGAAGCGGGGATTGATGACGAAGAGCCCTTCGCCCGCTTCGCCGAGGTAGAGTTCGCTTTCGGAATTTGCGGATATTTCAATGGCATCGAGCTCGAAGGCGAAGTCGTCGAAACTTGGGCTTGAACCGTTCTCGGGCAGTTGGATTTGCAGTATGGCTGCATTGCCACCGACGAGATCGACGGGGTCGCCTGCCGCGTTCTGGAACATGCCCTCGACTCTGCCTTTTGCGAAACCGGTCAGGGTGAGGATGCGGTCTTCGAAGGTGAGTGATGTTTTGGGTTCCCCTTCGTCGTTTTGGCCGAGCAGCGTTAGACTGAAAGGCGCGTTGCCGAAGAGTTCGAGATCTTCGACTAGGGAGAGTTCAAAAGCGGGGTATCCACCGAGTGTCCAGTTTCCGTTGTCGAGTTCGGCCCGCGCGTATTTTTCATCGGGGAGTGGGATGTTGATGACGGCGTTGACGTCGGAGAAGGAAGCGCTGGAGCGTTTCTCTCCAGAGTCGTATGCGAAATCCAGAGACATGCTGCACACGTCAACCCAGACTGCTTCGTACTCTTCGATGCCGAAACGGATGTCTGATAGGGCGAGAGAGCCGGCCAGTTGTACTGCTTGGTCAGCGTTTAGCCAATTGAACTCGAGGTTTGCGATGCTGATCGATGCTCGAGGCGCGTCCGGATCGACGGCTCCTTCGATGTCTTCACCGCAGGCTTGGGATTGGAAGCCTTCGGGGAGTTCGAGGTTTCCCTCGCGAAGGGCGATGAGCACATCGCCGTTGGCTTTGGTACCGAGAACGACTCCACCGGTGAAGAGTAGTTTGAAGTCTTCGGGCTCGGGATCGTAGTTTTCCGGGAATTCTGTATTCTTGTTTAGAATACCAACTTTCGCTCCTGCGTGGTAGGTGGCTGAGGTGAAGTTTGATCCGTTCTCGTTCTCTTGGGCCGTGACATCGGCACTGATCTCGCCAGTGAAGACGACGACGTCGTTGCCGAACATAATGTCGTCGGTGAACTCGAGTCCGATGCCGAACTTGTGTTCTTGGAGGTCGGGATCGTAGGCGTAGAGGATTTCAGCGGCGTAGGTTTCGATGGTGCCGTTGGTATCGCGTTGGATTTCGGCATCGAACTTGGTGGAGTTTATGCGACCGCTCCAGGAGCCGGAGAGGTTGAAACCGCCGTCGATGATGAGTTCGACGTCTTCGCCTCCCATTTGGGTGGCGACAGGGGTGAGGGCTTTGAGTTGTAGCGAGAAGCCCTCGGTGCGGTGGAAGGTGGAGTCGACGACTTCGAAATAAGCGGGGTTGCCGTTCTTATCCTTTATCTCAGGGAAGGAAACTCGGCCGCCCAGTTTAACCTGCCAGATTTCGGTTTCGCGATTAAAGGCGAGTTCGCCGAAGATGCGTTCGAGCGTGATGTCGCCGGGAAGGGAGACGACGTAGTCTTTCAGTTCGAAGGCATCGAACTGGGCGCCGATCAGGTTGAGCACATCATAAATCAGATAGAGACCGTCGACGGCGCTGGAGAGCAGGGCGTCTGCGGCGATGGGCTTCAGCTCGTCCTTGTAGTTATTGTATGCGGCGGTGACGGTATCGAGGTGCTGCTGGGCGAGCCAGAAGGCTTGGCTGCCTTCGACCCATAGGTTGAATTTGCCTTGGATCGCGTCTAGTTTCGGCTTTACCACATCGGCATCGAAGGAGGGGGTGAATCCCTCGAGGGGGACGCCGACAAACTCGATGGCGAAGATCAACATATCCAGAGCGTCGGCTGTTGAATTGGCGACATTGGCGATGTCTTGAGTTTCGAGCTCGGACTCGGAAATGATCTCGATCTGGCGTTTGAGGTAAGCGTCTAGGGAGGTGAAAGCGGCTTGGTTCGCGGCGGTGTTGCCCGAATTCTGGGCAAAGGTGACAAGAACGTTGAAGAGCTTGTAGAGCGGGTTGCGCTCCTCGCGTTTCTCCACGGCTGACTTAGCGGCTCGGATGCTGGACGCCTCCGCAACTCTGAGGTGGCGGTGCTCCGCCTTCGCGGCTTCCTCTTGATCGCGGACAGCCTGGGAAACGCGTGCCAGAGCCTTACCTGATTCGAGTTGGATTTGAGCGTCTGTAAGCTCCGGGCGCTGAAGCCTTAGGTCGTCCTGGTAGTCTTCGACTATACTGCTGATCGGAGCGTAGTCCTCTGCGGATGGTTCAGCAATTGAGTCGAGCTTTTCGAAGACATACATCGCCTCGAGCTTGCGTTTGAGTCTTTGTTCGGGCGTCTCGTTACGACGTTGGTTGGCGGGAGTGGTTTCGTCGTCTTCTCGAACGAGCTCCTCGTAGCGTATCCAATATAGGGATTCGAGTATCGACATATCGAGGTTATCCACTCCGAGGCTGCTTGCTGTTGCTCGCATCCGTAGCAAGGTCTCGACCAGATATTTAAACTCTCCGCGGCTGAGCTTACTGTACTTGTTACGATCAACGATCTTCAGAGTGCTTGGACTGATGCCATAGCGTTCGAGTAGTTGAGTTTCGACGTCTTCGAACTTTTCGTCAAGCGAAGCTCCGAGATCTGCGAGAGTGGAATCATCGTCCCCACCGAGCCCTTGATAGTTGGCTTCAAGGTCGAGAGCGGATTCTCCCAGAGCTAATACGATTGGTAAGGAGTTGCTGGATACGTCGAGATTCTCAATTTGTTCCGCAGCCAATTTACGGCTTTCGTCAAGTTCGTCGCTGATCTCGGAGAGAGTTTCCGATCCCTCCAGTCCGGTGGCAGATGCCAGGGCACTGTTGTCGAGGGCCTTTTTGACTGGATTCGCCAGTTCGTTAAGCCTCTGAAAGTATTGAATCTGCGCGACGGTTCCGTCTACCGAAGACTTAGCTGCCCGGAGCTCAATGAGAATGTTTATGAGAAAAGGAATCAGGTGGGCTTGAGTGGCGGTTGCGGCGTCGTTGAGACCCAAGTTGACTGCATCCCCGAGTTCTTCGGTGAAAAGACCTGCCCAGGCGTTGAGAGTGTCGAATTTGATATTGATCTCGGGAGTGGCGAAGTAGGGAGGTTTTCCGATATCGGTGAAGTTTGGTTCCGGAAGTTCAGCGGCGCGTTTTACGAAGGGAGTAAAGCTCTTGTTCAGCGCGGAGAAATATTGGTAGAGCGCTTGGCTGTTTTCTGTCGCGGTATCGAATTTGATTGGATCGAAGGCGGGCAGTGAAAAACGTACCGCGTTGGTAAGCGCGAACTTCACTCCGCCCGCTTCCGCTCCGAACAGGTACTCGGGATCGTCGATATCGAGGTAAGCTTCGAAGAACATTCCGTTGGGGAGGTCGAGTCGAGCGCTGCCACCGATTGCGAATTCGCCGTTGCTGTTTAATTCGAAGCTCATGGGGCGGCTCTCTTGGACGGAGAAACGAACGGAGTCTTCGAACTCGCCTTCAAGTGAGCCTGGGAAGCTTGTTTCTCCATAGACGGAGAAGGCGAGATTACCGAGGGTGTCGAAGGAGCCGTTGGGGACGATGAGGGTGGTGTTGAATTTCGGGAGCTGGACTTCGCCGGAGAACGCTCCGGAGAAGAAACCGGTGCGAACGTCGAAGGTAGCGGCACCGGCTAGTTTTTGGAGCTGGATATCGCCTGGGAGGAGCATGTCGGTAAGGGACTCATGCGTTCCGAGGCTTGCTGCTTCTTCGTTCCAGCTAGCGACTGTTGCAAACCTGTAGTGTGAAAGTAATGACGCGGAGTGGGATAAGAGTTGAAAGCGGCGGGCGTTCAGATCGGTTCGGCTGGTTTCGTCTAGCTCCTTTTTGTACTCTTCTGAGATGAGTTCGGCTTCCTCGAAAATGTAATTTGCCGCTACGTCCATTGCTTGCCAAACTGGTTTTCGCTCGGAGCCTTCCACTGCTCCCGAGATTTCTGCGAGATGTGCGATGATCCGAGATAGGCGTGTGTTTGTGCCGGCCGTCCATTGATCGTTGGGATTTTCGCTTCCGTAGTTTCCGGAGCGGTAGAGTCGATCGCGAAGGAGGCAGAGTTCAAGAATCGCGGCCGTTTCAATCGCATGGTAGTCTCTTGATTCGGCAGGGTAGTGCGGGAAGGTTTCGAAAAGGGTGTCGAGTGTGTTTGCGAAACGGTTGTAGTGTTTTTCTCCATACTCTACCGCGAGTTCCTCTGTTTTGAGTTGGTCAAGTACGTGGACTATGAAGCGCGCTTCTTTTAAGAACTCTCTGAAGTTCTGACCTGCGGGAGGTTCCGGATAGTCGTCGAAGGCTTCGACGATTTCGGCGAGGGTTGTGCCGGCAGCCAGCCCAGCCTGAGCTCGGGCCGCTTCAATATCGAGCATGTCTCGGAGCGCGAGGATGATGGCGTGACGACTACGAGTCGCTTCAGCAACAGCAAGGTCTTCTTCTACTTTGTCTGCTACTAGGTCGAGCATGCCTGCCGCCTCGGCTAAGCAAGAGTCGCTAGCAGCCCCGAGGGCTGATTTGCTAGCTTCGATATCCATACCGCGATTGACCATGAACAATAGTTCGAAACGGTTCATGAGCTTGTAGGCGGGAGTCGGGTCGCCTCCTTGCCAGGGGCGGATGACTGTTTGACTGGCGTCGTTGGGATCGGGGGCGGCGACTTTGAGACCAAGCTCGAGCTCGTAGCGGTCCGAGTAGGTTTGGACGAGGATGGAGAGTTCGGCCATGCATGATTCGTAGCCGTTGAAGCCGGTAGCGGACCGGAGGCGTTCGATCTCGACGAACGCATGAACGATGCGAGAGAACTGCTCGTAGGAGAGCGAGAGGGATGGGTTTACGATTTGCTTGAGAAATGTGGTGCGGAGGCTTTCGACTTGTTGTTCTAGTTTTTCGGCGTCGTTTGAACTTATTAGGTCCGGAGCTTCTGCTATCGATTTTTGGATACGCGTTAGCGCTTCGAGCATTTCGGCGATGTAGAGTGGGTCTCCGGTGGCTATGGCGGATTTCGTTTCGGTGCCGAAGAGTTCTGATAGGCGTTGGCCAGTGACGGCTTCGAGAGGGGAATTGATATTGTTCTCAAGGAGAGCGGCGAGGCCGTGAGCCCATGCGTCGATCGCGCTTGTAGTGAGATTCGCGTTGATGGCGAAGAATCCATCGGCGGGATCCTCTTCAAATACGTTTTTATCTGCGGCGGTGGCGAAACCTCTGTAGGCGAGGCGATAGCTGTCGAAGCAGGCCTGGAGTTGGCCGAGTTCCTCTGCGTTGGGTGTATCGGTATTTGGGAGACAGGAATCGGGGTTGTCAGGGAGAATATCGACGAGGCTGCCGAGGGCGGGGATTTCGACTGACTCTGCTCCGATCTTGATGGTGTAGCGAGGATGGGCGAAGTGGAGGGAACCTTTGAATTTAGCTCCACTCTCAAGCTCGACTTGGACGGCACCCTTGAGGAGGAAGGATCCGTTGGGGTAGAGGGAGAGCCAGAGGGGGTTGTTTGGGGTGGCAGTGAGTTTGGCCTTGGCTCCGGGGAGCGTGAATTCGCCATGCCAAGTTTGCTGTAATAGTGTTGCACGACCCGAGGGAGGTGGGGGAGGTGGAGCTGCAGGGGCTTGCAGAGCAGGGACTGGGGTCGTGGTGAGAAGGGTGAACTGAGGGGGAGTCGATGAAGAAGTAGAAGCGGATGAAGAGGGTAAGGGGCCGCCGGTCCAGAGGAGTGATTGGGTTTGCCAGAGGAGAAGGGGGAGACCATCGGAGACTATGTTGCCAAGGAGGGGGGCAAGGTGGTCGAACTGAAAGTCGTCTGTGGGGAGAATACCGGTGGGGATGGCGAAGGGCTCGTCAGGTGCGGAGCCGAGGATGAGTTGTCCTGATTCGAAGCTGAGTTGCTTGCGGCCGGCGATTTGCTCGAGCCGGGTGCCGGAGGGGAAGTTGAGCCAGAGTAGTGGATCTGTTGGTGAAGAGCCTTGAGGGAAGTAACGGAAGGCGGGGAGCGAGCCGTCTTCGTTTAGAGAGATGAGGGCTCCGTAGTCTGGATCGCCGTTTTCGTTGAGGGCGACGAATTGCGCGGGATCGGCGAGGAGGAGTCGGGTTGTACTGGATACGGTTTGATGATCTTCTGTGCTATGGGCGATCGCGAAGAGTTCGGTGGTGCGAGGATTGCTTGGATCCGTTTGCACGGTGAAGGCCCAACGGCCGTCGCCTAAATCGGTGGCGTTTCCGAGAAGGATCGTACCGTCGTAGAAGACGACGTTTGCGAGCTGCTCGCGTGAGGTGTTTTCTATTTGGAGAAGGATGCCGTCGACGTCGCTTCCCGACTCGTAGGTGGCGATGATCTCGGATATGGCGAGGGGAACGCCTTCGGCGGTTTTGATGATACGCCAAAAGGCGGAGGCGTCGCCGGGTTCTAGTTGACCTGCGAGGGCTCCTTTGATCGCAGTATCTGAAATTGTGATACTCTCTTGACCTTTCCAGTCGCGTAGGTTGGTGGATTTTTGGAGTTGGTAGGTCGCTCCCAAGTCTCCTCGGAACGAAAACTCTACTGGACTGGCTTTCCCTATTTGGGGGGTGGCTTGCTTGAGCTCGAGTTCCAGCGACTTGTGGAAAGAGGGATCGGTCAAGATGGGAGCTGGATTTGTGGAAACGGTGACGCGAAGCTGCTGAGACACCCGGTTTCCCGCTTCATCGGTGACTGAAAGGGATAGGGTTGTGGTGCCGAGTTTTGCGTCGGCCGCTTCGATGCTCAGCTCGCCTGTTGCTGGATCGAGGGTGACTTTGCTGAGGAGGGAGGTTGTGGGGCGGCTGATACTGTAAGTGACGGCCTCGTCTGGACTCTCGGGGTTGGAGACGAACTCCGCGAGTTTGATGGATCTGCTAAGTGTGGATTTGTCGAGAGATATTGATGGGATGCTCTTGAACGTTGGAGCCAGGTTTTTGGATACGACTTCTATGGAGAGATTGGCAGAGGCTTTGTTGTTGTCTTTGTCGGTAGCGGAAAGGTCGAAGCCTGAACTTCCGGATTTTCCGGATTTGGGGAAGAGGACGAGCTCGGCTGCCTTTTGATCGATGCTGTATTTATCGAAGAGCTCGGGCTTTTCGACTTTGTCGAGTTTGTAGGTGAGGGGGGAGCCTGTTGGGGATTTGAAGATCTTGGTAAGGTCGAGTCGCACGGTGGCGCCGTTACTTGGGGCCAGGAAGTTGGTTTTTTCTGTGGCGACTGGGGCGTCTGGGGCTGGAGTGATTTCTAATGAGGCGTATCCGCTGTATTGCGACAGTGTGTTTTTAGCCTCGTTGCTTGCGATCTCTAGCGTTCCGTGAGTCGGGCCTGCGAACTGATCCCATAGGAGGAAGCGAAAAGCCTGAGGAATGTTTTTTGAAAAGTCCGCGTCAGGGATGAAGCGAATGCGATCGCTGGGGAGAAGGGTGAATGCTGTTCCTTTTTTTGGTGGATCGACGTTTATCCAGGTTGTTTCGCCTTGGATGAGGTATTGCCAGTCTCCGTTTGTGAAATCGAGGTTTGTCAGGGCGAGAGAGAGGGCGTCGCTGTTGGGGTCGGTCGCCTGCTTGGAATCGAGTTGAGCAACTAGGTCGGAAACGAGAGTTCCCGCGGAGTCGGTTTCGTTTTCGTCGATGGCAGCGAGCTCGGGCGCGGTAAGAAACTTGAGAACTGGAGGTTGGTTGGGAGACGGTGTAAGGACAAAGTGGTGACGGCGAGTGGTCGTGATGCCAGACTGGTTCGTGGCGATGACTTCTAGGACGTACTCTCCTGCGGCGAGAAAGAGCTGCGATGTGTCGATGTCGACATTGGCGAGGACGCTATTGCCGAAGGGAGTCAGCGGTAAGGCTTCGCTGGTGTGGACGATGTCTCCGGCCGCATTTTTGATTTGGTAGTGGGTTGATGCTAGTTGTGTGACATCGTAGTCGTTTCTTATCTGGTAGTTGGCTGCAGAATACGTGGGACCCCACTGGTCCGCCTGGTAGGCGATTCGGATAAACAGCTCGTGGTTTCCTGGGGTGAAGGGGGAGAAGAGGTTTAGCTCATCGAGGACGAGGCCGTCGACAGGATCGTCGATGTCGATTTGGATGCCGTTGCCGAGGCCGGGGTCGGTGTTCCAAAAATACTCGAGGGTCGCGGCGGTGGCTGCGCTGACGGCTAGGGATGCGGCAGCGAGGGAAGAGAGGAGGGCTCTGCTCATTGGATTTGGATGAGTTGGATGAGGCTATTGATCGCGGCACAAGGCCGCTTCCCACAGAGGGCGTTTCTAGAGGTCGAGGGGGACGTCGTCGGTTCCGCCTTCTTCTTCTATGGTGGGCTCTGCGGTGGCTTTGAAGCTGAGCTTGAAGGTTTGTCCCACTTCGAGAGTTGGTGGAGCGGAGACTTGGAAAACGACGGGAACGCTAGGCATTCCGGATGGGACGTAGGGGTGATCGCCGGAAAAGGGGCCGGCGTCTATGCCGGTGTCGAGGATGTTTGCCGCCTCGCTGCCGGGAGCGAGTTTGTAGCGGGCGTCGAAGGAGCCTCCTGCGAAGAAGGTGGTTTCGTCGGCGTCGTTTATGTTTTTGTCTTCCGGCCAGACGTTTTTGTCGTTGCCGGTGTTGTTTTGGGAGGCGTCGACGATGTTGTATTCAGCGAGGGCGTTGGTGAGGGTGAGCTGGCAGGAGGTGTCGGGGGCGAGGATGTTGTAGCGCAATGTGCCACCTTCGATGGCAATGAGATATCCGCGTAGTAGATTATAGGATACGTCGCTGTTATGGAGAGTCGTGTGGAGGCCGGATCCGATGAGGATGTTGTTGTGAATCTTGAGGTTGCTGTTGGTATTGCTAAGCGTGCCGCCGCTGACCTGGGCTCGGTAGTTTTGGCGGATGGTGGAATTGGTGACGTCGTTTACGTTTATGAATACGGTGCCGGTCGAATAGGTCGGTCCGAGTCGCTGGACGAGGATGTCGGAGGTGTCGTCGAGATCGACGACACCAATTTGTAGACTGGTGAGGGAAGAGCCTGAGCCGGCCAGGGAGTTGATGGTGACCTTGTCGATGATGGCTCCGTGGGTTTCGGAGGCATCGGGGAAGTTTCCTTCGATGAACCAACCCGGGCCTATGAGGTGGAGCTCTTTGTTGAGGGTGACACTACCGTAGGATGTGGACGAGCCGGCGAGGATGAGAGTGTCTCCTGCAGCGGCAGCTGTGATAGCTGCCGAGAGGGTGTCGAAGTCGGCTGCGCCGGGGTTGGCGTTGTCGACGGTGTGGGTCGCTGCGTGGGATGCAGATACAGTGAGGGTACAGGCTAGCAGTGCGGTGATCAGACGCATGGAGTCGGTTGGTTGGATTAAAAAAAGTGTAAAGGCTAAGTAGCGCAGGTAATGCTTAGCCTTTGATTTTGGCAAACTCTAAGTGGCTTGCCGAGAGGGGGGAGCTGTGGAATTAGCTGGGCTTAATTGCTGTTCACGCCGATAGCGGTCAGGCATTCTCGGAGGGCTTCGCGAGACATGGGCTTGGCGAGGAAGGCGTCGGCTCCGGCGTCTTTTGCGTTTGCTCGGTCGCGATCGAAGACCGAGGCGGACTGGATGATGACGGGTAGCTGCGGGTAGAGCTTTTTGAGCTCGCGGGTGCAGTCCAGGCCGCTGCCGCCGGGCATGTGTACGTCCATGAAGACGGCTCCGGTATCTGGATTGCTTTTGCAAAACTCGAGGGCGTCGGCGGCGCTGGCGACGCAAGAGACGTCGGCTCCGTCTTTTTGCAGAAGCTTGGTGATGACGACTTGGTTGAATTCGTCGTCTTCTACCACGAGGAGCTTGGTCTTTTTGACGCTTTGGGTGGCGAAGGGCGCGGTGGATTGAGTTTGGGTGGCGCTGTTCTCTGCTTCGTTGATTGGGAGGTGGATTCTGAATAGGGCTCCGCTTTCTCGCTGGTCGGTTGTTTCGACCGTGACCTGTCCTCCCATGAGTTCGATCAGGCTTTTGGTGATGGCGAGTCCGAGGCCTGAGCCGCCGTGCAGGCGAGTGGCGCTGTTGTCGGCTTGCATGAAGCGCTCGAAGATCTGTTTGGCGTGTTCGGGGGAAACGCCGGGGCCGGTGTCGGCGACGGAGAGTTCGAGGGTGTCGCCGTTTCGTTCGGCGGCGATGGTGATAGAGCCTTTGTCAGTGAATTTGAGCGAGTTGGAGAGGAGGTTGTTTAAGCACTGGTTGAGAGCCCCTTTGTCTGCGTTGACCGTTTGAGGGAGGTCGGGAGCGAGCTCGAGATTGACGCGCAAGGGAGTTCGTTTTCTGGCGGCGAGCTTCTGTTGTTGGGCGGCGGCTTTCTGGAGGAGCGGGATTAGCTCGATCGGAGTGGAGGTGAGCTCTACGGCGTTTGCCTCGATGCGGGATAGATCGATGACGTCGTCGACTAGTTTGAGCAGGTCTTCGCTGCGTTCTTTGATGTGGGAAAGGTACTCGTCGCGTTCTTCCCCTGTGTTTTCGGGGTCCTCGAGCAGGCTGGAGAAGCCGATGATGGCGTTCATCGGAGTGCGGATCTCGTGGCTCATGTTGGCGAGGAAGGCGGTTTTGAGGCGGTCGCTCTCTTCGGCCTGTTGCTTGGCGATGACGAGTTGTTCGTTGCGCGTTTGAAGTTCTAGGGCGTGGTCGTGGTGTTCGAGTTCGGCGCTGGCTCGACCTGCGAACATGAGGAGGAAGGACTCGACGAGCTTGGGGTTGCGGATCGGCTTGTTGTGAAGGAGGACTAGGATGCCAAGGGGCTTGCAGTCTGTGTTGAAGAGTGGGACGCCGACGTAGGAGTCCACTCCCATTTGGACGAGAAGTTCGTCTTTGGGGAAGAGTTGGGAGACGCCGCTTTCGTAGATGCAGGGGCCGAAGTCTATGACGTTGGAGCAAGGGGTGTGCTCCAGCTCGTAGGTGAAGTTGGGGGCGATTTCGCCTTTGACACAGAGGGAGGTGGTGGTGACGGATTTTAGCCCTTCGAGTCGGCCGATAAAGGCATAGTCGACTTCGAGAAGCTCTGCGAGCAAGAGGACGGTCTTGTCGAAAAAGGCTTGGCCCAGCTTGTAGAGTTCGAGTCCGAAGAACTTGTTGATGAGCTCTTCGCGGGCCTTGTATTTGGCGAGCTCAGCTTCGAGCTCCTTTATGCGTGACTGTTCCGTGGAAGGTTGATCGGCGCTCATGTGATAAGTCTAGGAATGATTCTGCATAGGCTGGCGGAGTCGTTCTCCGCTCGTCAGCTGAAGATACCTAAATACTAGCTACATCCGTAACTGCAATATGAGCGCGCGCGATTTACCTGAGATTTATCAGGTATTTAGGCGGGCTCAGGGGAGGGTGAAGCTGAACTTATGGTGATTGAACGCGATAGTAGGGGAGATTGCCGTCAGCGGAGTTGGCGGGGGTGATGTTGCTTCTCTGGTCGGCGGGTTTGGAGAGGTTTACCATTTCCCTGATATCTTCGATTATGGAGAAGGCTTCCGCGAAGTAGGAATGGCGCAGCAGGCTGGAGTCGGTTCCGGTGGCGTCGATGGTGTCGATGCCTTCGATCACGACCAGGTTTTCTCCGGCGTCGCCGGCGCGCGGGTAGCCGCCGTGGACTTCGCGAGAGGTCATGAGGGCGCGGTCGTCTTCGTTGGCGTAGAGGGTGGTGTTGAGGGCGGCTTGCTGGAGGCGTGGGGCGAGGTCTTTTTTGAATACGTCCGCGTCGATGTCTGGGGCGGCGAGGATGATCTCTTTGAAGCGTCCTTCGAGTTCGGGGCGGTTTTGCATGAGATCGGCGATGGCGTTTGAGAGTACGCGTGTGCCCATGGAGTGGGCGACGAGGTAGAGGTTTTCGACTTCCGACTCGTCGGCGAACTTGGCTAGGAACTCTTCGAGAAGGGAGTAGGACCACTTGGCGTTGGTCTCGTCGCGGGTGTAGGAGGTGAGGGTGATTTCGCCTTGGGAAGGCCAGCTGAAGAAGGTGGGGACTCCGTCGAATTTCAGGTCGTGGTGGATTTGGGCGGTGCGGCGGGCGGCGTCGCGGAAGGTGACGTTGTATCCATGAATAAATACGAAGGCGTTGCTTCCTTCGCTCTCGTCGGCCATTTGGCGCAAGGCGCTGGTGAAACTGTCCCATTCAAGCGGGACGACTTGCCGAAGCATCAGGTGGTCTTCGGGGTCTTCGCTGAATTCGAATTTCCACCATGTGGGAGACTCGAGTTGGCCGACTTCGTGGTCGAGGGGTATGGATACTTGGCAGACTCCGTATTCGAGCTGACCGCGCTCGATGCCATAAAACGCGTTGGGGTCCTCTTCTCCGGTGCGGGCTCGGCTGGTGCCGTAGAGTACGTCGACGCGATGGTAGGCTCCTTCGGGGAGAGCTTGAATCGCTGGGGTCTCCTTATTGCCGAAGGATATGTCTCTGGGGGGAGCGGGACGGGGTGCGGTTTTTCGCGGCGGAGGCGCGCCCCAATCTGGTATGTCTTGAACGGGAGCCGGAGAGTTTGTCCTCTGGTCGGAGGTTGTGTTGCAGCTGGCGAGGTAGAGACCAATGCTGGCGATTAGAATACAAAGTACGGCGGAGACTTTTCTCATGAATTTGGATTGGCTGGGAGGCGAATTGTGGCGGTGCAACAATTTCATTAATAGGAAACCTTCGGTCGGTTTGATTTCCACTTTAAAAGAGGCTTGATTTCCCTGTATTCGGCCAACTTTCGATTTGCCCCAAAAGGGGAAAGGGTAATGCTTGCCGACTCCTTGTTAACCGCATCCAAGCAAAACACATCAAGACTATGGCAATTGCGACTGGCTCACAGGCACCGGATTTCACTTTGAAGAGCAAAAACGACGAAGGTTTGGCCGACGTCACGCTTAGCGCGAACTACGGCGAGTCTGCCTCGGTTCTGCTTTTTTTCCCGCTCGCGTTTACGAGCGTTTGCGAAGCGGAGCTTTGCGGCATCCGCGATTCGCTGGCTGACTACGAAGGTCTCAACGCGAAGGTGTACGGCATCAGCGTCGACAGCCCGTTTTCTCAGGAAGCCTTCGCTAAGGCGAACGGCTTGACCTTTCCGCTGCTGAGCGACTTCAACAAGGAAGTCTCCACGGCCTACGACGTGCTCTTCGAGGATCTTATCGGGTTCAAGGGCGTTTCCAAGCGCGCTGCGTTCGTCATCAGCAAGGATGGCGAAGTGATCTACGCGGAGTCCAGCGACGACCCTAAGCAGCTGCCGAACTTCGACGCGATCAAGGCGGCTTTGGCCTAGGCTTTTGCCCGCTCTCGTTTTTTCCGGGGCGGCTCTGACTTCGGGTCGCCCTGTTTTTAGTTATACTCATTTCCCACTCCATCCGTCTTGCAGGCGGAAATTTCAGGGAGCGCTCTCTTCCGAGTCGGCTAAGCCGGTGAATAAGAAGTGAATATGCGAGTTGATACCGACATTGAGGTAGAATATATTCGCAACCTTGGTATTCACCCGTATGTTTTACGGGATAACATCAAGACCGCTCGTTGAATACAGTCTAGTTTGTCACAGCGTTGTCCCACAAATACGCGTTTCGAAGTTATGCCAGAAGAGAATCCTGTTTTCCTAGTTGATCCGTACTCCAGCCCAGTTGCAGTACGGATAGCGGGTCGTGCATCGTTCCAGAACGTGGTGCCGTTGAAGGAGTTTCTCAAAAGCTCTTATGCGTCAGGGAAGCGTGACTTCGTTTTTGACTTCAGCCAGTGCTCGGGAATGGACAGCACCGTGCTGGGCGTATTGGCGGGTTGCGCTTTGGAGCTTCGCCGACTTGAGCCCAAGGGCTCGCTTGTTCTGTCTCGCTTGAGCGATCGAAATCTCGAGTTGGTCAAGAACCTCGGTCTGCATCGGATCGCGACCGTGGATGCTGGCGATGGCCCGCTGACCACGGGAGTCGGTGCGACGACCGCCCTGAGCGCCAAGCAGCTCAATGAACTGGAGAACGCCCGTCTTTGTCTGGAAGCACACGAGAACCTCGTGGCTGCGGATTCGGACAACAAGGAGAAATTCCAGGACGTGATCGCCTACCTGAAGAATCGGGTTGAGGACGAAGCCTAGTATCGAGAGAATGACCTCATTCGGATAGTTCGAGATGGGGGGGGTTGTTGGTATATCATTTTTAGAAGGCGCGGCTTGGATCCAATCCGCGCTTTCCTGTGTCTATCTCCGGCGGGCTCGCTGGCGAAAACGCTAGCTCTTTTTTCAGACGAAACCCCAACTCATGAGTCTGCTGTTCACCTTTACCCTTTTGCTGTTAGCTGGATTTCTCGGCTGGTTGTATTTCCGCGAGATCAAGCGCAGCTCGGAGTATCTGGAGCGTGCCCAGCTGGCTCAGCAGGAAAAGCTGATTGTGGCGGACTTCATGCATGAGATGGTGCTGGCTTTGGGCGATGAGCTTGGCAAGGAGGAGTTTTTCCAACGGATCGTGCACGCGTCGATCGTAAGCACGGGGGCTTTGAGCGCGTGTGTATTCGAAAAAACTGACAGAGGCACTTTGAAGAGCGTAGCGGTGGAGGGCTTGTTTCCCCCGCACCGGCCATTGCCTGAGCACGTGCGGGCGAAGATCGCGACGCGAGCGAAGTTCATCGAGAGCGTGCTGAAGTCGGAAGAGTTTCCGATTACGGAGGGGGTCACGGGCGAGGCGTGCCGCACGCGCAAAACGATATTGGTCGCGGATGGCCGGACTGATCCGAGGGTGGTGAAGCATGATGACGCGTCGTTGCGGGTGACCTCCGCGATCTGCGCTCCGATCGTATTTCGTGACGAGGTGTTGGGCGTTTTGGCGGTGGCGAACTCGGCGGATGGAGCAGCCTTTAGCAGTACGGATGCCTCGGTGGTGCAATCGTTGGCGGAGCAAGCGGGCATCGCGATTCGCAACAAGACTTTCCTGACCCTGTTGATGGAGCGAAAGCAGATCGATATGGATCTGGCGATCGCCCGGAATATCCAACTGATGCTGTTGCCGCAATCCTTGCCCGAGATCGCGGGGGTGGAGCTTGATGCTCGCTACGTCTCTTCGCATACGATTGGCGGCGATTTGTACGATGTGATTCCGCTTGGAGAACAGAAATTCGGACTCGCGGTCGCAGATGTATCGGGAAAAGGGATACCGGCATCGCTGATCATGGCGATTTGCCGGACCAACTTGCATCGTTTGGCTCAACGCGAGGATTCGCCACTTAAGGTGTTGAAGGAGTTGAACCGAGCGATGACCGGGGAAGTGAAGCAGGACATGTATGTGACTGTGTTTTACGCGGTCGTCGATTTGGAGCGGAGCGAGATTCGCTTTGCCCGGGCGGGACACGAGCGTCCGCTTCTGTGCTCTTTCGACAAAAGCCGGGCTCTTTCCAACGCGAGCTTTCCGGATAGCGAAGGTTTTCCGGTGGGGATGATGGAGCCGGAGCAATTCGATCCGTTTTTGGAGGAAAAGTGCGTTCCGTTTGTGGCAGGCGATATCTTTGTAGCCTTTACGGATGGCGTGATCGAAACCGCGAATTCGACGGGCAAGGAGTTTTCTGCGGCTCGGCTGGCCGACTCGGTGAGATCGCTGAGGAAGCACAAGGCCTCTGCAATCAACGCAGGGGTGCTCAATGCGCTTGATGGGTTTAGCGGCAAGACGTCCTATGACGACGATCTGACTTTGCTCACTGTGAAACGGGTTTAGCGGGGAAGAATCTTTATCCCGCGATATTGCACGTCGGCCTTTTCGGCTTGGAAGCAGATCGCTCCGGCGCGGCCGGTTGCGTTCCAACCTTTGTTTACGAGCTCACCGTTGACGTATACACTTACGTTCCCGTTGTCGGAAATGATGCGAGCGTGATTCCATTCGCCGGCGGGCTTTTCGGAGTCATCTGTAAGATTGTGGCGAAGGCGCACTCGCCAGTCTTTGGGGTTGTTTGGGTCGGTCTGAGCAACCTGGGCTTCGGTGACTTCGATGGTCTCGCCAATGTAGATGAAGTCTCCTGCATTGCCGTTCGCCATTTGAATCTCGAGCGACTTGGGCCAGACATTGCGCTCGCGAGGAGTGCTGCAGAAGATGAGGCACCCGCTATTGCCTGGTTCGTTAGGCCAACGCCATTCGTACTCGAGTTCGAAGTTAGAGAAGTCTTTCTTGGTGCGGATAACGGCGACATCCTTGCCCGCCCCGAATACTGAAAGCACACCGTTCTTGATGCTGTACGTTTCTTCAATAGGTGAGCCGTCTTTTATGTCGAAAGTCCAGTTGGAGAGATCGTTCCTATTGAGGAGAGTGATCCACTCTTCCTGAGGTTCGCTGCAAGCAGCTAGTAGGAGGCTGAAGGTGGCAATGAAGAGGGAGGTGAGCTTGGTCATTGGGGCGGGAGGAGGTTTGGGGCGGCGCCCAAACCCTACCTTTTTAGCGTCTGGGCTTTGTCGCGAATGCTTGCAGCTACTTGCGGCGGATCTCTGCTCCGTCGCCGGGGACGGGTACTACGTTTTCGGGCGGTAATACGATGCGGCCTGTCTCGAAGTCTTCAGCTTGGACGCTGACCTTGAGATCGTAGTATTTGGATTTTGGATTCGCCATCAGATCTGTGAAGCGGATGAACTCGCCGGTGTAAGCGGCGTAACGTCCCATGATGGCTACAGCGGTAGATTCGGCTATTTGCTTTGCCTCGTTTAGAGTAGAGTCTGTACGGGCTGCACGTATCCAGTTTATCAATCCCTGTACGTTTCCGTCTTTATCTTCGAATGGGATATCGGGGATGGAAACATCGCGGCCTTTCATTTTTCCTCCGCCGAGGACTTCGCCCTCCGTACCGCGGAAGAACTCGCTTACTCGTGTGTAGGTTCCGCTGATCTGACGACATTGGCTGTGGATGTGCACACCTTCACCGTAGTCGAGGTCTAGGCTGAAAAAATCGTAGTTGTTACCCGTTTCTCTGCGGGCTCGTCCGCCGAAGCCGATGGCGGATTGGGGCAGGCGGCCGATGTACCAGTTTGCGATATCAATGTTGTGGACGTGTTGTTCGCCGAGGTGGTCTCCAGACATCTCCGACCAGTTGAGCCAGTTGCGTCCGAGGTAGTCGGCATCAGACCAGCCTGGTTTGCGTTCCTTGATCCAAGGTACGGTGCTGTTCCAGCTGACGGTACCGCCTAGGATGTCACCGATGGCTCCAGCTCTGATCTTAGCGGCGTTCTGCAAATAGCCGACGGTGTGGCGGCGTTGAGTGCCGGAGAGGATGGAAAGGCCCTTCTTCTTGGCGATTTCTCCTGCGGCGATGATGCGACGGCAGCCTGGTGCGTCGACGGCGACGGGCTTCTGGAGAAGCACATGCTTGCCGGCGTTGACCATTGCCTCGAAGTGAAGGGGACGGAAGTTAGGCGGCGTGATGAGCATCACGAACTCCGCCTCGGACTCGGCCACCTTTTTGTAGGCATCCCAGCCTACGATGCACTTGCTCCGATCGACGCCGAGCTTGTCGGCACGCTCGAAGGCTTGATCCTCGAAGGCGTCCGCGAGAGCGACCCATTCGACTTCCAGTCCGAGCATTTCGCAGGCTTTCTGAAAGTTCGTGCTGTCACGCCAAGAGCGGCCGCCGCAACCAACGATGGCTGCTTTGACTTTCTTTCGGCCGAGCGGATTGGTCGCGGCAGACAGATTGCTGAGCACTGCGTTGGTTGCGACAAGAGTACCTGCGGCGGTGCTGACGAATTTACGGCGTGACAAGTTCATCAATAGTAGGGGGTGGAACGTTAGATTGAGCTACCTGAGGAGGGCAGGGGGGTGCGTCTCCATCTCTTGATGGTAGAGGGGAGCTACGCATCGATTGATGATTCGGTGCTATAGGGAACGGTTGGCCCTAGCAAGTCGCAGATGCCGTAAGGAAAAACAAATACGCGATAGCGTATATCGGAGGCGGGAAGCTTTATGTTCTAGCGGATTTTAGAAGGAATTCTTCCGCCTTGCTCAAAGCTTGGGCGTTGCTTGTCAGCTCGAACTTGGTGCCGTCGAAGGCTTCGAACAACATCTGGTGCTGTTGGAGAGAAAACTCGTCGTCGCGTGTTTCATATTCGGCGACCCAATCGAGCAGCATGGATAGGTTCTTGTCTTGGGCTTCCTTGGATTCGTACTTATGGGATTCCCAGGGGCGAGAGCGACAGTTCTCCTGGCAGGCTGTGATTCCCGGATTTAGAAAGATCATTTCGTTGGCTTCATCGGCCGCGTAGTCGAGCAGGGTTGAATAACAGCCCTCTATCACCCAACTGGAATGAGCGTCCGTGAAAGAGTCGATCGCTTCAAAGCTGGTGTGCAGCGTCTCACGTACACCCGGTTGGCTCGGTTTCCATGCGACCGTATCGAGGTCGAGGTGTGCGACATCGGGAAGTTTAGCGATGCTGGCGGCGAGGGTAGATTTTCCAGAACCGGAATTTCCAAAAACGATGATGCGTAACATGACAGCTGTGGGTTGGATGTTGGAAACAGTTTAGACAAGAAACGTTGGATCACGTTTCATGATTCCACCAGATCGTTTCGAAAGGGATGCTTTGTCTCTGCCCTTACTGGTCGACCAGTAGGGAGTATACGCCAGGGAAGCTGTCAGGAATGGTGATCGCTCCGCAAACTTTCTCGTAGAAGGCTTCAGAGCTTACCCAGCCGATAACGGCGTAGGCGTAGCCTGCATGTTTCATCGCTTCGAGACTTTGTAGTATCAGTTCTTTGGCGACACCCTTGCCTCGGCACTCTTCGGAAACTCCGATGGGGCCGAGCATGCCTTTCGCCGTGGCGTCATAGCAGCAAAATCCGACCACTTTGTGGTCGAGCGTGGCGATCATGCAGCTGCTTGGTTGCTGGGTGAGGGACACTTCTGCTTCCGCGGCCCAACCTTCGGCGCTTTCGGGAAATGAGGCTTTGATAAAACGGGTGATCTTAACTCGGTCAGCGCCGAGGGCTCGGTTGATTTTGAATCCTTGTTTGGCGAGGTCGTCCGCACGGCTGTGCCTTGTTTCGCCGTACAGTTTCACGAGCATATCGGTCATATGAAAACTCTATGGAGCTGAGAGATGGCTACGAGAGGAAATCTCCTCTTTTAAAATACTATCTGACCGCGAAGCGTAGAAACAGGGATTGAGTTTCCGGGGAGAGGGAGAGTTGGTGGGCGAGGCGATTTGGATCGTCGGCAACTTCGCTGCTAAGCTCTGTCAATTCGGACTCGAATGGAGCTCGCCAGAGTTGAAGGTTTTCGGAGAGCTGTAGCTGATAGTCAGAGCCAAGTTGCAGCTCCCGGTTTTGCTCCCAGGAAAGGGCGAACATATGCGGGCCGGCTCTTTCGAATTTAAAAAACGAGTGTCCCAATTTGCTCTCAGGGCCACCGTATACTCGTTTCACCTGTTGTGGCCCAATATTCGTTCGTGAGAGTGGTCCGGCGTTCGGTGTATCGAAATGATCGCCCCTCAAGTCGCGGTCGACTGTGATTCCGTTACCAAGCTGGTCCTCGATGGATTGGTTCGATGGAGAAAGGATGCCGATCATTTCGTAGTCAACCAACGGCATATTCTCGATTAGAGCGTTTGTATCCAGATTGTAATGAACCTCCACATTCCAATCGGTCTCATTGATTTGAAAGGAGGGGTCGAAGTTGGAGGTCGCACTGTTACTGTCAGCCCATGGGCTCGGAGAGGCTCCGTGGTAGAACACGTTGTAGTTGGACGCGTCGCCGCTGTGTTGAGTGACTGAGTCGAGTCCATTCCCGATAAATAGGTTGTTGTACCAGCGGGTACTGGAAGGAAGCCCAAGTCGAGTGCCCACTTGATTGAGGGTATGGGGCGTGTAGTAAGCGGAACGGCGATTGTCCCCGGCGTAGGCGATTCCAATATCGAAGAGTCCGTCGACGAATAGATTGTGGGCGATTATGACTCCTTCGGATCCGCTTTTGATAGCCTTGCCTTGAATAATATTGTGATCGATCAAAATCGGCCCGTGGTTGTGCTCGAGGTAGAGGCTAAACTCAGCTGTATCGTAAATTATGTTACGGGTAATGCGAACGCCTTGGTTGGCGAAATCGATCCAGATCCCGTAGGCAGCAGAGTGTAGGTTTTGTACGTCTCGGATGGTATTGTTGGAGAGGGTATAGTCGATTGCCAGGTGGTGTTTGATTCCCGCGGTTTCCCATCCGCCAAATTCTCTCAAGGTGTTTACGCCGTCGATGAGGTTGCCTTCGATGAGGCTGCGAGAGACGCCGCGCTCGCCTGCGATCCCCGCTTGGCCACAACGCCGAATTACGTTGTTCCGAACAATGTGGTGCCCGAAATCCTCGATTCGGGTACTGTTCATATCAATGTTGGTTGCCATTCCAAGAATGACCCCGACACAGCGGGAGTCGCTGATACGGCAGTTTTCGATAATCCATGAGCGACCTCCCCTTGGCCCTATGGCGCCGGATTGAAACACCATAGTCGGTGGAGCCCAGCCTGAGGCGGCCTGCCGAAGCTCCAAGCCCTCGACGGTGATATAGTCTACTCCGGCGACCGCTGGCATGAAGATGCTTTCGCGAGCGTTGTATTCAATAAGGTGATCCGCTGGATCAATCTCGCCGAAGTTCGCGTACACGACAGAACCCGTGGCTGTATCCTCACTGTGCCAGCGTAGTGAGTTGCTCGCGACTTCCGCTCTCGATTGGACTTCGGTGAACGCGGTCCCGTCGAGGTAGATCATACCGCGGCTGTGCCACGCTCCGTAAGTGATCCAGCCCGATTGATCGTTGTCTGCGAAGGGGTCAGTCCCGCCTGAAAAAATCGGCGTTTTGAAAGGGTTGCTGCCTTCGAAGCTGGCATCGGTAACTTCGAACTTCCAGACCTCCGGTCCAACCTCGGGTGCAAGAGTCCAGTCGCTCGCGACCTCAGAACCTTTGATAGTCACTGATTCGCCGGGGGCAGCCCGGTACGTGATACGGTTTTCGTCGTCGAGTCCTGAGTGCCGAGGTTTTACCCATTCTCTGTAGGTGCCTTGGTGGATGATGACGGTATCGCCAGGCAATGCGATCGATGCGGCTTGTGAAATCTCAAGAAAGGGGGCGCCGGATTCGCCAGTTCCCTCAAGAGAGCCTTTCGTAGAGACATGGATCGTTTTCCCGAGGGTAAGCGTGGAGCAGGATACTGTGAAAAAGCAGAGAGCAAAAAGGGGTAGTCGCTTCATGTGTCGTAGCAACGCTAAAAACGCGCACAAAAATGCACACAAAGTAAAGCCGAAGCGAAAATTTGCTTTGCTCTCTGCTGGGGACCGTTGCGTTGGGCAACGGTTGATTTTGCGTTAGGAGATGCCTGCTTCTTGTGCGGTCGGCTGGTCGGTGTAGCCCTTCGCAGCCCCGTCGCCGTACCAGTGCTCTTGGCCCAGTTCAGGATTGAGAGGCAGGTTTTGTGCGAAACGTTCGACTAAGTCCGGGGTACTGATGAATGGGATGCCGAATGCGATCAGGTCTGCGTTTCCTTCCACGATGCGAGCCTCTGCTGCTTCCTTTGTGTAGCCGCAGTTTCCCATGAGTGTGCCGCCGAAGACCTTGCGGAATTCCGAGAGCTCAAGTGGGTCACCTTTCTCGTGAAATCCGAAGGCGAGTCCGTCCATGACGTGCAAGTAAGCGAGACCGTAGCGATCGAGTTGCTTGCCGGCGTATAGGAACTGTTCGCGGAATTCGGGCGAGCCCATGTCGTTGTAAACTCCGTTTGGCGCGAGACGCACACCGACTCGATTGGCTGGATAAACTTCGAGTACGGCGTTCACGACTTCATCGAGGAAGCGGTAGCGGTTCTCGATTGATCCGCCGTAGCTGTCGCTCCGTTGGTTGGTAACGGTCTGCAGAAACTGGTCGATTAGGTAGCCATTCGCTCCGTGGATTTCCACGCCGTCGAAGTTCGCTTGCTCAGCGTAGAGGGCGGCTTGTTTGAAATCCGCTACGATGCGTTTGATCTCATCGGTTGTGATCTCGTTTGGAGTTTCGTAGTCCTTCTTGCCTTCTGGTGTATGAATTTGGTCGCCGGTGATCGGGATGGGCGAGGGAGCGACTGGATGCTGCCCGTTGTTCAGAAGGCTGTGAGTCGCCCGTCCTGGGTGCCATATTTGCAGGAAGATTTTTCCGCCTTTTCCGTGGACCGCATCGGTGGTCAGTTTCCAGCCCTCGACGTGTTGTGGCTTGAACGCACCAGGCATGTTTTGCCAGGAAATGGAATTGTCTGAAACTGCGGTGGCTTCGGCGATGAGCAGGCCGGCGCTGGCACGCTGGCTGTAGTACTCGGCCATGAGGGCGGTCGGGGTGCCGTCGGCTTCAGCGCGAGTGCGCGTCATGGGTGCGTGGGCGACGCGATTCGGGAGCTCGAGATCTCCGAGGGTAACGGGCGAAAGAAGCTGTTGTGTCATTGGTGGCCTTCTACGAATGAAGGTGGGGAGCGCTCGCAGGGTCGGGGCGGAATTTTGGTTTTGCGATGAGGAGGCGGGTCGGCGCCCCGCCCTACAGGGGGAGGGGGGATGAGTTCCTTGTGGCCGTTGGGGACAACGGCCGCTGCCTTGGGATATGAAAAAAGCCTCCCGGGGTGGGAGGCTTTGGAAGGTGTGACTTGTTGTGCGGCTTAGAGCACGTCCTTGATCGCGGCGGCGACCTGGGCAACGTTCTCGTCGGTGATGCCGGCGACGTTGATACGGCCGGAATCGACGATGTAGATGCTGTGCTTTTCGCGGAGGGCTACGGCTTGTTCCTTGCTGAGACCGGTGAAGGAGAACATGCCCTTCTGCTCGATGAGGAAGCTGAAGTCGCGTTCTACGCCAGCGGCTTTGAGCGCATCCACGAACTGGGTACGAACTCCGGCGATACGGTCGCGCATGGCAGCGAGCTCTGCGTGCCATTGCTCGGTGAGAGCGGCGTCGGAGAGAATCGTTGTCACCACTGCTCCACCGTGTGCGGGTGGGTTGGAGTAGTTAACGCGGACAGAGATCTTCAGTTGGCTAACGACGTTGGCGAAGTTGCTAGCGTCGTCGGTAATGACGTGTAGGGCTCCGACGCGATCTTGGTAGAGGCCGAGGTTCTTGGAGAACGACTGGCAAACGAAGGCTGGAAGGCCGGCTTTCGCTACGATGCGTGCTGCGGCCGCGTCTTCCTCGATTCCGTCACCGAATCCTTGGTAAGCGAAGTCGATGAGTGGTATCCACTTCTTGGTGGCGGCGATTTGAGCAACCTCTTCCCATTGCTCCGCAGTGAGATCAACGCCGGTTGGGTTGTGGCAGCAACCATGCAAGACAACCACATCGCCTGCTGGGATGTTGTTGAGCGACTCGATGAAGGCTGCGTAGTCGAGGCTGAGCGTTTCCGCGTTGTAGTAGTTGTAGGTCTCGAGCTTGAGGCCAGGTGCACCGAAGATGCCCTTGTGGTTGGCCCAAGTCGGATTGGAGAGCCAAACGGTGTTGGTCTCGAGATTCTTGGAAATGAAGTCAGCTGCGACACGGAGGGCTCCGGTACCACCTGGAGATTGCAGAGAGGCGACGCGACCTTGGAGTTCGCCGGCGAGCTCTTCGCCGAAGCAGAGCTTCTGAGTGAGGCTAGCGTAAGCGGGGGTACCTGTCATGGGCAGGTAGCTCTTCGAGGTTGCTCCTTCGAGTAGGCGCTTCTCCGCTTCCTTGACTGTGTCGAGAATCGGGGTGGTGCCGGTTTGGTCTACGAATACGCCGACAGACAAGTTTACTTTGTCTGGATTGGAATCGGCTTTGAACGCCTCAGTAAGACTGAGGATCGGATCTGCAGGAGCGAGGCTAACGGCGTCGAAGTGTGACATGGATCGTTAAGGTTAATCGATGGATTGGCACGAGTGCCCCAGATTTGAGGCAGCCGGGACGTTAGTTTGTGACGGGGGCGTGTCAATGCTGCTGCATCATCGCGGGCGTGTTTAGGTGCGATTGACTATTTGCCCGAGGTAGGGCTCGACGGCCCGGCGAGCCGACAACGCTAGATTTTACTATGCGGTCCGCCCGGCGGTCGGACCATACCACTCTAAATCCAGGAATCAATCGCTGGTGAGACGGGAAAAGGCGGGGTAGACCGCGGGCTGGTGGGTGATGATTAGTTTTTGATGCGTCTCGTTGTGCGGTTCGGTGGCGATGCTTATACTTGAAGCGTCGAGAGCGAGAGCGCTCCAATCTTCGAGGTCCGAGCCAGAGGCGATGCCGAGCTGTTGGTGCGGAAAGCCAATGGGAGTGAGGAAGCTGTAGACGAAGGCCGGCTTTTGGTCGATCCAGGTGATCGTTTGCTGGATTGGGCTTCGTTTGTCTTTGCTCTTGGGATCGAGTCCGGCGAGGAACTCGACGAAATTCAAAATCTTGTCCCCATCTGGATCTGCCGATTTGCCTGATATGGCTTCGTTCTCAAACTCGGCGGAGTCGGTCCAAGTTTGCTCGCGCCAGCCGAGGTAGGGATCTCCGGATTCAACAGCGATTTCGTACCAAAGGGATTTGTTTGTGCCGCCAATTTCGATGATGGATTCGTCTCCGGAAGCGGTCACGGTGAGTTCTGTATCGCGTTGGCCCGTTTCGTCGAGTGTCCAAGCCTGTGTGCGGTCGGCGGGGTAGGGAAGTGTGATAGTAGCTGGAATCGCTTCGGTTGTAGAGGGTGACTCGCCCCAGTTTGTGCCGACGGAGCTTTTGGTGGAGTCAGTCCACTGCATGTTGGTGTTTTCCGTGAGACCGGTGGCGACCAGAAGAATGTTGGCCGCTGCGTGAGGTTGGTCGAATGAGCCTTGCATGGCGGTAAGCGTGACAGTGGCCCAATCTTCTTGTGTATCCCCGGGATCGATACGGACGTTGCCGATGTCGAAGTCGCGTCCGTCGATGTAACCGATCATAGAGCGGGTCTTGCCGGTATTAACGGTGATGACGCCTTTGTTGGTAAAGGTCCGGTCCCAGCTGATCTCGTTGGTATCTGAAGTGAAGACAGGTCCAGCTGGCACAGCGGTTTGCTCGTCGAGCCCGGTTGGTGAATCGCCAATCGAGAGCGATACGCGTTGGGTGAAAACGTGGGCGTTGTCGATGTCGAGATTTCGTCCATCGCCCACTTGCCAAGCTCGACCTTGGTTGGCGACGATTTCAGCTTCGAGTTCCGGATCGAAGTTCATCAGAAGCTGTCCTGTCGCTGCGGATACGTGATTGCCCCGAAATATCTGCGCACCCGCGAGTGCGTTGGCCATCGCTGAGGGATGGTTGGCCATATTGAAGTAGCCGTCCCAGTAACCTTGGTCCCAGCCGTTTTGGCCTCTGCCGTACTCGAAAAAGTAGATGCCGTCCCAGTCCTGCAAGGCGGCGTAGGTAGCTGCCATGAGAGGACCCTCGGAAGCAAACGGGTTTGGGAAGGAGTGCTGGTATTCCGATACGGTGTGAGGGTAGCCTTCGACGCGTTGCTTGGCGAGGCCGCTGAGAGTATTGTCCATAGTGTTGACCATGGAGATCGGGTTTACGGTCCAATTGTTGGGATCCCAAGGATTGCCGGGAAATATGGGATGCTGCCAGTAGGCGTGCGTATCCACCAATTCATACACACCCTGAATGTTTGGCGTGGAGTTCATGATCGTGGTGCCGTTGATCATGCCGCCGTAGCCGAGATCGTTGCGAATGTAGTCGCGCATGTCGGTCCAATACTCGGTAGCGAGATGGATGAGGAAGCGGGCCCAGTCTGTCTTGCGGTTGGGGAGGTAGGAGCCGCTATTCGAATTGCTGGCGATGTTCTCCGCTTCGAGCGTCTCGCCATTTGGCAAGGAGGCGGAAAGGTCGGCTCCGGTCTTCAATGAGATTCCCGAAAAGTAGATCGCCCCGGCGTCGCCGATGTAATTTGAGAAGTTGACGCGGAGGTTGTTGTCGGTGGTGCCGCCGTTGAAGGTGAAGGTAAACTGCTGCCATTCGGTGGTGGCTTCGAAGGTACCGAAACTGTGGACGCTGGAGTAGGGACTGTAGGCGAGTCCGATGTTCGCGCTGAAGTTCCGTGTTTGGTCGGCTCGAGCCCAGAAGCTGAAAGTGTAGAGTTGGTCCTTGGTGAGGGATACGCCGGATTGGTTGAGTTGGCCGTGCCAGTTGGTGGTGCTGGTAGTGGTGACATCGATTTTAACACCTTGGCGGCCTTCATACTCGCCAGTGGTGGTGGTGACAGCGGAGTCTCCATGTTGCTCGGAGTTCCAGTCGCTGGTGCCATTCTCAAAAGTGGGGTTGGACAGGATTTCTGGGCCGAAGGCTTCGCTCTCTCCACTCCAGGCGTCGAGGAGCTCAGCAGTGTCGGCGTATCGGTTGGAGAGCCAGCTGTTCCATTTCGTGTTTAGCTGATCCTTGTAGGCTTGTGGCCATTTCTCGAGTGAGCCGCCGTAGTACTGGTGGAAAATCCCGTTCTCGTTGTTTACCTCGACGACGGCAATTGCGGGATCCTCGGCGTAGGTGAGACCGGTGTAGGGGTTTGTGTGGGTAAGGAGTTTGCGGGCGTACTCTTTTTCGAGATCGCGGAAAGTCTCATCCACGAATCCGATCACGTGGCGTTCTTTCCATTCGAGGTTGGCTTCGATTTGTGGATCGAGACCGTCAGCCACCTTGAAATCGCGAGCATTGATGAGATTGATGTTGGTGTAGATCCCGTTCTCTTTGAGCTTTGCGATTAGGTAGTCGAGGCGGTCGAGATTGTCGGTGTGGAGTTCGCGGGAATTGCCTTGGCTGTAGTCGATGAGGCTGCTGCCGCCCCAATTGTTGTCCATGTGGTGGAAGCGAACGATGTTGAAGCCGAACTTGGCAAGACGTGGAGCGACTCCGTCTGCTTCATTATTGGGGATGAATGGAGTGTTCGTGACAAAGTTTACGCCCCAGAAGCGAATGCGCTCCCCGCCGACGGTGAAGTGTGCTTGATCGTCGATCGTGATGTACCCGTGCTTGCCGGCGGGCTTGTGGTTCATGCCGGAGAGATCGGTGATGCCTGGGGTATCGTCGTTCCATGGCAAAATGAAGGGGATGAGCTCTCCAGCAAGGAGCGAAGAGTGAAGGGTGCAAATAGCGAGAAGTGTGCTGATGGACTTCATGTTAACGCGGTAGTCTTTGTGAAAGCCGGGGTGGGAAAAAGTTTCGGGGATGGGGTGTTTGTATATTGGGGCTTTACGTAGAAGGGAAAGGTGGCAAGGGTCCGGAGCCCTATTTCATAAGATTAACCAAAACCCAGATTTACCATGTCTAGAGCAATGGCCCGACACATCCTCGTTGAAAGCGAAGAGCTTTGCAACGAACTGAAAGCTAAGATCGAAGGCGGCGCTTCGTTCGCCGATCTCGCGAAAGAGCACTCCAAGTGTCCATCCGGCCAACGCGGCGGCGAGTTGGGCGAATTTGGCCGTGGCCAGATGGTTCCAGAGTTTGACGAAGTGGTTTTCTCCGCTCCGGTCAACGAAGTGCAAGGTCCGGTTAAGACCCAGTTTGGTTTTCACCTTCTTGAAGTGACTGCTCGCGGTGATGAAATGCCAAAGGCTAGCGCTCGCCACATCTTGGTCGAGACCGAGGCGGAGTGTAACGCGCTGCTTGAAAAGATCCAAGGCGGTGAGTCGTTTGCGGATTTGGCTGCGGCCCACTCCAAGTGCCCGTCTGGCAAGAGCGGTGGCGCATTGGGAGAGTTTGGCCGTGGTCAGATGGTTCCAGAGTTTGACGCAGTGGTTTTCTCTGCTCCGGTTAACGAAGTTCAAGGACCGGTTAAGACTCAGTTCGGTTACCATCTTCTCGAGGTGACTGCCCGTAACTGCTAGTTGTCTGGAGCTGGCGGGTCAACGCCCCGCCCTACAGATTCGTAAAGCGAATTTTCAATTGGCGATGTCTTCGGACGTCGCCATTTTTGTATCCGGATTTTGGTTAAATCCTTTTTGGCTTCTCGGGAGGGTTAGGATTGCGGTGGCGCCCTGGTGTTTCCCGGCACTCTTTATCTCGAGGTTTCCGCCGAGGGCTTGAGCTGTGTTTGCGCAGCTGTGGAGCCCGAAACCGTGACCGTCCACTTTGGTTGTGAAACCGTGGCGGAATAGCTTTTTCAAGGTGTCAGGCTCTATTCCCGATCCATTGTCTGTTACCTGTAATTGGAGCGTGGAGTCGTCTATGTACTGGGCAGAAAAGGTGATGGTCCCTATCGCTGGATCCTCATCTCTGATGGCGTCCTGGGCATTGGTGATGAGGTTCAGGATGATATCGATAAGCTTATGCCTGTCGTTCTCGATGGTTAGACTGGCTGGGATATCGTTGATAATCTCAATCTTACTGCGGGTGACCTCGCTGCCGAGGATGCTGAGAGCGTTTTCGCAGAGCTCACGTAAATCGATCTCTTCGAGGAGGCTCTGAGTTTTAGCGTGCGTTTGTTGGGCGGCGATTATGTTTTTGATATGGTGTACATCTTCACCCATCACGCCAAGTTCGTGTTGGATACTGTCGACTTCGTTTGTTAATGTGTCTGCAAGGTGTATTAGGTAATTGGGTACGGCTTTCCCTTTTGGATCTTGAGTCAGGAAAGTGTCGATATCATCTTTGTGCGATTCGAGCAATGATGCGACACGAGTTAAGTTCCCGATTTTGGACTTCTCCATTTTGTCCCCAACAAGGTTGAGGCTTACGTTCAAGCTGTTGAGCACGTTGCCGACGTTGTGGAGGACATTTATCGCGATCTCTGCTTTTCCGGCAGTACGGGCGGTTTCGAGAAGCTGATCTTGTGTCTCTTGAAGTTGGTGGAGAGTAGAGGTCAGGGTCTCGGTGGTCGCGGTGAGTTCTTCGGTCTTTTCGCCGAGCTCTTCGTTTTGCTTTTCGAGTGCCTCGGCTTGTCGAGCGAGCATGGTGTTTTGGTCTTCTACTTCCTGGGTGCGTTCGTTCACCAATTGCTCGAGTCTTTTGCGTCTTCTGATTTGGTTTCGATTGTATCCCCAGACGATGAAGACGACGAAGAGAACTCCCAAGAGGGTGAAGAGCGCGTAAGCCCAAGATTTCTTGTGCCAAGGCGCTGCAATGGAAATCGGGAGATAGAAGCTGGACTGCTGTCCGTCTGCATTTAGGCAGTTGATTATGATTGTATAGTCCCCGGGGACGATGTTGGTAACCTCTCGGAACGAGAAGGTTTCAAAGGGTCCCCATTCTGTATCCAGACCTTCAATATAGATTTGAAAAGTGTTGTGGCTTGTGGAGTGAAAGTGGTTGAAGTATGCTTCGATGCGGAGCGAGTTCTGGTGAGGTGCGAGATGAAGGCGTCCGTCGCTGCCCGCACGGTTGGGGAGATCGACATTGTCTTTGAGGGAGGTCAGTCGATGGATGTCAGGTTGTGTTCCTGCTGGTTTGATTTCAGTATGAGGATTTGTGGCGAGAATGAGTCCGAAGTCACCCCCGGCCCAAGCCCGTCCTTCTGCATCGTAAACTAAAGAGCTGGCCCGTGTCTCTAACGCATCGTTGAGACTGGAAATCTCGCTGACAACTTTTCGGTTGGGGCGTGTTATGGCTAAGCCTCTTCGAGGATTTATGCTAACCCAGCTGTTTTCATCGTCATCAGAGAACGAGTGTTCAAAGCCGTAGGGTCCGATCCCTTTGAAGTACTCGATGGATTTTTCCGTGACGAATTTTTCTGAGTTGTCGTCCCAGACCAAGGCGGGGGTGGTGTTGGTGTAGATCTTGCCTTCGATCGTTGTGCCGGTTGTCCAGATTCCTTGAGTTGGGATTTCAAACTCGATCAATTCCGCGTAAGCGGATGTATCGGTTATGTGGATGCGAGTGATTGTAGAGTCTCCATTGCCACCGAGTATTGTTCCGTTTTCTGATTCGGAGAAACTGAATACCTCTTTGCTAACGCCATCAATCTTTTGGAACTGGGACCATTCGCCGTCGACAAAACGGCTTATGGAAACGCCCTGATAATTCCCCATGAGAAGGGCGTCTGGATAATGGCTAGGTTGCCACAAGCAACTGCCTCCTTCGGATTGAAGTTCGATTTGATTGCCTTCTTTATCGATGGCGAAGACGTGCTCTCCAGCGATGAAGAGACGATCTTGGTGAACGAGCAAATCCGATGCGGTGTTAATTGAGTAGAGCCTTTGGAAAAGTGACTCCATGTTTTCAGCTCCGCGATCGCTTTTGAAGATCCCTATGGGGGTCGCTAGGTAAAGGTCGTCATTGAAAAGGGCAAGGGCGTCAACAGTGCTACTGATTCCATGGCGTTCATCGAAAAGGAGAGTGGCTGGATTGAGTGGGATGCGGTTGAGGCTGCGTTTGGTCGCGGCCCAGATGCCGCCTTGAGAGTCGTGCCCGAGTCCGATAACGCCCATAGAGTCCAGTCCTTGATCTTTGGATACACTGCGCTTCAAGCTGCCGTCCTCGTTGAAAAAGAAGATCCCTTTTGTCGACGTTCCTACAACTAGCTGGTCGGGGCCTGATTCGATAAAGCTAGTGATGGTTGTGTCTAGTTTGTGAAGGATTTCATTGCCCGGCCACATCCAGCTCTTTTCGCCGTCGAAACCAACGAAGTCTCCTTTTTGGGTGAGCATCCACACGCCTCCGTTTGCTCGTGGGTTGGATGCGTTGAACCATTCGTAGACCGAATCGCTGAGGACGGAATCGTGGTTGACGAGTTTCTCCTTATCCCAGTCCCAGCGGTTGAGCAAGGTGTCCCGACCTCCTGTGGTGTAGATTTCGTCTCCGATCGCGAATAGGCTGCTGGCCCAGTTTTCGAGTTCGTGAAAGTGGAAACTGCCGTCCGGTTTAATTACGATGAGGTGAGTTCCGTGGTTCCCAAAAATGTGTCCGCGTGCGCTTGCGACGTAGCGAGGGGAATGAAGGGAGTGGGTGATGAATTCAGCGGGAGTGAGCAGTGTGAATTGGTTTCTCCCGAATTCGTTAACTTCGATTCTGGAGATTCCGGCCGCGTGCCCGACGAGGGCGCTTCCATCTGGGTTGTTGAAGAATCGCGTGGGACGTTCGAGTTCAGGTACAAGATCCCAATGCGTACCGTTGAAGGTGATGAAGTCCTCGGCGGTAAGTACGCCGATGTCGCCATTCGGCAAGGTGTGGATGGATCGAATTTCGCCGATAACCCCGGTTTGGCGTGGCGTATACCGGTCTACTTTGATCGCTCCAAATTCCAGAAAGGTTTCGATTCCCTTGTCATCCGCGGCGCTGCTATTGAAGGCTGTGATGAACAATACGATCAGCGATAGAAAGCCGCGGGTCGTTCTGAATCGGAAGCTGAACTGGAGGAGGGCGCTCAAGTGGGGGATTGGGTCGTTTGGGGGCTCTTTTATGAATAGGGAAAACCATGGTCTTGTAAAAGCGATGCTCCTCTCCGACGGGTCTTTAACACTCCTTTCATCTCTTTTGGACAGGTTTCGCTTTTTTCCTAAGGGCGGCTTCCGCAAGTCCAGCACAGACGCTAGGTAGTTCTTAGGGGAGAACATGTCTTTGCTTCCAAAATGAGGTCGTTTAGTTGAGCGTCGTCTTCGCTCGCCGTTAAAGAGGGGCGGGCGATACCCCCGCAATTGACCTCATTCCGCCAAAATTCGATGCTGCAGCTCCACCGAAGAATTGCCTTTTTGTGTCCGGCCGTCTGGACGGCTTGGTCCTTGGCCGATGTGCCGATGGTGGACCTCGATGGCGATCAGATGAGTGATATTTGGGAGATCGCTTTTGATGCCCAAGCAATCGCTCCAGAAGCGGACGAGGATGGCGACGGGATGAGTAATCTACAGGAGTGCGAGCATGGAACGGACCCGTTTGATGCGGAGTCGGTTTTCATTGCCTACCGTTTCGGAATCGTGCCGGAGGGAGTTGCGTTCGAGTTCAGTGGTGTTGATGGGCAAAGCTACCGTTTGGAGGAGAGTTCGAATCTCGTCGATTGGCGCCAAGGTTCGACCTCGCTGATCAGTGAAGGTGGCGATGACCGTTTGGTTAGCTCAGCCGGATCCGAGGGGATTCGTTTTCTTCGCTTCAGGGTGGGGGGCGACCACGACGGGGACGGATTGTCGGACTTCGAGGAAAAGCTGCTGGGCTACGATCCGCTGAGCCAGCATACGAACTCAAGTTTCGTCGGCGGCGACATGGCTCGCTTGATGAACGACTTTTTTGGCGGCGGCACGATAGATATTGCAGGTAAACAAGTTCAGGGAACAGAGCCAACCTTAGCAGAAGCCTCGCGCTTCCTGTCTCAAGCTTCCCTGAAGTCGCCTCTTACAGAAATCGAGCGCGTCGCTGCTATGGGCTATGATGCTTGGATCGACGAGCAGTTCGGTGAACCGATTGGATATATCATGCCTGGGATGGATGGTTGGCATCAGTATTTCGAGGATACGCCGGACCCGGATGATAGCCCCTTCAATGTGCATCGCCGTTATGCTTGGTGGGAGCAGATGTTCGAGGCGAGCGATTTGCTGCGTCAGCGTATCGCTCTCGCGTTGAGCGAAATCTATGTAGTGTCCGACGCTTCACTCGATGGTGGCGCGGCTACTGATGGTATGTCCGCCTTTTACGATATGCTGTTGGATCACTCCTTCGGGAATTGGCGGGATCTCTTGCGAGATGTTTCCTTGAGTCCTACCATGGGTGTATATCTCAGCCACTTGCAGAATCGAAAAGCGAATCCTGCGGAAAACGTGTATCCTGATGAGAACTACGCACGTGAGATTATGCAGCTCTTCAGTATTGGTCTCTTTGAACTGAATCCGGACGGCACGCGTAAGCAGGATGCCAGCGGGGTGGATATCCCGACCTACGATAACGAGGACATAACGAATTTCGCTCGAGTCTTTACTGGCTTCTCATATGGAGGTCCCAACAACGATGTCGATACGAACTGGCACTTCCAGTGGGGGGAATGGAATTGGCGTCATCCGATGAAGGTTTGGGCGCACGAGCATGATACCGAAGAGAAGACTCTGCTTAATGGAACCGTTCTTCCAAGTTTTGAGGACGACCCCGGCCGTACGCCAATGGATGATTTCGAAGATGCGATCGATAATCTCTACGAGCATCCGAACGTTGGACCGTTTGTCGCCTACCGCTTGATTCAACGTCTTGTTAAGTCGAACCCAAGTCCTGCATACGTTAAGCGAGTGGGACAGATTTTTGATGACAATGGCCAAGGGGTAAAAGGGGACATGAAGGCGCTTGTGCGGGCGATCCTTCTCGATGTGGAAGCTCGCAGCCTCGTCGCTTACTCGGACGACCATGCGGGCCGTTTGCGAGAGCCTTACTTGCGCTGGATGCGTTTGATCACGAGTCTCGGGGCAGAACATGTCGAAGGGGGTGATCCGCAGATTTCAGATTGGAATCACCACCGCGAAATGGGGCAGCGGGCGATGAGCTCGAATTCCGTATTCAATTTCTTTTTACCTGACTACGTCCCTCAGGGAGAAATGGCTGAGGCAGGACTGGTCGGTCCGGAATTTCAGGTTCTGAATTCATCCACGGCAATGGCGACGCAAAACATTTTTGGTGGAGCGATGATGTGGGGATTCGAATGGCGTGACGATGACGAAGACGACCAATGGGAGCCGAGCATGACGTTCCAGTTCACGGACGAGGTTGCTCTTTTGCAGAACGAAGGTGTCGACGCTGTGATTGATCGCTTGGATCTCATCCTTTGCCACGGGACTATGACGGATCGGACACGCGAAATATTGAACGCCGCCTACCAAGACAGGGCGGGTTGGTTTGATGACCGCTTGACTGTCGGCATGTTGGTGCGGATCGTCATGTTGTCAGCCGACTTTGCGGTAACCCGGTAGTGGGAATAGAAATACGATGAGCAGGAGATCGGATAGAGGAATTTCAAGACGGAAGTTTGTAGGGCAAATGAGTTGTGCCGCGGTAGGCTCGACTGCCTTCTATTCGACTCTGATCAGTCTGCTGATGAGCAACCGAGTGTCTGCTCAAAGTATGACGGGGAGTAGCGGGCACAAAGCACTGGTTTGCTTGTTCCTCGAAGGCGGAAACGACTCCTTCAATATGGTCGTGCCTCAGGAGGCTGATGAGTTTCAGCGATACCGGGCAGCTCGAACGAGCATGGGCTTGGCTCCGGATCAGCCACTTCCCATCACAGACTCTGCGAGTGGCCGTTCCTTCGGCTTGCATCCGATGCTGGGAGATCTGCAATCGCTTTACCAAAGTGGCGAGCTGGCTTTCGTTTGTAACACCGGGACTCTGATTGAACCAACTACACTCGCCGCGTTTGAGAACCGCAGCGCGCGTCTCCCTCTGGGGCTGTTTTCGCACGCGGATCAACAGATGCACTGGCAGACTTCGACGCCGGATAAACGAGATTCGAAGGGGTGGATCGGACGTATGGCGGATGTGCTGCAATCGATAAACGAGGCTCCAAAAACATCGATGAACATATCGCTTTCGGGTACCAATATCCTGCAAAGCGGAAACTCGGTCATTCCGTATACTATTACTAATGAAGGAGCCATCGATCTTCAGTTTTATGGAGCAGAGGATCATGCGTACTTCAAAGGAGCGGTAGACAGTGTCTTGGAACAAGAGTACCAAAATCTGCTTCAAAAGACTTATTCGAACCTGAACCGAGAGGCGATCGACCTTGGAATTGCGTTTAATGCTGCTGTAGGGGAGGAGATTCCATTCAGTACGGAATTTCCGGATACGGAATTGGCGGACGATCTACGAATGATTGCCCGGAGCATAGCGGCTAACGGAAACCTAGGCCAACAACGTCAGACCTTTCTGGCTCGCCGAGGTGGATTCGATCACCATGACGACATGATTAGCGGTCATTCCTACCTCATGGAGGAAGTGGGGCAAGCTGTAGGAGCGTTTTGGGCAGCCATCAAGGAGATGGGGATGGAAGATCAGGTTGTCCTATTCACTGCGTCTGATTTTGGTAGAACGCTCACCAGCAATGGTGACGGAACTGACCATGGCTGGGGCGGAAACCACTTCGTGCTGGGTGGGGGCATCAATGGCGGCCGCTTCTATGGCGAGTACCCGGAGAACATTGGTTTGGGGAACGATCTGGATACGGGACGTGGTCGATTGATTCCGACAACTTCAGTCGATCAGTACTTCGCTGAAATCGCCCTTTGGTTGGGAGTGGAGAAGTCGGACTTGTCGATTGCCTTGCCCAACATCGAACGTTTCTACGATCTCGGTTCGAGCTCGGCTCCGCTAGGATTCTGGCAGTGATGAATCCGCGTGCGGTTCTAGGAGTTCTTGCTGGGCTAGGGGTGGTCTTTGCTGCCTATCTTTTTCTCCTTCCTCAGGCGGAAGAGCCGCGTGAGAAGGAGTCTCCCTTGCCGACTTACGAGGATGTGTCGCCGGAGGATGCGGTCGAGGAGCAGGGGATTGAGAACAAGAACTTTAAGCCAGAGGTTTTCTCATTCCTCGAAGCAGGTGATCACGTTGAAGACGAGAAAAACCCACGATTGCTGCGGCATTATGGTGGGGAAGGGAGAAGCGGCAAAGACGATCTCCGATTGGTGCAAGGCGTTATTGAATTGTTTTGGCGGATGACTAAGGATCCCGATCAGCTCGTGCTCGGATCGAATCAGGATCTGTTGCGAAACCTGAGTGGGGCTAACTCGCTTGGCGTTCAGTATGTTTCACCAGATAATGATTATTTGAATACGTCAGGCGAATTGCTGGACAGGTGGGGGAGTCCGCTGTTTTTTCACGCGAACTCTGTAACCGATATTGAGATTCGCTCGAACGGTCCAGATCGCGAGCGCTACACCGAGGACGATATCGTGGTGCGGGTGCAGACGCCGATCCAGCCCAAGCGATGAGTCAGATAGGAAAAGGGGGATTATTTTAAACCAAAAAATGTCACCCTTTCACATAAACTGATTAAGAGATGCTTCGCTTGTTCTGAATGGAATAGTTTGGGAGTATGGGGAAACCAATGAAGAGACTCCCGATCTACACTCTTGCTGCCGCTCTTTGTGCAGGTACGCTCATGGCGATTCCACCGCAACCACCCGAAGGATATCGATGGGTGATCAACGAGCAGTTCTCCGACAATTTTGATGGAGACAAGCTCGATTCAAGTAAATGGATGGACCACTACAATGGCGGTTGGAAAGGGCGAGCTCCAGCCTGGTTCAATCCAGACGCGGTGTCAGTCGAAGGCGGCTTGCTTCGGATTCGTAGTGGAACATTGGATAAGCCGAAGGGAAGAAAGGGCGAGTTCACCATGTATGGTGGCGCGGTCTCGTCCAAGACTCGGGGCGCGCATTTCGGGTACTACGAATGCCGGGCCAAGGCGTCGCGTATCGGAATGTCGACGACCTTTTGGTTGTCCAATCAGAAGGAACCTTTTACGGAGAAAGGGGATTGCAAGACGGACACTTACAGCCAGGAGCTGGATATCCAGGAAGCTGTGGGCGGAAACGCAGCCTTCCCTAAATTCGAGTCGAGCATGAATTCAAACACGCACTTCCGCTATGTGAAGTGTGGAGCAAAAAAGGAGGAGTTTATCTCGGAAGGTTTGAGTGTGGAACTCGATAGCCCAGTCTACGCGGACTACCATGTCTATGGAGCCTGGTGGAAGAACGAGAACGAGGCCGCCTTTTATGCGAATGATAAACACACGGAGACGGTAGCGTTTCGTACAGATGTGTCGGATCGCCCCTTTGATCGTCCGATGCAGATCAACATGGTGGTTGAAACCTATGATTGGCAACCACCCCCAACCGCGGAAGAACTAGAGAACGCAGAGATCAACACCGCTCTCTACGATTGGGTTCGGAGCTATGAGCTCGTGCCGATTGGTGAAGAGGCGAAGATGACTCCTGAATTTAAGGTATTCGAAGAGACCGTGGAGTTTTCCACTGAGGCGGAAATAGATCGCTTGTCTATCGCCTATTCCTACAAGGCGAACGAGGATTGCTTCCTCGATTTAACGCTTGAAGCAGTAGATGGTGATGTCTTGCGCCACAGGAAAATTTCGGCGTATCAAGGATTCGGGCACGATACCTATTTGGAAATGATTAAGCCCGAACTTGTGGAAAGCATCACGATAAAGTTGATCTCCAAGAGCTCTGGTAGAGTTCTAGCCACGGCCAATACGGATAGCTAACTCTTCTTGGCTATCCCCTCCCTGACAGTCGCTTAGCAAATCCGCGGGAGTTGCTCGCCGCTTAGCATTGTTAGGATGCGGTGAGTGCCAATCGAGGTTTTAACGGTGACGAGTCCAGGGTCGCCGGAACTGACTTTGCCAATTATGCGAGCGTCATTTCCCAGCGGGTGGCTTCTAAGTGCCGCCAGTGCCTTGTCCTGTTTGGTCGCGGGTACGATTGCGATGAATCGTCCCTCGTTGGCGGTGTAGAAAGGATCGAGCCCGAGTATTTCGCAAACGCTACGCACGGATTTGCTGATGGGGACGGTCGATTCGTCTATTTCCATGGATAGGGAAGCAGTATCCATAATTTCGATGACACCGCTTGCTAGCCCACCTCGAGTGAGATCCCTAAGGCAATGGAGTTCGATCCCCGCGTCGATCAATGACATCACAGCCTCGTTGAGGAGAGCGCAGTCGCTCTTCAAAGTCGTTTCGAGCTCGAGTCCTTCTCTTGCTGCCATGATGGCGATTCCGTGGCGGCCGATGTCGCCCGAGAGTATGACAACGTCACCCGCTTGCACGCGAGTAGGAGCAGGTGGGGGATCGCATTTGATGACACCGACTCCGGAGGTGTTTATGTAGATCCCGTCTCCTTTTCCTTTTTCGACAACCTTGGTGTCACCCGTTACGATTTGCACTTTCGCATCGTCGGCAGTGCGTTTCATGGATTGCAGGACCTTCCAGAGATCATTGGTTGGGAATCCCTCCTCCAAGATGAAGCCGACGCTCAGGTAGCTTGGCTGTGCTCCGCACATGGCGATATCGTTTACCGTGCCGCAGATTGCGAGATGGCCGATGTCTCCCCCTGGGAAGAAAATGGGAGAGACCACGTGGGAGTCAGTGGAAAAGGCGAGCGAGTCGCCAGGGGTAATAAAGCTCGCTCCGTCATTCCTCTGGTCGAGTAAGGGGTTGCTGAATACGGGAGAAATGAGTTCGTCGATCAGCTTTTTGCTCAAGCTGCCTCCACCACCATGGGCCATGGTGATGTAGGGGTAGTCTGAGATTGGAAATGGGCAGGAGAGCATGGAGGAAGGTTACGGGTTACAGATACTAGGTGTGGGGGCTGTGTGGCGGCGGTGGATGTAGTAGGCGGAGCAGGCTCCTTCGGTGGAAACCATGGGCGCTCCGAGCGGGTGTTCTGGGGTGCAGCTCTTTCCGAAGGCAGGGCATTGGTGAGGTTTTATCGCTCCCCTGAGAATGTCGCCGGAGAGGCAGTCCGGACTTTCCTCAGCTTCGATGCTTTGCAGGGAGTATCTTTTGTCAGCGTCGAATGCCTGATATTCCTCTTTTAGCCCTAGTCCGCTCTGAGAGATCGGACCGATGCCACGCCATTTGCGAGTGACGACTTCAAACACTTCTCGCACCACCTTTTGAGCATGTGGATTTCCTTGTTTGGGAACGGATCGAATGTATTGATTTTCGACTACATGCCTCCCTTGTTCGAGTTGTTTAACGCAAAGATAGACTCCCTCTAGGATGTCGAGGGGCTCGAAACCTGTGATGACTATCGGGACTTTGTATTTCTCGGCGATTGGGTGGTATTCTTCTTCCCCCATGATTGCGCAGACATGGCCGGCAGCGAGGAAACCTTGCACCCTGTTGCCTTCAGCAGAGAGGAGCGTTTGCATGGCGGGCGGGACGAGAGCGTGTGATGTAAGAATCGAAAAGTTGTCGATCTTGTAGTTTTTTGCTTGGTACACCGCCATGGCGTTCGCAGGTGCGGTTGTCTCGAATCCGACGGCGAAAAAGACGACTTCGGAATCTGGGTTTTCTTTGGCAATTTTGAGCGCGTCGAGTGGGGAATAAACAACGCGGACATCACCGCCTTGGGCCTTGGCTGAAAGCAGATCCAAGCTTGAGCCCGGGACTCGAAGCATGTCGCCGAAGGAGCAGAGGATTAGCTTTTCGCGTTGAGCAAGAGCGATGGCTTTGTCGATGAGTTCGATCGGGGTAACGCAAACCGGGCAGCCCGGCCCATGGGCCAGAGTGACCTCATTGGGAAGCAAAGCGTCGAGACCGAAGCGTACGATCGCATGGGTCTGGCCGCCGCAGATTTCCATTAGCGTCCAAGGACGAGTGACGATTTTCCGAATCGCTCGGGCGTACCGCTTTACGGCTTCGGCGTCTCTGTATTCGTCGATGAACTTCACGGACTCTCCTCCTTTAGGTCTTCAAGCTCATCCATTTCGCGTAAGGTCTCGAATACGCTGTTCGCGTGTTCTTCGTTGATTTGACTGATGGCGAAGCCCACGTGCACGAGAACGTAGTCGCCATTTGTTGCCTCAGGAAGAAAGGAGAGGTTCACGCTATTTCGGATACCCTCGAAGTCGACGATGCCTTGTCGGTTGATGGCATCTTCTTCGGTGATCGAGACGATCTTTCCTGGAATGGCGAGACACATGGATTGGTGTTGGGTTCTGTGCGCTAGATTGTAGGGCGGGGCGGTGACCCGCCGGTATTGTCGCCTCGGCGCGGCGACTTACAGTTTAGGTTGTTAATTTAGAGTATTGGGTGGCGGCGATTTGGCCGAGGGCGATGCCGCCGTCGTTGGGCGGTACCTTCTGGTGCCAGTAAGGAGTAAAACCGGATTCTTCGAGTTTGCGAACCGTGAGCTCGCTTAGCAGTCGGTTTTGGAAGCACCCACCAGTGAGAACGACTTGCTTGGTTCCAAGCCGATTTGCGAGGTGAGCGGCTAGGTTCGCGAGTGCGTTGTGGAACTTTCGGGCAATTGCTTCTTTCGACTCACGGTTATTTATGTCCGCTAGAACTTCGTGTATAGCGGGTGCCCAGTCGATGATAGCGGGAAGCTTGTCGTTTTCTGGATCGTTCAGCCTGAACTGATAGCTGTCGCTTGTTTCAGAGTTCCTTGCGAGCCACTCCAGCTTCATGGCTGCTTGTCCTTCGTAGGTGGATACTTGTTGGAAGCCGAGAAGGGCGCTGATGGCGTCGAAGAGACGTCCCAAGCTGGAGGTGAGTGCGGTGTTGAGTTGCTTCTCAATAGCCTGGTGGAGAATCCTTAATTCGGATGGGGCGTAGTTGAGATGCTTCCATTCATGATTTTTCCCGGCCGAAAAGAGCAGGCCTAGTGCGGCTCGACGTGGGGCTTTGGCGGCCAGATCTCCGCCCAGAAGTGGGAAGGGGCGTAGAGTCGCGATCCGCCTCGCGGCTTCCTTGGATATCGCGAAACACTCTCCACCCCAGATCGTGCCGTCGGTTCCGTATCCGGTACCATCCCAGGAGAGTCCGCATACGTCTGGTTCGAGTTTGTTTTCCGCCATGCAGGAATAGACATGGGCGAGATGGTGTTGAACGGATTCTACTGGGATTCCCGACTGCTCCGCAAACTGAGTGCTGTGATAGTCGGGATGTTTGTCGCAGATGAATGCAGCAGGACTTAGCTCGTAGAGTCTCGGCAGGTCTTGTGTTGCATTTTTGAATACTCGGTACGATTCCTCGGTTTCGAGATTGCCAATGTGTTGGCTGAGGAAGACCTGATTGTGTTTCGCGATTGCTACTGTATTCTTAAGATGGCCGCCCACTGCTAGGAGGGGGTTGCAAGGCCTTCTGAGTTCAATGGGAAGGGGAGCGTAGCCACGAGCGCGACGAAGAACTTGCGGGAGTCCGTGGATGACTCGTGCTACCGAATCGTCAACGGGGCGTGCGATTGGCCGGTCGTGTAAGAGAAATGCGTCGGCAATGTCTTTAAGGCGATGAAGGGCTTCTTCGTTTGTGATGCAGATCGGCTCTTCGGATAGATTTCCACTTGTTGCGACTACGGGGAAATCGAGCGACGTCATGATGAGATGATGCAGCGGTGTGTACGGTAGCATCACACCCAGTTCGGGATTCCCCGGGGCGACACCTTCTAAGGTATCCTGCACTTTCCTGAGCAATACAATGGGGGCTTGAGAGGAAGTGAGGAGTTTAGCTTCTTCATCGGATATCTCACAGTGTGCTCGTGCTGAGTTGAGACTTGGGAATAGGGTGGCGAAGGGCTTTTCGCTGCGGTGCTTGCGTTTTCGCAATCGAGCAACCGCTTGGGCGTCTCTGGCGTCGACGAGGAGTTGGAATCCTCCCAAGCCTTTTAGAGCAAGGATCTTGCCGGCTTGGAGGGTTTTAACGGCGAGCGTGAGAGGTTCTTGATTTTGTTCTGTATGAGAAAGGGAGGAGGAAACGAAACTCAACATTGGACCGCAGTTGGGGCAGGCGGTGGGTTGAGCGTGGAAGCGGCGGTCGAGTGGATTTTCGTATTCGCGTCGGCAGTCTTCGCACAACTCGAACTCCCGCATCGTGGTGTTGGGGCGATCGTAGGGGAGTTCGTTGATGATGCTGAATCTGGGGCCGCAATGCGTGCAGTTGGTAAATGGATACAGGTAGCGACGGTTTTGGGGATCTAGGATCTCGGCGAGGCATTCGGGGCAGGTGGCGATGTCGGGTAGTATGAGGGCTGACTTCTCGCCGGAGTGGGAACTGGATCGGATTTCGAAGGGGGAGGAGGAGGAAAGGGGTTGGGGAGTGGACTGGACTGAGTTGATTTGGGAGTGGGCTGGGCGTTCGTTTAGAAGGCGGCGAGTGAAGGATTGGATCTTTTTCTGAGGACCCTCCACTTCGATGTGAACGCCTTCTGAGCAATTGGATACCCAGCCCGAGAGTTGGAGTTCGGTGGCGAGTCGGTAGATGTGGGGGCGAAATCCGACGCCCTGGACCGTGCCTTGGATTGTGAGCCGCTTTCGTTGGCGACGGGTCGTTTCTGTGGGAGCGATTGGCACAAGTTGTTTGGTTGTTCGGCAATTACGGAGTATTGCCCTCCTGTTTATTCCAATTCGATGGTTTGGAGGATCATTTCTTGGGCGTTGGGATCGTTGGGGTCGTCGTTTTGGAAAACGTCTAATTCCGCGTGTTCTGCGACTGTGCCAACTTTGGCTTCGTCGAAGTGTTCACGGAAGTGGCCTGGGGAAATGTGGGACAGCGCTCCGAGCTCCACGGAAATGTGGGTGGCTCGCTCTGCGTTGTTTTCCACCACGATCTGGTGAACCTTGTTCATCATATCGGCGAAGAGTGAGAGTTCGTGCATTTTTTTTGGTGGGTATTGGGTTGTGCGGCAACGACGGAGCGTTGCCCTCCTATGAATTGGAGAGGATGAGCTCGATAGCTGGCCTGATGGCGTCTTCGACTTCGGGGCTTAGGTTTGTGCCCATTTCGAAGCACATGCCTTCGATTCCGATGATAAGAAGGCTTTGGGGAAGTTGGCCTAGGTTTCGGGCGAGCTCGACTGCTTCGGCGAGGCCGAAGTCGTGGGTCGAGTATTGGCTGAACCAGTCTGTGGGGATTGGTTTTTCAATCGCATCGATACAGTGGATACAACCGACTTCTTGGCCAGAGCATACGGCATCGACGACGATGATCTTGGATGCCTGACCGAAACGTTCGATCAATTCCGTTGCTTCCCCTGAAGCTTCGATTGCGGTGATTTTGTCGGGCGACCACTCCTTGAGCTTTCGAGCGATGACAATGCCGATGCTGTCGTCCTGGCGTTCAGGATTTCCGATACCGATAACGAGAGTCTGTTCAGCAGCGACCATCGTTAAACCTTGGAAACCTTTCCATCTCGATCGACTGTGACTTTCAGGAAGTGGCAAGAGCAGGAAATGCAGGGATCATAGTTGCGCACGGCTTGCTCGCATTTCCACTTCAGGTCTTCGTCGGGGAGTTCGGTGTACTTTTCGGCGAAGTGCCAGAGGTCGTCCTCGATCATCTTTTGATTTTGCGATGTCGGAGGTGTGATAATCGCATCGGTGATCAAGCCTTCTTCATCGGTCTTGTAGCGATGGTAGAGAATACCCCGCGGGGCTTCCGTACAACCGTGCCCGGTGCCAGCCCTCGGGCTGTGCTCGATGTAGTCCTTTTCCGGTTTGCTGTAGTTGTCGATAATGCGAAGCGCTTCCTCTACGGCCCAAAGCGTTTCTACACTGCGAATGATGATGCTTTTGAAGGGATTGTAGCAGGTTTCTCCGAGGCCTGCTTGTTGAGCCGCTTCTTGAGCCAGCGGGCTGAGGCGATCGAAGTTTAGGCTGTACCTGGCCAATGGGCCGACGTGGTAAGCTCCGCGTTCTTTGATGCGAGCGTGGAGAGAAGTCGAGTGTTTGACTTGCTCTTCTTGGAAGTGGTCAAGGAATTCGGATACGTCGATATCGATCCCCTTGTTCGAAACGATCCGCCCCTGGTTGAGCGGATATTCGTACGGATGGCGCAGGCACACGTACTCGTAGTCCTGTTCGAATTCAGGGAACTCCAGTCCAGCGGTAACGGTGACCATTTCCTTGGCCAACTCCAGAGCCTCTTCTAAATGATTTTGTAGTGGGATCAGTTCCTTTTTGGTGGGGAGCTTGTAGAAGCCGCCGATGCGGACATTGATTGGATGGATTTCGCGTCCGCCGATCGTATTGACGATCTCGTTACCGATCTTTTTTAGGCGGAGTCCTTTCTTCACCAGATCGGGGTGGTCTTTGGACATGCGGATGGCATCCTGATATCCGAGGAAGTCTGGGGCATGAAGCATGTAGACGTGGAGAACATGGCTTTCGATCCATTCTCCACAATAGATCAATCGACGTAGCTCGCGAAGCGTGTCGGTGGGCTTAATGCCTACGATCGACTCGATCGCGTGAGTGGAGCTCATCTGATACGCGATGGGGCAGATTCCGCAGATTCGAGCGGTGATGTCGGGTGGCTCGGTATAGGAGCGTCCGCGTAGGAAAGCTTCGTAAAAGCGGGGCGGCTCAAAGATGTTGAGTTTAACGTCTTCGACTTTGCCGTTTCGGAAACGGATATCCAGACCCCCTTCGCCTTCGACGCGTGCCATGTAGTTGACGGTGATCTTCTTCCGTTTGCTTGGACCGCCTGGGTTTCGTTGACTATGGCTCATGAGTCGTCGCCTCCTTTTTAAATGCTTCGGCGTAAGCGTTGAAGGTTCGATAGGCATGAACGATGTCGCGATCGCTTGCTGAGAGGCCGTTGCTCCACTGGTGGCTGAGTGAGGACGTGTTGGGAGTTTCCTTTGGACCGAAGCAACCGAAGCAGCCACGATTGTATGAAGGGCAGAGTGCATCACACCCTGCGTGTGTCACAGGCCCTAGGCAGGGAACCTTGTTCGCGATCATCACGCAGGTGTTCCCACGAAGCTTGCATTCCACACATACGCTATGCGAGGAGATGTTAGGTTTCCTGTTGCCTAAAAAGGCGGAGATTAGCTCAACGAGCTGAACCTTGCTAATTGGGCAGCCTCTCAATTCGAAGTCGACGAAGACATGATCTGCGATCGGAGTCGAGTGAGGGAGTGTATCGATATAGTCAGGGCGGGCGTAAACGATCGATAGAAACTCCCGAACGTTGCGGAAGTTTCTCAGAGCCTGGATTCCGCCAGCGGTGGCGCAGGCTCCGATGGAAACGAGAAACTTGGATTGTTTTCTGATTGTTCGAATCCGTTCCGCATCGTGTGGGGTGGTGATCGAGCCTTCGACTAAGGATAGATCGTAGGGGCCTCGGGCGACTTCGCGTGACGCTTCAGGGAAGTTTGCGATTTCGACAACATCGGCGACAGCGAGGAGTTCGTCCTCGCAATCAAGCAAGGTCAGTTGGCAGCCGTCGCATGAGGCGAACTTCCATACCGCGAGTTTGGGTTTACGCCGGGCTTTCATCAGATTTCCACTAGGTTGAAAAGATGTTCGATTTTGTCGTATCTGAAGACGGGTCCATCCTTGCAGGTGAATGCGGGACCGTATTGGCAATGGCCGCAATGGCCGATCGCGCATTTCATGTTCCGTTCGATGGATACGTAAATGTCTTCGGCTTGGAGACCGCGAGTGCGGAGCTCTTGAACAGCGTAACGCATCATGATCTCCGGACCGCAGATCATGGCGATTGCATTGTCGCGGTGGAAGGGTGCCCGTTTAACAAGCGGAGTTACCACGCCTACGTTTCCTCTCCAGTTGCGGGTAGCCCGATCCACGGTAATGTAAACTTCGACATCGAAACGAGCCCTCCATTTCTCAAGGTGTTTGTTGTAGAGGATGTCCTCTGGGGTTCGAGCTCCGTAGAGGAGGATGATTCGGCGGTACTGTTGCCGGTGGGCGAGAAGCTTGTGCAGAGCAGGGCGGAGAGGGGCGAGGCCGATTCCTCCCGAGACGATAATGACGTCCTTACCTTTCGCTTGCTCGAGAGGCCATGAGCTTCCGTACGGGCCGCGGATTCCGATGGACTCGCCTTTGCGTAGCGCGCCCATCGCTCTTGTAACCGTTCCAACAATACGGGTGGTGTGACGGAGGCGTTTGGGTTTGGCGGGGTCGCCACTTATCGAGATCGGAGCCTCACCCACGCCAAAGACGTAGAGCATATTGAATTGCCCCGGTTCGAAACGGTAGGGAGATGCTTCGACCTCACTCGCTTTTAGATCGAGTGTGAAGGTGTCTTCAGTCTCTTTTTCGATTCTGGTAATGGTCCACGGTGTGGTGACCATCGGTGCCTGTGTGGGGGCGATCATCTCAAATAATTGGGCTAAGGTCCTAACCGTAGAGATCGAGGAGTTGCAGACGAGTGGCGACGAGCCGGTCGAGCATTACTTGGGCGATACGTTTCATCAGCTTGTATCCAAGTTCGTGATCCTGGTCGCACTTTTCGCGGACGCTTTCGGCGTCGAAGGCGATGACTTTGGTGGGTGAGGTGGCATGAGCGTCGAAATGCCATGCGTAGGGCGGGAATATCCAGGACCATCCCAAGGTATCTCCTTCTCCGAGAGTTAGGATAGTGATAGGGGAGTTATGAGGGGGCTGCACCTGGATAGAGACTGTGCCTTCGAGAATGATGAAGAAGGTTTCCGCAGAGCTGCCGCTTAAGGTGAGAAAGGATCCCTCTCCGTATTCACCTTCCTGGGCGCAGGATGTAAGCGCTTCAGTGTACTCGAGCGGGATACCTTCGAAGAGGGGATGATCGGCTATCAGTTGAGAGAGCTCTTTCATTTTTCGACGGAGTTGGTTGTTTTTTGAGAGTGGCTGTTTTGAAAGGCTGCGACTTCTTCGGTGATATCGATTCCTACTGGACACCACGTGATGCAGCGGCCGCATCCTACGCAGCCGGATACGCCGAACTGGTCGTGCCAGGTCGATAGCTTGTGGGTCATCCACTGGCGGTAGCGGCTCATGACGCTGGAGCGAACGTGTCCGCCGCTGATGTAAGTGAAGTCCATGGTGAAGCAGGAGTCCCATTGCCGCCAACGTTCCGCGTGATCTCCGGTGAGATCGGTGACGTCTTCCACGGTGGAGCAGAAGCAGGTCGGGCAGGCCATAGTGCAGTTGGCGCAGCTGAGGCAGCGCTCTGCGACTTCTTCCCAACGTGGATGGTTCGGTTGGCTTGCTAGAAGGGATTGGAGCCTATGCGTATCCATTGAGCGTCCCATCTGTGAAATGGTTTCCTGAATACGTTCATCTACTCTTTGCGAGTCTTCTGCTTCGACTGGGCGGTGTTGGAGCTCTTTGAGGATCTCCTCGCCACGTTCGCTGCCGCACTCGACTACGAATTCATGGCGTTGTTCGTCTATGATTTCCGTGAGAGCGAGATCGTAGTCCGACTCAGCTTTGGGTCCTGAGTTCATCGATGCGCAGAAGCAGGTCTCGTTCGCCTGCGTGCAGTTGACGGCCACGATGAATGCCCCCTCCCGGCGAGATTGATAGCATGGGTCTTTGTATCCACCGAGGAATACTTTGTCTTGGATGAGGATGGCTTTGAGTTCGCAGGCGCGGACTCCGATGAACGCGTATTTGGAAGGCGCGTAGTCCTCGGGATCGACTGTGAATCCGCCGCCCTCGGTTCGTTGGGCTTTCCATAAGCGTATGCGTGGGGGATTCAGATAACGCTTCCAGGATTGAGGGGCGGTGTTGTAGGCGAAGAGCGCTTCGTCGTCTCGTTTTATAAGCCGATAGGAGCCGGGGGCTTGGATATCGGTCCATCCGATTGGGAGGTCCTGCACGGACTCGATTTCGTCGTATACGATGGTATTGTCGCGAAGGGTGGGACCGATCGTGATGTAGCCCTTTTCGGTAAGGACGCTTAACAGCTGCCCTATGTCGGCGCGCTGTATAACTCCACCGGAATTGTTGCGCATGACGCATTAAATATGGCGCGTTTTCGACGGAAGTCGAACCGCTGAAAGGGAATTCGGGGAGGGGGAGTGAGCTGTAGGTCGCCGCGTTGAGGCGACATGATTTGGCGGGTCAAAGCCCCGCCCTACAATTCTGGGAGTTTCAGCGCGGCGTGGGCGGCGGCTAGTCGGGCGATGGGGACTCTGTAGGGCGAGCAACTGACGTAGTTGAAGCCTTGTTGATGGAAGAATTCGATGGAGGCCGGGTCGCCGCCGTGTTCCCCGCAAACGCCGATCTCCAGCCCATCCGTTGCGGCCCGGATCTCATCCACCGCGAGGTGGATCAAGCTGCCAACGCCTTCTGTATCGAGGCTTTGGAAGGGATTGGTGGGAAGGATTCCGTGGTCGAGGTAGTGGGGCAGGAAAGTACGCTCTGCATCATCGCGAGAGAACCCGAAGGTCATCTGAGTCAGGTCATTGGTGCCGAACGAGAAAAACGCGCTCTCTAGGGCCAGCCCGCCGGCGATCGTGCAGGCTCGGGGGATCTCGATCATGGATCCGATCGTATAGTCGACGGACACGCCAGACTGCTCGCAGCATTCACGTGCGACTCCCTCTATGATTTCCTTGGCGGCTCGGAATTCCTCCAGATGGCTGGTGAGAGGAATCATGATTTCCGGCCTTGCGTGGATGCCCTTGCGTTTCGCATTCACCGCTGCCTCGAGCATCGCTCGCACCTGCATGCGAATGATCTCGGGGTGGAGCAAGCTCAAGCGGACTCCGCGCAGGCCCATCATAGGATTACTCTCGTGATGGTGTTCGATCTGTTTGAGCAGTTTTTCCTTGGAGGAGAGTTCGTCGGATCTTCCGAGCACCCGCAGGTCGAAGATCTCGTCCGCTAAGGATTGTCGATCTGGTAGAAACTCGTGCAAAGGCGGGTCGATGAGACGGAAGACAACAGGGAGCCCGTCCATGGACTGGAACAAGCCCTCGAAGTCTTTGCGTTGGAATTCGAGGAGCGTGCGCAGCGCGTCGTCGCGCTCGGCCTTCGATTCGGTCAAAATCATGCGTTGCACATGCGGCAGTCGCTCGGGATCGAAGAACATGTGTTCGGTGCGGCACAGACCGATCCCGCTCGCTCCGTAGCGTCTGGCGATCTTTGCGTCGTGAGGTGTGTCGGCATTGGCCCGTATCTCGAGACTACGATAGGAGTCTGCCCAATCCAGCAGCTGTTTCAGGTAGCGATGTTCGTCCAGCTGGGTTTCGATTGTGGGGAGCGATCCTGAGATCACCTCGCCTGTAGTGCCGTCAATGGATACGAGTTCGCCTTCGGTGATACGAGTCCTTTGAGAAGTGAGGCAGCGGTTTTCGAGATCGATTTCTATTTGGCTCGCCCCGACGATGCAGGGCACTCCGAACTGGCGAGCGACCACTGCCGCGTGGCTGGTGGCGCCGCCTTCGCAGGTGACGATGCCTCTCGAGGCGAGCATACCATGAACGTCGTCCGGACGCGTGAAGGGCCGGACCATAATGACGTCGAGACCTTGCTTGCTGCCCCATTCTTCAGCTAGGTCTGCGTCAAAAGCTATTTTTCCCACCGCGGCTCCAGGAGAGGCGTTGATCCCGCGGGCGAGTAGTCGTTTCTCCTCTAGAGCTCTTCGCTTCGATTTGTGGTGGAAACGAGGATGGAGCAGGGCGTCGATCTGTTGTGGCTCGACGTGCAATACTGCCTCGCGACGCTTAATGGCTCCCGCGTTTGCCAAGTCGACTGCGATTCTCACGGAAGCTTCTGGTGTGCGTTTTCCGTTGCGCGTTTGCAGTAGCCAGAATTTTCCATTCTCGATTGTGAACTCTAGGTCCTGCATATCCGTGAAGTGCTCTTCTAGCTTCGCGCATGCCTTGAGAAAATCCTGATAGCAGGCCGGCATCTCGGTGGCGAGGCGTTCGATGGGCTTGGCATTGCGAGTCCCGGCTACGACATCCTCGCCTTGGGCATTGGTGAGGTACTCGCCAAAGATCTTCTTTTCTCCGGTGGAAGGATTGCGGGTAAAGGCGACGCCGGTCGCTGAGTTTTGTCCTAGATTTCCGAATACCATAGCCACCACGTTGCAGGCGGTACCGAGATGGTGCTCGATGTGGGTGGCGTTGCGGTAGTCGATCGCCCGCTTTCCATTCCAGCTTGAGAAGACGGCTTCGACCGCGCTGCGGATTTGAATGAGTGGATCATGAGGAAAGTCTTCTCCGGTCGCGCTACGGTAGATGGACTTAAATTGGTCGGTGATGAGTCGCCAGTCCGCCGCTGAAAAGTCAGCTTCGTTGCCGCCTTTTTTACGTCGTTGGGAAAGCGTCGCCTCAAACGGTTCGTCGTCGAGCCCACGGACGACGGTAGCGTACATCTGGATGAGGCGCCGGTAGCAGTCGAATGCGAAACGCGGATCTCCGGTGGCTTTGGAGAGGCCTTCCACTGTTTCGTCGTTAAGGCCAATGTTCAGCACGGTGTCCATCATTCCGGGCATTGAGTATCGCGCTCCGGAGCGGCAAGAGACCAGAAGTGGATTTTCGGGATTGCCGAGCTCCTTTTCGGTACGTTCTTCAAGATGCAGGATCCCTTCCTCGATCTGATTCCACATGTCTTGGCTGAGCTTTTTGTCCGTTTTCAGGAAATGCATGCAAGCCTCGGTCGTCACGGTGAAGCCGGGAGGGATTAGCAGCCCGATGCGGGCTATTTCCGCGAGGTTGGCTCCCTTGCCTCCTAGCAAGGTGAGTACACGTTCCTTGTCGCCGTCTAGCTTCTTGTAGACGGCTTCGACTTCGTCGAATGCCCACACCCATCGCGCCTTTTCATCAACAGCAATGGGGCCATGTCGTGTGTGCATGCTCATGTTGCCTCGAGGGTCGTGAGGTTGTGTCGCGGGCTTGGACGCGTGGGAAATAGGGGTGCGTGCGCTTCCTATAAATGTGCCACATGGGTGCACATTTTTCAATTTGGAGGGCGAGTTCGCTCCCCTCGGGACGAACTCTTTTTAGGAAGGCTAATCGAGCTTTAGAGAAACTTATCGATTCACAAATGAAGGGCGAAAAAGGGAGTTTCTGCTATAACGTCGAGGCAAGTTTTGATGTATAGAAAAAGTAGATACGAAAACTCAGTCGAACCACTCGTCCTCCGGGTCGAAGGCGGGTATGGGGATGTTGATTATTCTCATTTTGCCGACTGCACGATGTTTGCAGCCGGGTTTGATCAGAATGCTGGTCATCGGCTTTACCGGAATGAGCTCGCCATCGAGTTCCATGTGCCCCTCTCCCTCGAGGATTAAGTAAATTTCGGTCAACTTTTTATGGTAGTGAGTTCGGCTATCCTTGGAGATATCGACCATGTGAATGGATGCCACCGGGTTGTCTGGTTGAATGAAGGCGCGGCGTGTCGAGCCGCAGGGGCAGCTCGTAGGAGGTATCTCGGAGAGGTTTTCGATGATGTAATTTTTCACTCGGTTGCAGGGATCGAAGTTGAAAGGGGGCGTGTTGTAGAGATCTATCGGAGGGCGATTCTCTTTGGAAGTCCCGATTGAATCAGGGCTCGGCTTCGCGAGTCGCGACTGCTTTGTGGGCTGCATGGCGGAGACCCTCAGCTTCTCGTTCGTTGAGGCTCGCCGGAGCAAGTAAATGCTTCTCGGTTCCGATTCTTCGATACCGTTAAATGCTCGCGTGGATTCTGGGGCTCAGGTGCTTAGCATGGGAGCGATCACGAGGGAGACGATGGCCATCACGTTGATCAAGATGTTCATGGATGGGCCGGAGGTGTCTTTCAACGGGTCGCCGACAGTGTCTCCCACGACGCATGCATGATGAGCGTCGGAGTTCTTGCCTCCGAAGTTTCCTTTCTCGATGTACTTCTTAGCGTTGTCCCAGGCACCTCCGCTGTTGGCCATCATGAGGGCGAGCAGGACGCAGCCGAGCAGGGCGCCGACTAGTAGTCCTCCGAGAACTACGGGTCCCAATACGAAGCCGACGATGACTGGAAGTAGAACCGCGATTGCGGCGGGAAGAAACATTCTTTTGAGCGCGGCGTTGGTGGCGATCTTGATGCAACGTTCACTATCAGGATCGGCGTCGCCATCTAGCAGACCGGGGATTTCGCGGAACTGGCGGCGAATCTCTTCGATCATTTCAGCGGCTGATTCGCCAACCGCGTTCATGGTGATGGAACTCACTAGAAAGGGAGCGAGCCCTCCGAGGAAAATGCCCGTTAGCACGAGGGGATCGGAAAGGAGCAGGACGAAGTCAGGGTTGTTGGCGCTCACCACTTTTACGTAAGCGGCGATGATGGCGAGACTTGCGAGGGAGGCTGCCCCGATGGCGAAGCCTTTTCCGATGGCGGCGGTCGTGTTTCCGACTTCGTCGAGCTTGTCTGTAATCTCACGCGTCTTGCTGCCCAGACCAGACATTTCGGCGATGCCGCCGGCGTTGTCGGCGACAGGGCCGTAGGCGTCGATACTCATGGTGATGCCGATCGTGGCGAGCATTCCAACCGCTGCGACTGCTACACCGTACAAGCCGGCGAAATGGCTAGCGGCTATCAGAATTCCGGATACGGTTAAAAGAGGAAGAACGACCGACTGCATGCCTACGGCTAGCCCACTGATCATGACGGTGGCGACTCCAGTTTCGGAAGACTTTGCGATGTCGCGCATGGGTTTGCCGCCGGTGTAATGCTCTGTAGCGGCGCCTATCAAAACACCTCCACCGGTTCCGGTGAGAACGCAGAACCAAACGGAAGTCGAGATACCGAGCAGCTGAATCACTAGCAAAGATGCGAGCACGAAGGCGCTGGCTGCGCTTATGGTTCCGATACGCAGGGCCTTCTCAGGGGCGGCTGAGGCGAATCGATTCACGATCGCGACTCCACCAAGGGAGCAAATTAAACCGGTGGATGCGAGGGCGAGAGGGAGGAAGATGAGGCTGCTTGCGGTGCCGGAGTCGTGTATCAGCGCTTGTAGTACGCTTTCTCCTCCGACCTCTGCGGATAGGGAGGCGGCTATTGCCATGGTGGCGATCATGGAGTTGCAGTAGGATTCGAAAAGGTCGGATCCCATTCCGGCGACGTCACCTACGTTGTCGCCCACGTTGTCAGCGATTACGCCAGGGTTTCGGGGGTCGTCCTCGGGGATTCCGCTCTCGAGTTTTCCTACTAGATCTGCGCCCACGTCGGCTGCTTTTGTGAAGATGCCGCCGCCGACACGGAAGAAGATGGCGACAAGGGAGGCTCCCATGGCGAAGCCGTGGATCACATGCGTATCCGCTTCTGTCTTACCGAAAAAGACGAAGAGTCCACCAACGCCGAGCAGTCCCATGGAGGCGACGGTAATACCCATGATGGAACCGCCGAGAAAAGCGGTGGTTAGGGCTTGGTTTGGACCTTTTTCGTGAGCGGCGAGGGTGGTGCGTACGTTTGCTTTGGTGGCGGTGTACATGCCGATGAGGCCGGCGATGGAGCTAGCGATCGCTCCTAGGAAGAAGGCGAGGGACACCCAAGGGTCTTGAAAAAGCAGGAAGACTCCTACGACAACTGCGAAGATGGCGATGAGTTGGATCTCGCGGCGCATAAAGGCCATCGCTCCGTGGTGGATTTGATTGGCGATGGCTGCGACTTGCCCGTCCCCGCCGGACTGGCGTGTGATCACGCGGTAGATCATGAACGCGAAGAACAAGCCTGCTATGCCGAGAAGGGGAGCGATGTAAACTGAGAGAGAGTGCATGGGCGGTGGTGGTTGCTAGTAGCGATGGCTTTTGGTTGCCGAATTGAACCACCGTCGGTGTTTCGTTTCTCGTGATTCGTGGGACGGGAGCGGGTAGTAGGCGAAGTCGTCCTGATCTCCTACGAAGAATCCGTTTTCCATGACGGGATAGAGCCTTGAGGTGTCCATGTCTCGGGTGACGATCTTGGTCATCTTGTCGCTCTTGTGCTTGAGAACCGTGAGACACTCTCTCAGGTGAAGCAGGTTGCGATAGGGGAGGTTTCCGGCTGAGCTTCCTTCGGGATCCTGGGCGAGGCCGTTGATGCGAAGGTCGCAAAACGCGGCCCGGGGCAAGAATACAGGGTTGGCCGGATCGGTTATGTATTTGGCAAATTTCTTGGGGCTCAAGGGGCTGGCGACGCGCGGCTGAACCGGACAGATTTCTTGGTAGAGGTGAAGGCCGGGGTTGTTGGGAGGCTCTTTTTCGCTTCGTTCGATGGCGAGGGTCAATCCGTCGGATGTAGTTAGATAAAGAGTACCCAGATTTGATATGGGCACGTTCGCGAGCACCATGTAGACGCCTGCGTAGCTGGAGCGTCGCGGAGTCCCGTCGGGGTGACGTACGCACTTCTTGCGAGCTTCCTCCATGTTGAAGACATCGGTATCGAAATGGGAGTCGATCTCGAAGAAGATGGCGGGCCCGCTGGCGAGACGTTTGCTGCCGATCGACAGGTGTCTGCCGAATTGCTTCGGCGGTAGTTGCGAGAAGATGAGGGCTTCCGGGATCAGGCTTAGGTATAGGTGAGTTGACATAAGCAGGCCTACCTTGGGGTGAGTGAATCGCGTAGAGGGGTGAAGTTGGAAACTAAATCACGATTTCCGCTTTCGCAACTTCTTGAAGCTAAAGGTTGAGGAACGGGGCGGTTGGAGATTTCCGCTTTCGGTTTTGCTGAAGCCCTCGGTGGGCGTTTGGATGTACCTGTCTTTGAGAAAAATCCAGAAACTGAATACTGAAATATTGGATCTTCATCGTCTGGCCGTAGATTTGGCCGCTATTGAAAAATGGAATCCTTTCGCATGGGGATGTGGGGTGTACTGTTTAAGCGAACCTTTGCTCTGAATCCTGTCTCGTTTTGAGGATGAAGCGTTGCCTGATGTTTGTTGGACGGGTTTGATGGCTCGATGGATTGCGCAGTTTCTCTTCCCCGTTTTATCATGCGTTTGCTTGCTTGGGGCCCATTGCTTTTGTCGTTCGCGGGAACTGCTGCCGCTGGGCAGCGGCCGAATGTGGTGTTTATGATGCTCGATGATTTAAGCGCGGTGGAGCTTTCGAGTTATGCGACTGAGGAGCATCCGGCTGGAAACGAGACTCCGCTGATTGATCGCTTGGCTGACGAGGGACTGCTGTTCGAGACCTGCTGGGCGACTCCCTTGTGCAAGCCGACGCGTTGTCTGCTGATGTCGGGGAAATATGGGTACCGAACGGGCCAATTTGGAAATAGGCTCGGAAACGAGGATCGGTCGTTTTCGGAGGAGCATGAACTGTTGCCGGCGTTGATGCAGGAAGCCGGGTATCGAACTGGCATCGCGGGCAAGTGGCATTTGCCGGGTTCGCCTGAAGATGATGGCTGGGGCTGGGACGAGTATGCTCTTTTGGGCGGGTACCTGAATCACTATGGGCCAAACTTGTATTGGGATGGTTTGTGGTTTAGTTGGGAAGACGCGGCTAACGTGTTTCCCGAGACGGGATACATTGGGAAGGAGGCTCCTCGCTATCCGGCCATGTTTTGGAACGCGTGTGTCGTGCAAAACGGGAAGCTGCTGCCTAGCGATATGGAAACTTATGGCCCTGACCTCTGCCATGAGTTCGCGATGGGTTTTGTAGAGCGAAACAAGGACGAGCCGTTCTTTCTCTACTATCCGACGGTTCTGACGCACGACCCTTGGTTTGAGACGCCGGATCCGGAGAGTCCGGGCCAGAGGATTGAGCCAGGGATGGCTTCGCAGGTGAGCTATGTGCAGCGCCATATCGACGAGCTTGTGGTGCGGCTGAAGGAGCTTGGCCTTTATGAGAATACAGTTTTCTTCCTGACGTCTGACAATGCTACGCTTCGATACGGAAAGGGGTGTGTATCAGAAATTGGGGTACGCGTGCCATTGCTTGTTTTCGGTGGACCGGTAGAGGGACGTGGGCGCACACGGGCGTTGGTGGACTTTGCGGATATGCTGCCCACTATCTTGGAGGTCGCTGGGATTGATTCCGAGGAGGTGGATGATCTTGATGGCCGAAGCTTCAAGGCGGCCTTGGACGGCGATGCGGGTTTTGAGGGGAGACCGTATATCTTTAGCTATCTCGATGCGGAGCGCACGGTGCGGACTCCTGAGTTCATGATGGATGGCGCGGGTGGGATTTGGAAGTGTTCGCCATCCGGTAATCCGCAGGACCATGAGCTCTTGCCTGAAAAGGAGCAGGTTAAGGCTTTGCGGAGTGAGTTGTTAAGTTTGATCGAAGACTATGAGCTGCCGGATCCGAGCGATTTCCCACATCGTACATTTAAAGTGAAGGATGTGTCGGCGGCCCCAGGTATTCACAAAGCGACGAAACACTATTTGAATCTTGGTGACGATTGGATGGATATCCCCGAGCGCCGTGAGCCGTGATTGCCCCGGCTTATGCGTCGAATACGTGTATGAATTGAAGCTGAAGTGCAAATGTTGCCTACCTTCACGCTAAATTCTCTTCTCTTGATCATGCGCGAAGGGTTCGTTTCGAATAAATATCCCGCTAATTTTATAAATGCCTATTCGGAGCTAGATCGCCCCTCTACGAATTGACTGCTCTCGAGTTGGCTTAGTTCGTAGCGGAGACCCGGGCCAGTTGCTCTCTACAGGGCAAATTCAGGTTAGTGCTCTGCCGATGAAGTGTTTAGGTCGAGGCTAACTCTGATCAACTCGCTCTGAAGATATGAGGGGTCGGTCGTTTTTATGCTTTCTGCTCTCTCGGGCGGGTTTGTGAGTAACGCGCACTTCGGTGCGACTGCAGGATTCTGCAGCAGATCCACCTGCTCTTTCCTGAGTGAATTCTTAATTCTTGGTACGCTCGTTGCTAAGTTTTGAGTAACCAATCGGCGAGGAGCTGAGTATACGGAAAGAGGATACGACATATGAAGATTTTGAATGACATTACGAAACGGATACTCTTTGGCATCACACTGATAAGCGCCATGCTTTCTCCATTGGCGGCTTCTCCTGATGATGCTTTCGAGCCGGTTGCGGTTAAGCGTCAGATAGAGCCGAATTTTCCCAATAGGGCCTATTCAGAGGGGCTTAGTAAGGGGTATGCAGAGATCGCTTTCTATGTAGATGAAAAGGGTAAGGCCTCAGAGTTTTTGCCGGTAGAATATAGCCATGAGGCTTTTGCCGCTGAACTCGAAAGGGTGGTCAAAAAGTGGAAATTCGTTCCTGCCCATTACCATGGTCAAGCAGTTAAAAGTGTATGCCACGCCAAGTGGGAATTCTTGCCGGATCGTCCGGTCGTTATGCACAGCTTTGCTGGACTGGAAATGAGTCATGCTCGAAAGGGAGAAGAGGGATTTCGGAAGGTGTCTCTCTGTGATGAGAGCAACTTGGACTTCAAGGCTACGATGCTAGCGTTTTCGCCGATCTATGACGGATCAGTGGAGTCAGATAGCGATATCTCCCTAGACTACATCGTGGCTCAGTGTACGTTTTATTTGGATACTGAGGGTGGTGTGAAGTTGCCTGTCGTGGAGGCCTCCACAAATCCCGAGCTTGATGCGCTTGTTGTGGATTCGCTCAAGCGCTCCGCCTTTGAGCGCCCCACGTCTGAAGGTAGGCCGACCACTGTGAAGGTTCGTAAAACCTACAAGTTTCCAGTCGTCCGCGGGACGTGAAGAGTACTCGCCAAATGATGGTGGCTTTTCTTAGGAATTGGCGATGAATGCTAGCTAGTGGAGCCAACTTAGGCGTGGAGCCGGAGCGTTAACGGATTGAGTTAATTGCTTAGAAATTGTGTGGAGCCGCCTCGCTTACGGGTGTGTGCTTGGGGTAAAACCATGAAGCAGTATCTATTGCCCCTCTTTAGCTTTTGTTTGGTTTGGCAGAGTTTTGCCGGCCACGTTTTCGACGAGCGACACACTCGTGTTTTCGGACCTTTTCTTGAATGGGAAGTGGAGGTCGGGGCCTATGAAGGGAACCCCTTTGACTTAGAAGGAGTCGCGGTATTTAGGCACGAGGGGTCGGGCGAGCAGATTAGGACTGGCCTGTTTCACGCGGAGGAAGGCCGGTGGAAGTTTCGTTTTACGGCGACTCGTGCCGGGACTTGGCGATTTGAGACGTATTCGGATCATGGCGACATGAATGGCCATTTGGGGCAGGTTCGGGTTGCGGAAAGAGAAGGGGATACGGAGGGATTTATTGCTCGACTCCCGGAAGACAAATGGGGACGGGAAGGCACTTTGCGGGCGACGATTCCCAACTATCTAATGATTCCGAGGGATCCTAAATCCTGGGATGAGGAGGAAGAGATTGAGTACTGGCTGGATACCTTTATCGATGGGCACGGCTTCACTGGCTTGCATGTCGCCAACGTAGGCGCGGCGTGGTTCGATTTTGAGGTCGAACGTGGACGTTGGTCTGAGAACCAGCATTTGAATTCTCCTGATATTAATCCGGATCCTCGCACTTTCGACGCTCTGGAAAAGCTCATCCTCATGACGGAAGAGCGTGGTGGGCTCGTGCATTTTTGGCTCTGGGGGGACAAGGCCCGGACGCAAACGCTCAATAGCTGGGCGAGCTCGAAAACCGGGGGAATCAATGGCGTCGCGGACAAGCGTCTTCAGCGTTACATGGCAGCCCGACTCGGACCATTGAAGGGCTGGTCCGTGGGGTATGGTTTCGATTTGTTCGAATGGGTTAGCGACGACGAGCTTGATGAGTGGCATGGGTACATGCATGAGCAGATGGGGTGGCCCCATCTTTTGGGCGGACGAGGAAACAAGAATGAAACCTACCGTTCCCAGATTTCTGACAAGCTCGATTACGTTGCCTACGAGCATCACCCGCACCTGATGGACTACGCCGGATGGTTGGGAGTGATGCAGGATCGACCCGGTCGACTCAGTTTTTCAGAGGATCGATTCCGTATTCGCATGACGGATGCGCAGCCGAAGGACCTGAGTGGTACTGAGGAGACGAGACGATTGATGTGGGACTTGGCTATGGCGGGCGGGATCGCTGCTATTTGGGGTAATCTTGAACCTCGGCCGAAGCAATACGCGTCGCGTCCCTACGCGAACCCGGAGCAGCTGAAAACCTACCATAGGTTTTGGTTTGAGGAGGGGCGTTTTCGAGTTGGGGTCAATCCCAAGCCAGGTATGGTCAAGACTTCGGGAGCTCGAGCGATGGCTTCAGACGACGGGGATTTTCTGATTCTGACGATCAATGATGCGGAGCGAATCGAGTTTCGCGTAGATGGCCCGACTGAGCCTCTCCCGGCTATAGCGGTCGATATGGCGAAGGAGTATGCTGAGATTCCTCTCGGAGAAACGTCGGATGTAAATACTGTATTCGAGTTTCCATACAAGTCGGATTGGGCGGTGGTGGCTGGTCGCTAGGTCTCTGGCGTGTTAACCTTTACATCTATGACTGATCGCGAACCCCCGTCTTTCTTCCGTGCGAAGCCTGTTTGGGTGCGTGGTTTGCACGAACGGATGAATTCCACGGTCGGGTTTCATGTGTCTCTCGAGTATTTGGGGGACCCGCTTGTCCTGCGTCTCGCAGCGGCGAATACGTATCGGATTTGGTTGAATGGAAAGTGGTTCGCCTACGGGCCGGCGCGTGCAGCCCATGGGTATTTGCGGGTCGATGAGTGGGACTTGGCTTCGGCTCTAGTGGATGGGGCGAATAGCTTAGCGATCGAAGTCGTAGCCTATCGGGTGAATTCGTTTTCGGTGCTCAATGCACAGGGGTGCTTGATGGCAGAGGTGACGCGGGGAGAGGAGGCGGTGGCGTGGACCTGCGCTCGCACGGGGCGTTTTTGCCCGGGAGTGTTGGAGCATCGCGTGAGGCGGGTGAAGCGCTTTAGCTATCAGCGTCCGTTTGGTGAAGCGTATCGTTTGACGCCTCAGAGCGATACCTGGCGTGTTGAAGGTTGGGGGCAGCGTGATTGGCCACCGTATCTCGATAATTTGGAGGTTGTTCCGAAGTTGTTGCCGCGGCGTATGCCGTATCCAGAATTTCCATTGCGATCGCTTACGGAGGTGGGGCAAGGTCGGTTCACGATCGATGAGACGATCAAGGAATCTAAGAGCCTCGCTCGCTCGAATGTGGGGCTGAATCTGCTAGGCTTCGCGTCGGACGAGTTGGAGGTTCGACAGGGAGTCGATTGGGACCAATGTCGTTTTGGCCCTGTGGAATCGGGAGCGGACGTGCTTGGTGTTCTCTTGGAGCAGGGGACGTATGTTGACTTTGATTTGCCGGCTAATCTAACAGGCTTTTTGCGAGTGGTGGTGAGCTGTGAGGTGCCTGTTCGTCTGCTCGCCGGCTGGGCGGAGTTTAAGGAGAGCGAGCATCTTGATGTTTACCAGCAGGAGACGGATAACATTATTTCATGGGAGCTTGAGCCTGGGCGTTATGAGCTGGAGGGCTTTGAGGCCAATACGTTTCGTCATTTGAGGCTAGTGGCTAGAAAGGGCGCGGTGCGAATCCACTCGGTGGAACAGAGAGGCTATGAGGCGCCGGCGCGTTTGAGTTCTTATTCGGAAGATCCGGAATTGGCCGCGATCCAGCGAGCCGCGGTTTCGACTTATTGTCAGAATACGGTGGATACATTTATGGACTGTCCGTCGCGTGAGCGGGCAGGATGGCTGGGCGACAGCTTTTTTATTGGTCGGGCGGCTCAGGCTCTAGGGGAGTCGCTTGGGGCGGAGACGGCGTTTCTGGAGAATTACCTTTTGGCTCCGGATCCGTTTTTCAGTCTGCCGGATGGAATGTTTCCGATGTGTTATCCGAGCGAGCACTATTATCCCGAGTTTATTCCTCAGTGGTCGCTATGGTTGGTGATGCAAGTGGATGACTATCAGAAGCGAGGCGGGGATGCGGAACTGGTTGCTCGATACGAGTCGCGGTTAAGACGCTTGTTCGCTTGGTTTGCCAATTATGAGAACGGGATGGGCTTACTTGAGAAGCTGCCGGGGTGGAACTTCGTGGAATGGTCGAAGGCGAACGAGCTTGTCCAGGACGTGAACTTCCCGACGCAGTTTTTGTACGCGGCAGCTTTACGGGCATTCGCCGGCCTCTTTGGTGATACGGCCTTCGCGGCAAGGGCGGACGCGGTAGCGAAGGAGTCGTTGGCGTTTTCTCGATCGGAGGGCGAGAGATGGTTTCGCGATCGAGCTTTGCGCAAGGAGCGCGGGCTCGAGGTAACGGCGGACTCGACTGAGATCTGCCAGTACTCGCCATTCTTCTTCGATCTGATAAAACCCGAGGACGAACCGGAGCTTTGGCGGCGTTTGTTGAGCGAGTTTGGTCCTGGGATTGAGCACCCGGAAGTGCATCCGGCGAACTTGTTGTTTGGCTGGATAATGCGATTTGATTTGCTGAAACGCTACGGCCAGCGGGAGCAATTGCTTAAGGAAGTGAAGGCGATGTTCGGGCCGATGGCGCAAAAGACCGGGACGCTATGGGAGCACGACCAGGCGAAGGCGAGTCTTTGCCATGGCTTTGGGGCCTATGTGCTCGCTCTTATCTCTGAATAGGCGCGTTCGTTTGCATCTGAATGTGGGATCTAGTCGTTCCCATCTAAGTATGAATGCCGCTGAGAAGAAAGCCCTGAAGGGAACCCTGTTTGTGATTGTGTTGGGGATGGCGTTCGCTTTTGCGGGTAGTGACTCGGGGCTTACCGCCGGGGGCGTTTCTGTTTTCGCGATCTGCGTGATGATCGCGTTTGTGATGCAATGGATCGCGTTCGTGCCTGCCTACTTGCGGCAAACGGAGACGTTTTTCGATCTGACGGGAGGGCTGACCTATATCGTGACCGCCGTTGCGGCGTATGGCTTGAGCGGCACGTTTGACCTTCGTTCAACGGTGTTGTTTCTGATGGTTCTGATTTGGGCTACGCGATTGGCCTCGTTTCTTTTCAAGAGAGTTTTGCGCTCTGGAAAGGATGGTCGCTTCGATGAGCTGAAGCCTTCGTTCCTTAGATTTTTAGGGGCTTGGACGCTTCAAGGGTTGTGGGTGACCTTCACTTCAGCGGCAGCTTGGGCGGCGATGACGTCTGCTTCGGCTGAGCCTGCTGATGGGTGGCTGATCGTTGGTGTTGTGGTTTGGGGAGTTGGCTTTGGCATCGAGGCAGTCGCGGACTGGCAGAAAAAGCGTTTTTCGGCGAAGCGGGAGAACGAAGGGAAGTTCATTCAGGAGGGGCTCTGGGCCTGCTCTCGGCATCCGAACTATCTGGGGGAGATCGTTTTGTGGATCGGCGTGGCGCTGGTGGCTTTGCCTGTGCTCGAGGGGTGGCAATGGGTGACCTTGAGTTCGCCTTTCTTTGTAGCTCTTCTTCTGATACGCGTCAGCGGAATCCCTTTGCTAGAGAAGCGGGCTGACGAGAAGTGGGGAGGCGACGAGGAGTATGAGCGTTATAAACGGGAGACGCCGGTTTTGCTTTTCAAGTTCGGGAAGCGGTAAGGCTGCGGGAGCTTTGCGAGTGGTTGGGGGTTCTCGCGGGCGAAGCGTATATGGCCGTTGGGGACCCGCCTTTGCGTTAAGCTTCGGCGAGGCGAGCAACGGCCGCTAGCTTAGGCGCAGGCTGCGGGGCGCTCGACTTGTTCGAAGAGGTTTTCCAGCAGGGAGAGAACGACGTCTACAGTGAAGGCGTTTCCGGCTTGGTGTAGCAGATCCGATTCGGTGACGTTGTAGATGCGCTTCTGGTAAGGAGCTCCAAATCCTTGTAGAGCGAGACCCTCGAGCCCGGAGAGCTTTCGGAGCTCGCCATCTTTCACGTAGAGAAGGCCATGGCGCCCGGAGCGCAGTGTCGGACAGATTTTTTTGAAAACGCGAAGGTCGGACTGACGAGTGTCGATTACGGTGAAGTTGGGGAGCTTTTTGAGGTCTTCAACCGTTACGCCAGACTCTTTGTTGTATTTGTTGTTTAGATACTTTTCGAGATAGGCGTAACCTTCGTTTGAGACTGCGAACTTCGGATCCTTGGATTTCAGGTAGCTACGGAGGTGTTTGGTGCGCTTCACCTTTTCCGGGAACTCGAACTCGAAGTCGTCCGCTACCAGATCCTCGCGTATGCCGACGAAGTAGACGCGCTCTCTCATTTGGGGAACTCCGAAGTCGACCGAGGAAACGAGCTTCCAGGTGACCTTGTAGCCGGCTGAGCGGAGCTCGATTAGGATCTGACGAAGGGTTTCGCCTTTGTTGTGGCTCATCAGCCCTTTTACGTTTTCGAGGAGGAAATAATTTGGTTTCTTGGCGGCCAGGATGTCGCTGAGGGCGAAGATTATCTGGCCTCTGGGGTCCTTGAAGCCCTCGCGTCGACCGACGATTGAAAAGGTTTGGCAAGGGAAGCCGCCAAGCATGACGTCGAAATCCGGAACCTCTTTGGGGTCCATTTTGGTCAAGTCGCCAAGGTCCAGGAGAGGCTCCCAGAGAGTTTCGAGATCGTGGAGCATGCGGTAGGTCCGCTTCGCCTTCGGGTCGATCTCAGAGTAGCCAACGCATTCTCCACCAAGCTTTACCGCTGCGGCGTGGCCTGCTCCTATGCCGGCGCAGAAGTCGAGGAAGCGAAAGGTAGGGGAAGGGTGCATCATGTTCTAAGTCTATCGTGTGTGTCGGAGGTCGGCGTGCATCCAGATTGGGATTGGCTGACTGAGAGGCGAGGTTGTCTCTTGAATAGCGAGGCGGCAAGGCAGCATTTTCTGGATGTGCTGTTCCGACCATGAAAAGGAGATGGGGAAAGCTTGGCCTAGGGCCGATCTCAGGCGGATTCTGCGGCAAAAGGAGCGCTCTGTCTTTCTAGTCCAGTTGGCTGGTTAGGGGCGTTGATGGTCTATTTTCGTACTTTACTAAATGTAAAATGTTTAAGCTCCCTTGGGTGCGATTGTATGCAATATATCATTGGCTTTGATGGGTATTAGGTGTTGTCTTGTGACGTGACCTATATCCTACGCATCTGTTTGTCTGGTGTGCTTCTAACCGCTTTGGCCAAAGGGAAAGACACTGACGATTTTAATCTCTCTGCGATCATGCAGCCGGTCTCCGAGGAGAATATCTTCTACAACGAAGAGTTCTACAACTGGGGCTCTGGGATCGTTAAGGACGATGACGGAAAGTACCACTTGATCTACTCTCAGATGCCGAAGAAGCATGGGTTCTTCTGCTGGCTTACTGATGGAATCGTATCACGAGCGGTGGCGGATAAACCGACTGGTCCTTGGGAGCATGTAGAGGTCGTGCTCGAAGGGCGTGGCGATGGGCATTGGGACCAGTACACGGTGCACTGCCCGAAGGTCTACAAGTTTGATGGCAAGTACTACATTTACTACATGTCGACCAATACGGGAGATCTCGATCTCACGCCCGAGCAACTCGAGGAAGCGCGTCGAGCGAAGTGGAACAAGAGCGATATCCGTGGCATGATGCGATTGAATCAACGCATCGGTGTCGCGGTTGCGGATAGCATGGAGGGGCCTTGGAAGCGTTTTGATAAGCCTGTTTTCGAGCCACAGCTTCCAATCGCCAACATGTCCAACAACGTGACCGTGACCCAGCGTCCGGATGGAGGCTACTTGATGGTGATCCGCGGGGATCAGCCAGATCAGCCAGAAGGAACTATCCTTCGGATGCAAGCGGTCCTGCTCGCTGACCACCCGCTTGGCCCATGGGAGATGCAACCCAAGCCGGTCGTCATAAACTACAATTCCGAAGATCCGGAAGTCTGGTACGACGCGGAGCGTGAACGCTATTACTCCCTGTATCATGCATTTGGTTACATGGGGATGATTACCTCGACGGACGGTCTCAATTGGGAGCGGGCAAAAAACTACAAGGTTTCGGACAAGGCCTACACCAAGACCGATGGTACTACGGTTAAGGTCCACCGTTACGAGCGCCCGACCATTTATCACGAAAATGGTAAACCGCTCGTGATGACGGCCGGAATCAAACAGCTAGATGGCGATACGCACTCGCTGTTTATCCCGCTTCAGCAGTGAGGGCATTTGGTGCGCACCGTGCCTTATTGATGGGGTGTAGGCACGTTTGTTGACTGCGAGTTTCGATCGAAAGACCGAGCCAGTAGGATCGAAGCCAGAATGATCTTCGGCTCCACTATTTTTTGGTTTGTCTTCGGCTAGCCGTCGTTGACCAGTATGTCTCTCGTGACGGTTGTCGTGCGTTCCTCCATTTCGCCTGTATCGGGATTGCGACGGAGGTAGCGGATTTCGACTTGCGATCCTGGCGCTCCGCGGAGCGCTCCGATGGATTCTCTGAGCGACTTCCCGTAGAGGCTATGCGAGCCTCCATCGAGTTCTCTGGCTTCAACAATAAGGTCGCCGGCTTGCACATCGGTGTTTCTCAAGGCCCCTTCGGGCATGATTTGGTCAACCCGCAGGAAGCCGGATTCGATACCGACCTTTGCTCCAATGCCCTTGGGGGTAGCGTCGTATATTGATTGATAAGCGATGTCTCGTTCTGCGGGGTCGGCGAGTGAGTCAGCCCAGTTCATGGCGTCTAACGTTCCGCGCCTGGCGAGACTGCGGGAAAGGCTCTGGATTGCTGTTTCCCTCTGCGGACCGAGATCTATTTGATCCAGTTGCTCCAAGAGCCTATCCGGATTTCGGCTCGCCCAAGTTTGTATGATGAGGTCCGCTTGAGACTCTTCAAGCTTGTCACCACTGTTTTGATACCATTTCCATGCTTCGGCGGGTGCCTTTTGTGTCCATTGGAAGAGAAGGCTTTCGGAGAAGTTGCGGCGTTCCCACTCGGTCCAGTTTTGCGATTCGGCGAGGGCGGCTTGGATCTCTTCCGGACTGCCTCCGGCTGCCATGCGGGCTCTGATTTCCGAGCGGCCTGGGTGTTGGGAGAAGGTTTGTATCCAAGAATCCTTTACGGATTGAGGAACGTTGTCAGCGGAGAGGTAGGAAGATAGGGCTGCCTCGGTGCCGACGGGAGAACCTCGCCGGCCGAAGATTTGATCGGCCCGTGCTTGTGCCTCCTGTGAAGAGAGTCCGTTTGGTGTGCTCCACGCCGCCACGAGTGCGCGGAGGGCGATACTACGGGTCCTAGGCTCTTGCAGATTGGCCAGCTCGAGACTGAGCTCGGGTGTTTGAACGCTGGCAAGGTATTCGAATACCCCTCGGGTGTATTGGATTTGTTCCCGGCCGTTGAGAGTTTCAATCTGTCGAAGCGCAGACTCGATATCTGCCGCAGCTGCCTCAAAACCGCTTTCTTGCGGCGATCGTGTAGGAGTGGGTTCTTCTCTTTGAGGACTCTCGATCGGTGTCGACGTTTCCGGTACTTCTGGCTTTTCCGCTAAGGTCGCGACTTCTGTCGTCTCTGGGATCTCGGGGCTTTGTTCTATTTCGCGATCCTCTGACTTTGAGCTCCCTTGTTGGTAGCCGATTGCGAATGCTGCTCCTGCAATAAGGCCTGTGGCAGCGATTCTGATTAGTATCTGTTTAGCTTGATTCTCCATTTCTTCCCTCTGTCTTGTTTAGGTATTACGAAGAAAGGAGCTGTTTGGTCTCAGGGGCTGTCTAATAATTGTGGAAGCGTGCTTGCCACGCGATCGCTGGCTAATCGCGTGACAAGCACGCTCCCACCTTTTGGACAGTTTCTCGGAAACTGGATCGTCTATGGCCGCTGGATGGTGGCTGAGACTACTTCCTAGAACGAGACGCGTACATGGAGACGAGGAAGGGGACGAGGTAGCTCAAGAGCGATTTCGCTAAGCTGAATCCTTTGTCCCCCCAGATGGCGTCGTACTGGTTGATCAACGTTAGGATGCTTCCGACTACCAGAGCGGTGCGAATCGCATCTTTGAGGCGACGTTTCAAGAGAGACGGGTTCATGTAGGAGAGGCTGCTAGCAGTTGTTCCGCATTGCTGCAAAGCGTTTACGAAATAGACGTTCTGGCATTCGACTGCCGTCTGAGTGTACTGGAAGAGCTTATGGTAATCCGGGGCTGTCGTTTCGAAGTAGATCCTGCAGTCTGCTAGAAACCTTATGTTCGCTAAACACTCTTTTCCTTTGAATCAATCAGCTCGGCCAAAGTGGTCATTTCGCTGATCAACAGGCCCAGGCGACCACGGTGCATGGTAAAGAGTTTCTCTTCTTTGCTATATGGTCCTTCCGTGTATAGGAGCTTCTTGTTGGTGAGGCTCAGCCAGCCGTTTTTAGTCAATATTGGCGGGTAGTCGCGGTCGAAGTTAGATAGCGCTTCGACTCGTTCCTGAGTTAAGAAGGCTTGAACCTCGGTTTTGTTTGATCCCTTAACCTTGTAGCGAGCATCGAAATAGGCTGAGCCTGTAAGTATGTCGCCGATACGGCCGGGACCAAGATACCAGAAGAGGAGACCGAGCTTATCCCTTCGGGAAATACTGAACACAGGCAACGCGGGATTCTTGAGTTGCATTTGCGTTTTGTAATAGAAAACGGGCACGCCGCCACCGTGTCCACCGCGGGAATATGTATCCCAAGTTATTTTGAATTCGGTGTCATATCCGTTGATCGAATCCCGGAACGGTTTGAGCTCGTGAAAGTCCTTTTGTGCAAGCTCAGTCTTTCTCGCTCGATATAGAATGATATATCCGAGGTAGCTGCCATAACCCACGAAACACCAGCCGATTGTCTTGGCTGCTTCACCTTTGATGGGGGTTGACCCGCTTCTGCCCTTGAACTCGCCGTCTCTGACAATTGAGACTCCGAGGAGGATGAGCATTGCTGCTAGAAACATCCATCCGTAGGCGCTTCCAGTGTACTTGAGGTCTGGGTGAGGGGATGGTTTCGGGGGGCGTTTTCGTTTCAAATTGAGTTAGGCTTTGTTTGGTTTGCCTACCCTTCGGCAAGGGTCAGTTGAATTGTATCGCCCAAGCTGATACCTAGCGTAGATGCCGCATCAGCGAAGTTTCGGGATAGCAGATAGTAGCCGTCTGCTCTTTGAAAGAGGACCCATTCTCCCACCTTTACATCCCCATAACTTGTCCCAATCAAGCAGGCGTGAGATTGGTTTTGATAGGTGACTTTCACTCTGTCCCCGAGCTTTAGTCCAATCGCCTCTAAATCGCTACGAATTAAGTCGAGCGTTAGGTTTCCGTAGCTCTTTCTGATTTTTCTGATGGGAACATTGAGAACTCCATCGATGAGTTCAGTTCCCGATTTCTCCGGTGACATGTCGATGGTGCCGTCTCGGGTGAGCTCTATCTCTCCTTTTGCAAGCCACAGTTCTAATGCTTGGTTCGCCTGGAAACGTTCCTTTGTGTTGAGATTGACATGCCCATCTCGATCGACCTGCCAGAGCGCGGCATTCTTTCCGTTCTTGAGGGACTTTTTCTGGTAGGCGGCAGGTCCTTTAATTTCGCTACGATTGCTCAAGAAGAGCAGGGGAATGAGTGGCTGGTGTTTTAATGCTAAGGGGTTCTTTTCTTCTTTTAGGCGAAGAGCTGCTCCGGTTGCCAAGGCTGCATCAAACCTGCTTTGGTCTTGCTCGGCTATGAGTGATACAATCATGCCACCCATCGAGCTGCCATGCACGATGGTCAGCTCTGGTCTGTCGTATTCGTCTACTACCCAGTCATAGAGCAGCTCCAAGTCAGTAATCGCATCGCGAATGATCAGGCCATTTCGGCGGTAGCTCGTCGCTGCGACCATCCACCCCGATTCCAAGAAGAGTGCGAAGTGCTGGTCGTTCTTATTTAGCGGATCGAGTAAGGGGCGATCACCTGGAACGTAGCCGTGGGCGACTACGATGAGTTTCTTGTTCCAGAGTTCAGGATCGACCAAAACAGAGGCCTTGGCTCCTTCGATGACCGTTTGTTTTTGTTCGATTGCTCCTCTTGCATTTTGGTTGACGAAGAGGAGGAGGGTAACGAGTAACAGGCGCATGGTTGGAACTTTACTCGGAGTCACCGTCAATGCACGCAGGTTTTTGAAAAGATTGTGGGATTAGGGTAGAAGATTGTTTGAGGCTGTAAAAGAGAAGCGAATACAAGATTTCTTGTTAGGCTCTTTATTGAGGGAAATCCAGGGTGTCCGGTTGTTTCGGGATATGTCTTCACTCGATGGTAAGAGCTGAAATGTGACTGGCGTCACCTCCGATTCAGTGTTGAGTTTCTGTTCGGTCTTGGGGCTGTCTTTTCGGAGAGAGCCTCGTGGAAACCTAACCCCACCTTTCAGCGGAACTCTAGCTATGAACCCCTTCTTGCTTTCTTGTATCGTGATGACCTCGCAACTTCTTTCTTCGAATCTTTACTCTGCGGAAAAAGCCTTCTCAGCCAATGTTGATGTAGGGAGTCCTAAACTACAAGGGGCGCTTGCTTATGATGTTAGGGCCGACGAGTATACTCTGAGCGGCGCGGGTGAGAATATGTGGGCTGGCGAAGACCAGTTCCATTTCGCCTACAATAAGATGAAGGGTGATTTCATTGTGCGTGCGGAGATCGAGTTTAAGGGAGAGGGAAGTCATGAACATCGAAAGGCGGGTTGGATTATCCGAGAGTCTTTGGCAGGCGACTCTAAGCATGTGGCGGCATCGGTCCATGCGGGGGATGGGCTCACCTCGTTGCAGTTTCGTCGGGCGAAGGAAGGCGAAACTGAGGAGGTCAAATCTAGCGATCTCGGACCAAGCGTCGTCCAATTGGAACGGAGGGGTGGACGCTACATCATGTCGACAGCGGTATTTGGGCAGACGTTTGCGACTGTGGAGTCTAGCGAGATTGAGCTGCCCGATGAGGTTTATGTGGGGCTCTTTGTTTGTTCGCATGATGCGGATGAGCGGGAGTCTGTCGTTTTTCGGAACGTGCGAATCGTGCGTCCGGCCCCTGTCGATTTGGTTCAGTATGAGGAGTACATCGGTAGCCGGTTGGAGCTGCTCAATGTTTCGACCGGAAAGCGAACTGTAGTGCACACGGAGGAGGATTCGCTGCAGGCCCCGAATTGGACGGTCGATGGAAAGCACCTGATCTATAATCGAAACGGTAAGCTGTATCGGATGAGTCTATACACAAGGGAGGTTTCGTTGTTGGACACGGGATTTGCGGACTCGAACAATAACGACCATGTATTGTCGTTTGATGGGAAGTGGATCGGGATCAGTCATCATGTAGAGGAGGAGAACTGGAACTCGACTATCTACACACTTCCTGTGAGCGGAGGAGAGCCGAGGAAAGTTACGGACGTGAATCCGTCTTATCTTCATGGTTGGTCGCCAGATGGAACGTTTCTCATCTATACTGGGGGACGAAACGGAATCTATAACATCTATAAAATCCCTTCGTCTGGAGGAGAGGAGATCCAATTGACGGATACGCCGAGTTTAGATGACGGATCTGAGTATTCACCGGATGGGAAGTATATCTATTTCAATTCCGCTCGAACGGGGACGATGGAGATCTGGCGTATAGATGCTGATGGAGAGAATCCGACACAGATAACCAACGACGAGTTCAATAATTGGTTCCCTCACGTATCGCCCGACGGGAAGAAAATCGTCTATCTCTCCTATTCGAAAGAGGTGGCCGCTGATGCTCATCCATTTTACGAACACGTATACTTGTGGCTGATGGATATTGAGACGGGCGATGCAAAGGTGATCGCATACATCTATGGCGGGCAAGGCACGATCAATGTGCCGTCATGGTCGCCAGACAGTGAATACGTCGCTTTTGTTAGTAACAGCATCCTCTGAAGACGGCTTTCGCTGCCTCGGGTGAAGGGGGGAGCGTATGTGGTTTGGAGCGGCTTGGTGTCCGTTGGGGACAACGGACGCTACCTTAATGGCTAGTGCTGATCATCGTGTTGTAGGTTGCTGCCTGGATTCCGCTAAATGGTGAGGGGCCTTTGTGGCTGCTCGGGCGGTAGTACGTGATAGCCGTCAGGGCTGGAAAAATCGCTTAAGAAAACGGAGGTGCGGACGTCGTGAATTAGGTGAAAACTGCAGTGAGCGATTTGATGTTATGAGTTTGATAAGTAGATGCGCTAGATTGGCCGTTTTGATGGCGGTACTTCTGTTGGGTGGGCTGGGGCTTCGTGCGGATGTGAATATTCCAGTGGTGGACAAGTGCATGGCTGCTTTGAGAAGAGGAGAGCTCCCGACTTACACGACTCAGCGAGTGTGTCACCGGGAGTTCACCAAAACGTTCGAGATGTTGTGCGAGAAGTATGGCGTCGATGAAAACAGACTCTTCAAGGAGCCGGATCGAACGGACTTCTATCTCTATGCGGTCAAGATGTCGATGATCTACCCGGAAGAGCATGATGGCTGGCCGCTTTTTTCTAATCTTTCCTATATTTGTTCCAAAGTCTTGGAAGATCGCCTCAAGGTGAGAGAGGACCTTTTCAGTCGCTACAGCCTTTTATTCCGTGCGTTGGATGGAGGTAGAGGGGGTGTTGCCTTTGATCAGGTGAAGCGGCTCTGGAGCGAGGATCGCTTTCTTGCGGTGCAAGCGATTCGGTATCTAACCGTTGCTTACGAGGATTACTTTTGGGTGGCTGATTGTTTCGCGTATAGGGAGGCTTATGCGGACGCTTTGACTGTGGCGGAAATTGTTTCCAGCGTTGACGAAGTTAAGGGACTTCATGTGAAGGCTGACGTTCTCGCTAAAGCCGGTCGCCATGCTGAGGCTGAGCGGTGCTATATGCAATTGGCTAAGGAAAAGGGGCAATTGTACCCAATTGCTAGATACTACAGGAGTCACCCTGAGATTGTAGGGCTAAACGGGAAGTCGTATGGCACCCTTTTTGAGAACCTATACAGGAATGTGAACCCAAGGAGGGCTAAGCAATCGGCTGCAGTGGATACGCCTCCCAAGGAAGGCCTTGTCGTTGCCAACTCTGAGCCGACGCTCCACCAATCTCGGGTTTTTGATAGCTATATCATTGTGGCGGTGGATGGCTTTGAGGTTGGGAACTTGCACGACTATGCGGTCGTAGTTGCGAAGGATTACCAAAAAGAGACGATGGTGGTCACTTGCTGGAATGGTACGGAGTATGTCACTAAGACGGTCAAAGCGAGTGAACGCCGGATATTGGGGTGCGACTTGTTTGAGTATCGCGCTCCGAAGGGGCGTTCTGCGTAAGCCTCTGTTTTCGAACTCGGTCTAGCGAAGGAATTTTTACAATGAGTGTATCAAGCAAGCTGTTTTGGATCCTTGCCTCGATTGCGTTGATGCTGGTGAGCATCAATCTGAGCAATACTCTCGTGCAATCTCAGCAGGAGATACTGGCGGGTGGTTTGGCATTTGATGAGCGGAGTTCCTATCTCTTGCTCGTTGCGGACAGGCTACGTTATTTGGGTTTTGCTCTCTGGTTGTTTTTCGAGTCTAGGCATAGGGAAAAGCTGAGCGTTGGCTGGTTTGTGTTGGGTTTGTTCCTGGGGCCAATTGGGGTGGCTATCTTTTTTCTGGTGCGGGTTTCGGTGGGGAAAAGGCAAGGAGGGAGTTCGGCGACGCTAGAGGAGTCGGATGAAAGCGAATCTGAGAAGGCTTCGACTCGTTGGCTTAGACTGGGTGTTTTGTGCCTGGCGTTGCTTTTGGTAGGTGGAGCTGCGGTGTATAAGGTCGTTTCGAGAAAGGATGGAATGGCGAACGGGCGTCCAATGCTTGAGGCCTTGGAGCGTAGCTTTTCTGAATCTGAAAAGGACGAGCCTCAGCCAGGCAGTCGGCGTTCGATTTTTGGGAAGGGACGCGGCGCGATTGGGATTCGAGTGATTCCGGATGAGGCGGAGATTTTGGTAGGGGATGAACTGAAGGCAGTCGGCCAGATCAAAAACGAGTCACTTCCGATGGGGACTTACACTATCTCGGCGGAGGCTGAAGGCTATCGAGATCTGAACCTCACGGCGACGGTGGAGGAAGGCCGGATCACAAAACTGAATTTGGTTCGCATGGAGCGACTTACTGGAACTGTATCCATAAATAGCGTACCAACTGGCGCTAATGTGGTGATGGATGGTGAAGTGGTTGGAGTGACTCCGTACGAGATGGAGGAGGTGCCCACAGGTGAAGTCGAAGTGGTCCTTCAGTCCGATACTCACGAAAGCGTGCGGTTGAGCGGAGTCGTCTTGGAGGGCGAGAACCTCCAGCTTGCGGGCGCGATGAAGGAGCTAGATCGGATGGTCGAGAGGAGTGATTGGACGGTTCCGAATTTAGGGATTGAGATGAAGTGGATCGAGCCAGGCCGTTTTAATATGGGTAGCCCCAAGTGGGAGCCCGGACGTGATGGAGATGAAAGCCCTCGCCACGTCGTGGTGCTGAGCGACGGGTATTGGATGGGGAAGTTCGAAGTATCTCAGCGTGAGTGGAGTTTGATGAACGGAAAGCATCCGGCAGTGTTCAGGAAGGCGGGAGAGAACGCTCCGATTGAAAATATAACTTGGGAGCAGGCTAAGCGATTTTGTGAGGCGTTGACGAAACGGGAAAGAGAAGCGGGGAGGCTTTTGCCGGGGTACGAGTATACGCTTCCTACTGAAGCTCAATGGGAGTTCGCGTGTCGGGCGGGAAGCTCTAGTCCGGTGTATTCGGGGCCGATTAAGATTTCTGGCAAAAACAACATTCGGGAGCTCGACACAATCGCTTGGTACTCGGGGAACAGTGGTGTCGAATACAAGGGGGAAAGCAGTTTTAACTGGGAGGAAATGCAATACGCGCAGCCTTACAAGGGGACGCATGAAGTCGGGCTAAAGCAGCCCAATGCGTGGGGCTTGTATGATATGTTGGGCAATGTTTCGGAATGGTGTCTCGATTGGAAAGCGGACTACAAGCCGCACCTGCAGACGGACCCGAAAGGTCCGGAGATCGGATGGGAGCGCGTACATCGGGGAGGGAGCTGGCATCGCTATGCTCGATTCTGTCGGGCGGCTTATCGTGAAAGCGGAAATCCTGTAACTGAGCGTTCGGGCTTTATAGGAATGCGTCTTTGCCTTTCCAAGAAGAGTTGAGGGATTGAACGAGGTCGTTGAATTTCCAATACGCCGCAGCTGAATTTGACTGATTGCTTGATTGAGCCTATTTTGGCTTCGAGCTCGTGGTTGGACGCGTTTTTTGACCGCTTCTCTTGTTTGTCATATGAGATCTTTTGAAGACGTCTTTTCGGAGGAGGTTAGCGGTTTGCAAACTGCTATCGCTTCCATCCCGACGGAGCAGGCCCATATCGAGCGCTGTATGGAGCTCGCTCGTGCGGTGGTGTGGAGCGGTTCGAATGAGGGAAATGAAATCGGGAGACTCTTGGGCGGGAAGGGGGTGGCGATTTTCGATCGGGTCACGCAGCGCATTGATGCTTCGCTCTCATTGGAGAACGGCGAAGAGTTGCGGGATGCATCCCGGTTCTTGCTTTGGCTCATGCGTGTCCACGACATTGGGAAGTGTGACCGGGAGACTCTTCGCTATGTTGGTAGCGGGCATGAGGAACGCTCGGGAGACTATGTCTCGAATAAGGCTGCCGTACTGGTGAACGAACTACGATGGAGCGAGGAGAACGCTACCTTGCTTGTGGGGTTGAGTCGGTATCACAGCCACCTAGGGATAGCCCGCTTGGGAGAGGTTTCAAATGTGTTTCTCGAACCTGTCCTATTGGAGCTTCTCAAAATGAACACGCGGCGTAGGCGCTTGTTTTTGGATCTTCTGGTGGTGATGACTTGCTGCGATGCGGGAGCCAGCGGGGATTTCGGATCGCGAACGTTCTATCTGGATGAAAGCCGTATCGTATTTTACGCGGAAGTTGCCGAAGAGCTTTTCGGCATTGCAGAACGGTTTAGTGACGGCGATTCAACTGTAGCTCCTCAAGCCATCTTGGAGGATGCTGCTTCCTTGGAGCGTACGATCGTGCGTATCAGGAGAATGGTCACGGCTGATAATCGCTTAGAAACGCAGAGCAGCGAAGTGTCTCTTGCGCTCGAAGCTGTGATGGATCGGTCTTTGTTCGATCTAAAAGCGTTTGCCCTCACGCAGTTTGACCATGGCGCCTATGTGTTCGCTCCTCTTTTGGCTCGGCTGTTAGAAGAGGAGGGTTCGGTTGATCGAGCTGTAATGGAAAGGTTTCTCATCTTCCTCGGTCAACTCTGTACTAGGGATGGTTCTCGCAAAACGATCCAGTTTCGCGGCAGTTTCTCCATGAAAGCTGACTTGCAGGCTGCTAACGGTGAACGCTTTCGCCGTCTTTGTACGGCTGTGAAGAGTGGGGATCCAGTGAAGATTCAAGTCGTGCTCGAGCAAGCGGATTGAGGGTGCCGAGCCTTAACGTCCCAACTCTTCGGCGAAGATCTTTTCGGTGATCTTCCAGAATTTGCCTTGCTTGCGAGCGATGACGAAAGAGGGCATTCTGAGGTGTGGTTGAATTTTTAATACGTCGTCAACCGATCTGATGGGCACTCTTTGCTCGGGGGTTCTGAGATGAGATCTGAGAAAATTGATGTCGAATTTTTTTAGGGCGGTTGCGTTATTGAGATAGTGCATCTCTGAGAGGTAACGGGCGTCGTAGTCGTAGTACTTTACTTGCAGGTAGGGATTCCCGTTTTTGTCGCTTCGCTCTAGCATCTCGATTGAGTCGGGTGTTAGGACGTGGGCGTCTTTGGAGAGCTTGGCTTGCTTGAGCTTGGTGTCGGGGTCGATGAGTGTGTATCCACAGCGGCAGCACTCGCGAGCGGTGATGTCGTTCTCTGAGCCGCATTGATCGCAGATCTTGTAGCGGAAGCGATAACCGCAAGGTGTGAACTCGTAGGTTTCCGGTTTTTGGATCGCTCCGCGACATTTGCGCCCGAAGTGTTCGACTATTTTTCCCATCTCGTCGACGATACCCCAGAAGTCGTTTACGAAGCCGCACTCAGGACAGGCTACTTCGACGGGCACGGATTCGCGGGAGGGTTTCTTTTCGCCGACTTCAGGGGTGTAGATATTGTGACCCATACCGGTGTAGTCCAGGACGAGGCAGTCTTTTTTGTTTGTATCCAAACGGAGACCACGGCCGATGATCTGCTGGTAGAGGCTAACGGATTCGGTGGGGCGGAGGATGGCGATGACATCGACGTGCACGGCGTCGAAGCCGGTGGTCAGAACGGATACGTTTACCAGGTATTTGAATTCCTTGTTTTTGAAGGCTTCGATGATCTGGTCGCGTTCGCTGTCTTCGGTGTTGCCTAGGACGAGTCTGGCTTGCCCTTCGGGCAGGCTCTGCATGACTTCTTGAGCGTGATTGACGGTGGAGCTGAAGATCATCACTCCCTGCCGTTGATAACTCTCGGTGATGTCGACGATGTTCTTGATGATGAGGGGGGTGAGGCGTCGCTGCTGTTTCAGGACTTCCTCGAGCTGTGCCATGGTGTAGGATCCGCTGCCCTCGGTGAGCTCGGAGAAATCGTATGAGGTCACCGGTATGTCTACCTTCACGGGGGGCGTGAGGTATTTGTTTTTGATCATGTACTCGAGCGGCAACTCGTAGACGCAGTGCTTGAAGAAACGCATCTCGCGGGTCTTGAGTTCGCCGCGATGGGAGAAGTTGTAGATCCAGCCTAGGCCGAGGCGGTAGGGGGTGGCTGTGAGGCCGAGGATGGCGATCTTCTGGTTGTTTAGCTTTAGCCGTTTAATGACTTGGGCGTATTGGCTGTCAGGCTCGAGGCCGACGCGGTGGCACTCGTCGATGACGAGGAGGGTGAAGTCTTGGAAGAAGCTGTCTTCGGCGTTGGCGACGGATTGGATGCTGCCGAAGATGACCTTTTGGGTGCTGTCTTTCTGGTTGAGTCCGGCGGAATAGATGCCTGCTTCCAGTCCGTAGCTCTCGTACTTGAGGTGGTTTTGCTCGACCAGTTCCTTGACGTGGGCGAGGACGAGGACGCGTCCTTTGGCGATCTTGGCGAGTTCCGCTATGACCAGACTCTTGCCAGCTCCGGTAGGCAAAACGATGACTGCGGGCAGGCGCTTCTTCCTGAAGTAACTGAGCGTGCTGTCGACCGCTTGCTGTTGATAGGACCGGAGTTTGTACATAAGCCGGGAAAGCTAGATGGCAGGCGGGAGGCTGCGCAAGACGAAGTGCGGCAAAATCGTCCGTACGCCTTCTCGAAGAGGAGCTTCAGCTCTGGAATGGTATCCGGCGAGTCGATACTGTTGAGGCCCACGCAGGGAGCGTTTGGGCTCTGCCTGCGTGGGCCTCTGGAGTGGGGCGGGGGCTTTGGCCCCTGAAATGTTTTGTGCGACCCTAGTTCGCTTTGGAGAGGTTGACGTGGTCGATGTAGTACCAATCGCCCGCCTTGGCGTCGTCGGCGAACCAGAAGTAGAGTCTTCCGTCTGTGACTGGCGAGCTGAAGTTCTTGGTCGTGAAGTTGATGGTGAAGGTCTTCCAGCCTGTGGTGAGGTCCACTGGTACTCTGTTGAGGCCGTAGTTTTTGTAGGGCGATCCGTGCTGGTTGAGAGCCACTTTTAGATCGTGTCCGGAGTTCGAATAGGCGGCGAAGGTGAGCACGTATTCAGTGTTTGGTTCAAGCGGGACGCCGGATTGCAGCAGCTGTATGTTCGAGCCGGCGCTTCCGAGGGCTACCAGGAGCGCGTTGCCTGAGCCGTTGTAGTTCGAGAACGTTGTCTTGGTATAGCCGGATCCGCTCGTGTAGAAGCTCCAGTTTGCCATTCCGTTTTCGAAGCTGCCGTTTTGCAGGTCGTTTGAGCTCGGGGTGGGAGTGGGTTCAGGTTCAGGCTCTGGTTCCGGCTCTGGCTCTGGATCCGGAGTTGAGCCCGCGCTCGCTTCGGCGATCACGATGTTGTCGAGGCAGTACCGATCGCCGTTTTTCGCATCGTCGGAGAACCAGAACGAGATGCGCCCGTCTGAGACTTCGGAGCTGAAACCTTTGGTCGTGAAGGCGAGGGTGTGCTGAGTCCAACCCGATTTGATATCCACTTTCACCCGGTTCAAGCCGTAGTTGGTGTAAGGGGAGGTGTGCTTGTTTAGGAATATGCGCAGGTCGTTTCCGACGTTTGAGTACGCGAGAAAGGATAGGACGTATTCGGTGTTCGGTTTGAGAGGAATGCCGGATTGGTACAGTTGCGTGTTTGATCCGATCGAGTCGATTGAAACCTGGGCTACCTTGCCGGTGTTCCTATCCGATGGGGTCGTTGTATTCACGTCTCCAGACCCGTTGGTGTAGAACTTCCAATAGGATAGTCCGTCTTCGAACCCGCTGTTTTGCAGGACGTTGTCAGAAGGGGTGGGCTCTGGTTCTGGTTCTGGCTCCGGTTCCGGCTCAGGTTCTGGTTCCGAGCCCACTTCGACGATCTCAATGTTGTCGATGCAGTAGCGATCGCCATCTTTGGCGTGGTCGGCGAACCAGAATGAAATGCGGCCGTCCGATACGGTTGAATCGAAGCCTTTGGTGGTGAATTTAAAGCTATGCAGCTTCCAGCCGGTTGTGATGTCCACCGTCTTGCGATTGATACCGTAGCTGTTGTACGGAGGCCCATGCTTGCTGAGGGAGACGCTGAGGTCGTTTCCTGTGTTTGAATAGGCGGCGAAGGAGACCTCGTATTCGGTGTTCGGTTTGAGCCAGATGCCTGATTGGAAGAGTTGCGTGTTCGATCCTAAGCTATCGATCGAGACTTGGGCTGCGGTGCTGGAGCTTGCGTGACCCGGTGTTTTCGTTTTCGCGGTTCCGGTTCCGTTTGTGTAGAAGCTCCACGACTTCATGCCCGATTCGAATCCTCCGTTGGCGACGGTGGGACCGTCCGGCACTGGTTCGGGCTCTGGATTTGGCTCTGGGCTTACCCCATCGATGTAGTTGTGCCATCCGGAGAAGGTGCTTCCTTTCGACACGACGACGACGGTGTATCTGATGTCGAGTGGATACCACTTCTTGGGATCCTCTCCGTTCCAGTTCCACCCGAGGTAGTTGCTGACCGGGAGGCCTGAGCTAGTCTTTACGGCTACACCGTTTCGGTATCGAGCCCGCCACCATTCGATGGGCTTCCCGTCTTTTTTCCACATGTCGGATATGGCTTGGGAGGTGGTTACGACGGTGCCGGGAATGCCTTTTACGATTGGCATCTCGTCGGTACAGGTTTCCAGCTCGTAGTTGTAGCCGTCTTTCGCCTGCCAGACGCAAAATTGCAGATTCATCGACTGGGCGACGGGCTGGCTTTTGACTTCGATCCTGATGTGGAAGGTGCCGCCGGCGTAGTTTATCGGACTCACCCAATTGCCGTTTTCCATGGGTGGCGTGTTATGAGGGAATCCTCTGTATTTCTCGGTAATCGGCTCGTTCCAGTCGAAAACTTTCATTTCGGCTGCCGAAAGCAAGCCTGATGCGAAAAGTGTTAGCAGTATAATACTTAGTGATTTAGATAGGGAGGATCTCATGGTTCAGAATCAATAAAACGAGGGGCTTATATGATATAACGATGAATCGTTTACGTTTGTTAAATCAGTTGGATCCGCTTGTGTAAACAGGTCGGGCAGCTTTGGCTAGGCTCCCTGTTTCACGTTGGTGTTCGTTATCATATTTCGGGTTCTGTTCCATAATTATCGTGGAATGTGAAAAATAAAATAAGCCAATATTGAGTGGTGTGAAATATAGCGCTGAAGCGCTTTTTACGATAGTAGTAATGCTGCGATATTCGTGAGTATTGTATGTCGGGGTGACTCAATTCTTCTATATAGTATTTAACACTAAAGAATGTGTTAGGAGGTTTTAGATTAAACTCATTAGGGTGATTCGGAGGACGACTCCTTTTCAGGGGCTTTCTCGCAGCTTGATCGGGTTAGGGCTCTTGCTTGGAGTTTCGCTGTTGTTCGCTTGTTTAGGCTTGTTCCGGCATTGAGGCGTTCAGAGGGAGACTGGGGTAGAGTCCTCTTAGGCTGTCTGAGGAATTTGTTCTCGCTCATTGTCTTTTGCTGACGCGCTCGAGGGGAAATGTGAGTTACCGAGGAATAGCGGACTTACTCGATGGCAAATGGCAGTTCAGCTGCTGTGGGTGCTCAAGAGTAACGCGAAGGCTCCGGGCGAGCGCCTCAATTTATCGATCGAATCCCGCTTAAGCCTATCTACCAGTGAGGCCTGCGTCTTTGTTGAGGTTCGCCGGTTTGACCGTGTCCTGGGGACCTCGTAGGGATGCCCAAGGGCGGTTTCAGACCTTTGTCCGGTAAAGCCGTTTACAGTCTTCGCATTTGTAGCGGCGACCTCGGGTCTTGATGAGGTACATGGACCATAGGATTGGCAGGATCAGGATCCAGGTGATTAATACCACACGCAAAAAGCTTTGATTAAGTGGCGGAGGCTGAGATGCCTTGCAGCAAGGCGTCTTGTCCCCGAGCGGGCTGAAGCCCGGTGGGGACAAACAACGCCGCTGCAAGGCATCTCAGCCCCGTCCCCAAAGGGGATGCGTACGAAGCAAGAGCAGCACCACTTGATCAAATCTTTTTGCGTGTGGTATAGGAACCATGGCGAGTCTGCGTAGCTGTACCTCTTGCCATTCGTGCTGTTGCATACTGGGCACTTGGTTAGTGAATCGTAGTTATCTGCTATGGGACGAGTTAGAAGTTCCTGAGCTTGTTCGAGGTGCTGCTCGTCCACCTGGACTCCGTAGGATTCGCCTTTGCCTTCTGCAATGTCCCATACTCCTTGTGTATTGCGAACTACAATACAGTCGATGCCCGCTGCTAGCAGGGTGATTTGCGCGTCGTTGGCCTCTTCGTAGCCAGGGTAGGTCTCTGCCAGTCGTTTCAAGCTTTGTTCGTTTGTTGCACTGAATGGGTCTATCGACAAAAGACGTGAAGTTCTATCGGAATTTGGGATCTACACAGTTGTTGACTCTTGGATCTCTCTTGGAGTGATGAATGATCGGGAGATGGGTGTATTGGAAAAAGGAATACTAATAGAGAGTCGATTGGTGAGCTTGCTAAAGGTCGTGATTGTGTGGAATCGACTCTTTGTTGCCGCTCATTATCTTGTTGGGGTTCTCGTATCTGGGATAGCTCTCTAGTCTTCTCTGGAATCGTTGAAAACTGAGTTTCTTTCCGTTAATGTAAATGAGTCCGTCATAAACCGGATATACTATAACTCCCGTATAGTGATAGGAGAGTGAAATGAGCATATCAGGTTGCGTTTTTCTTTGAGGCAAACGCTTCTTAAATGATCGGGCACTCCTTAACTCCTCGTCGAGAAGCTTGTAGCCGATCCGTCCTCTCTGCCTATGGTAGGTGGACCTGTTTTCGGTCAATTCCCCGGATTCTTGGTCTATCGGGTAGACGCTTGTGAATAGAGATGAACTCTGCATTCGGAGAAGCCCAACCATTCCGTTGGTGTGTTTGATCATTGAGAGCTCTTCTTTGTGGTATGAATACGCACTATCGTTGTAATAGCAAAGTACTGCTGAGTCCTTTATTTTGCTCAGATCCCTATCGCTGTCTTCGGCCTTTATTTTCGAGATTTGCTCCTTAACCCTTGCGTGCGCTTCTTGATTCTGGAGGACGATCATAAGAAAGGGCTCAATGTACGTCACCTTCTTGACGCCATCTAGGTCCAGTATTTTTTCAAAACTCTTTGAGTGAGCATCTGGATTTAAGAAAGTTGAGCAGGCTAGCGATAAGACAGCTACAAGGAGGTTGAGGTGCGTCGTTTTCATGTCGTCAAGGTACTACGAGGCGGGCGATGTTGTTTCTGGAGTTAGGTCACCTTGATGTTTCATTTGCATCTTTAGCCTGCGAGCTAGGGTAAGAGCGGCTCCTTCCTCAAGGGCATCTCGTGGGAATGCTACTTGCTTATGGTTGCTGAACCAGATCGAAATCCTACTTTCGTCGATGGTATGCTTGTCGATCTCGGAGAATGGAATGAAGCGAGGCTTGAACAGCCATCTTTCGACGAGCAAGCCGTCGCTTTCCTCTTTGATCTGCTTGGGCGTATTCAAGGCTATGGAGATGAGCCTGCCTAGTAGGAGGCTACCTAAGATTGATGCCATGATCGCTCTGGTTTGGTTTGTGGAAAAGTCGGAGAAGTAGATGCAAATGACTAGAGCTATCAGGTAGCTCATCCCGAAGTAGGAAAGGACGAACAGCCATAACGCTACCTTGTAGAAGGGGGCGGATCTCCACTGGAAACGTCCTTTCTCGTCCTCGAATTGGGTCTCTTCCTTCTTCTTCTCTGTAATGAGGAGTCGAATACCGGATCCTCCGATTATCGCGAAGATCCCTATCAAGGTGCTGAACATTATGGGGTTTTGTTCGATCGTGATGGTTTCTGTGCTTCCAGTGTCGTCGCTGTCTGTGAAGGTAAACTCTCCATCTGAGAGGGCGTTCCACAGCAAAACGACAGACAGGGCGATATAGATGAGTCCACCTGCTTTTCTTCCGTTCATTTATAGCGAATTGGTAAGGTACTGCTTTGGAGGCTGCGGTGATTGTTCACTCGTCAACTTCCCATTCGCTTTTTAGCCCATCGTTGACGATGATATGGGCAACGACTGTCTCGCAGGTCTTGCGGTCCATTTGGGAGATGAAAAGATCTGGAGCTTCGAGGTAGTTTCCCTCCGCGTTTTCTCCGTCATCTCGAGTTTCTGAAATAGCCTTTTCGAAATAGCCGTAGGTCCATACGTTTAACGCGTAGCTCTTACCGTTCTGCAGGTCTATTTTCATGTTGAAGAAGTCGCACTTTGGATCGTCCCCTTCTTGAGAGGTCCAATGTTCAAATTCCAGCCAGAGTTCGAATGCGGTATCCATGATGCACTACGTTTGGGGGGGGAGGTGAGAGGAGCGTCGCTTTTGTAGCAGCTACTGCTCTTGGGCGAATTTGATTAGTTCGGAAACGTTTCCTTTTACCAGGGTCGGCATTGCTAACTCGATTTTCTCAATTTCCCAGTTCCACCATTGTAGGTCCAGCAGTGCTTCCTTCTCGTCGGCGGAGTATCGATCTCGAATGACTCTCGCTGGGTTTCCAGCAACTATGCTGTAAGGGGGGACATCTGAGGCGACAACTGACTGGGCGCCTACGATCGAACCGTGTCCGATACTGACTCCTGGCATGATGGTTACATCCATTCCGAGCCAAACGTCATTTCCTATGACAATGTCTTTGTATTTTTTGAATGGATATTCGGAAAGTGGAAGCGACTCAGCCCATTTCTCACCGAATACAGCAAAGGGGAAGGAGGTTATTCCGGAAGTGGAGTGGTTCGCGTCGGCCATCACAAACTTTACTCCGTGGGCGAAGGCGCAAAACTTGCCAATTCGAAGCGAGGTCTTGGAGATCCCGAAGTTGTACAAGACGCTTTCGGTAAGAAATTGCGTCGGGTCGTTGAAGTTGCTGTAGTAGCTGTATTCGCCAGCGAATACATTGCTTACGTCGCTCGCTTCGATAAGAGGCTTCAGGAGTACGGTGTTCTTGAAACCGTCAATCGGGTAAATTTTTTCGGGATTCATATCAGGTTTTGTATAGTTCAGGAATGTGTTCTGGAGATAAAAAGTGGCCGAGATCTCCCGTAAGCGTGAAGTCGGTGCTGATCTCCTGCCAGGAGAATTGAAAACGGATTCCCTGATCTAATCCCTCTCCTTGAACCGTATGTATCCACTCGGATCTTACTTTTTTTGGAGATTCTAAAACATAGCAGTGGCGTACGAGTATCTCGTTCGAATTCACGACAGACGGAACTTCAGAGATTCCTAGCTTTCGTTTTATCTTCAGGTTTGCCAATCCTGTCTCTTCGAGAACTTCACGATGGAGCGCGATTTCGAAGTCTTCGCCTTCTTCCACACTCCCGCCCGGAATCTGGATGGGAGCTTGAGGATGGTCTGGGTGGGTAAACAGAAGAAGCATGTCTGGGCGCTCTCGCTGCGGCTGGAGTATGAATGCCCCGACTTTGAATTTCCTCTTCATGTGCTTAGGTCGAACGACAAGGATTTGAGCTTAAGTATTTGGTCCAGTTGCTGGCGTCAACGATTTAGGCGACATCCACCACTTTCGTATTACCAAGGAACTGCCGCTCGTCCTCCTTATGAGAGTCTTGGAAGGAGCGCTTGTCGTATCAACACGATACTTCTTTCGTAGGGCGATCGAGACGATGGCTATGCCTCTAGAAAAAAGGGAGGTCGGGTTTGTCGGCTACGACGGTTGCGATTGACTCGATTTCGATGAGCCAGCCGGGGCGGCAGACGGGGGCGTGCACGAAGACGGTCGGTATGTCTGGGTGTCTCAGGGCGAGTTGCTCCTGAATGGCGAATTGATCGGCCATATCTCGTAGGTACACGATGAATACATTGTTGTCGCTCATCTTGGCTGAGGCTTGGGTGAGCAGTGCTTCGATGTTTTCAAGTGTCCGGTCGAGTTGTTTGAGCACATCCCCTTCGTGGAGAATCTTGCCTTGCCAGTCGATGCTGGCGGTCCCGGATACGAAGATATGTTTGCGGTCTTGGTAGGAGACGGCTGTTGCTCGCTCGAATGCGACTCCGTAAAGCTGGGTGGGGCTGAGGTGGTCGAGGGCTGAGATGAATTCGATCTGCTCGGGGCGGACTCCGCTGATGGCGTAGGCGTCCATGGCGACGCGTGCTTTGGTCTCGTGAAGTCCTCCGGCTATCCCGGTGCTGGCGATGTAATGCGTGTCGGCTGTGAGGCCCTCTTGGTCGAAAATGTGGTTTCGTGCGTCTACGAGACCTTGGTATTGGGTGTCGACGTCTTTGACGTAGAACCAGGTGCGAATGCAATGGTCGTATAGGGTGGCGTTCCGCTGGTCAAGGCGTTGGCAGTAGGTTTCGAGAATGTCTCTACTTTGCGAGTAGGAATCGTCAGCGCGAATTGAATACAGCTTTGTATCCCAGTGGTGGGTGAGTTCGCCTCGAGAAAGCGAGAGGGATGTGTTGGTCTTGACTGGAGCGAGTTCCGTGACGGGGTCAATGATGTGGTAGGCCCAGAGAGCGACTTTCGCGGGGTGAGCGGGTGCTTGGTTGACCCAGGAGATCGCGCAAGGGCTCTCGCTTGTTCTGGAATTGGCGTAGGCGTTGGCTTTAAGAACATCTGCCTGATTGGGAAGGTCGCTGCAGAAGAAGCGGCGAAGAACCGAGCTGTTGAGGTCTGTATCCAGATCTGTGAGCAGGTTGCGATAGGCTTGGGTGACTTGGTTGAGCTGCTCCTGGAAGGTCCCGTACTGATTGGGACAGATGATGATGTGAAGTTCTTTGACGCCACTTTTTCCTTGGAAGAGGGAATACTGTACTGAGACGGGGAGGGTGGAGTGAACTTGCTGATTTGTAATCATGATAGACGGGGAGGCATGAAGCGTGAAGGGGGCTCCGCGGCGTCGCGCGAGCGCGAGCCCTACATGGTGATTTTGTAGGGGACGGCGGGGAGGGTGCCGAGGTAGATGGTTTGGACTTTCTTGTTTTTGCTCTTCTGGTTTCTAAGCTTTGCGTAGACGTCGATGACGAGGTTGCCCTCGCTTGGCTTCTGGGGCTTGCTTTCCTGGATGAAGGAGAATTCTACGCTCCCGTGTTTGTCTTTGGTTTCAGTGAGCGTGACACCAGGGGGAGTGTTCCGAAGTTCGTATTCAAAGGATTCGACGTTATTTCGGCCGCTCGGCTGGGCGGAGGCCGCGTGCTTTTTGAATTTTAGGGAGAATGGGCCGCTATCTTTAAGCTCGATCGCTTCGGAGTGTGTGGAGGCGAAGGTGGTATTTCCTCGAGGCCAGCGGAGCGTCTCGATAAGAAATTCTCGGCTTTCGATGAGGTGGGGCGTAATGAAGGCTTGGGTACGCTGTTCGCAAGGAACGACTGGTCGCTGAATGTCTTCGATCTCACCTTCGCCAACGGCGATGAGTTTGATCTGGCGGATGGGTTTCGCGGTGCGTCGTGGCGCTGTGATCGTGAACTCGATCTCGTCTTGGCCTGCGGGAATGGTGGCGCCTGAGAGGGAGAACCCGTCTTTGTTCTGAGCGATCTCTAGATGAATAGGACCTTGGAATCCTTCGGTGCGATTTACTTTGGCGGTCATGACCATGCTTTGCCCAGCTCCGATTTGAACGATGGCTGGATAGGCCCAGATCTTGAAATCTGGTTCGGGATCTCCCACTTGTAGCCGGTATCCGTAAGCGGGGCCGCCTTGGTTTTGTGTATCTGATATTTGGAGATAGTAGGTTCCGTCTTTCGGGAACGTGGTGTCGAGCAATGAGTCGGCGTGATGTGTGAGGACGCCTACGTTGGGTTGAGCAGGGATGTCGTCGTTCCATGCTATTTGTACGCCATCGCTATCGAAAAGCTGCAGAGTCGAGTCGACTGGGCTATGGAGACGGCGAGCTCTTACCTCGGCAACTAGGGCCTGACCTGCTTGTCCTTCGATCTGGTAGACGTCGCGATCCCCAGCTTGGTCGATTCGACCGCTGATAGTGCAGGGGTACTGAACGGCTTGGGCAGCCTTTAATGAGTTGTTGTTGGTCTCGTCTTCCAGCAGGTTCAGGCCTCGGGTGGTTTCGTAGCGAACGAGGTTGGACAAGGCGATGTCGCTCTGGAGGTGGCTGGTGCTCGTGGTTGGAGTATGGGGCCGGCTTTTGAGTCTTAGCCTTTTGGAGGGCAAGTTCCAGCCTTCCACTTTGGCGACCAGTGGAACTCCAAGCTCTCCTCCCAACGGGTGGATGGAGGTTATGAAGGGGGACTCCGCGACTGAGATGCGGTAGACGAAGTCCTCGCGGCCACGGAAGATCGAGTCGCGAATTCTTGCTTCGTAAACGCCGTCTTCGGGGACGTCGAATAGGATGACGGGATCTGGGTGGAAGAGGTAGTCGTCGACGTAGGCGATCTCTTTTCCGTGTTCGTCGTGCAATGAGAGAATGGCTTGGAACCAGCCCGGAACCGCGTCGGCAAGGTAGGGGACGAGCTGGCGGGCTTGGGCGTTGAGTACGAGCTTTTGACCTTTTGTCGCGGTGAAGCGGATACGATCGAGATCGCCAGGCATGATCTGGCCATTTTGAGTGAAGGGCGGTTGGAGGGCGTCTCCTTTGGCCGCTTGGTCGTTGGGTTCGATTTCGATTTGCTCCGGCATGCCTCCGACCTGGAAGTAGATTGGATTGCTATAGCCGTTGTAGGAGCGGAGGCGTAGTTCTCGATTGCCGAGGGGAGCGTCCGGGGCGATGTGGATGCGTAGGGTTGCCAGTTCTGCGATCTCGTTGTTGGTCTGCACGCCTTCCATGGTCATGTACTTGTGGGCGACTTGCTGGAACTCTTCTGGCGTGAGGTGAGCGATGCGATTGAAGTAATGGTGGTCGGGGACCTTGAAGTCGCGGTTTCCTTGGGTGACGGTTTCGATGTCTTCTACCATGTCCTTGAACATGGCTTGGCGTTGCTGGGTATCGCCTTGTCGGAAGCCTTGTTCGCGGGCGACCTTGCCAGCGTTTTTCCTGACGTCGCGGAGGTAGGTTTTGTAACGGCGTTGGTAGTTGCCGAAGTGGTCGACGACCTCGGCCTTTACTCCCGCCCCGGTGATGAAGGCGTTTTTAGCTCCGCCCAAGTAGCGTCCGCCGATGGTGATTTCAATGGTGCTTCCTCTTTGGCCACCGGCGGGGTAGGCGTAGCCGAGGTGCGGAAGGTTTTGGCTTTTTTGTCCGAAAGAGAGCTGACACGCAAAGGCGAGGGCCAAGGAGAGGATGAGTGATCGTGTCGATAGGAGATATTTCATTGTATCTGAATCCTCGTTACATGATTTCGCTCAGGATTCCGGGGCCCTTGGACTTAGGGGTGAGGGGGATGTCTAATCCGAGGTTGTTCGGCATGCGTCCGGTGGGGGCGATGCCTAGGCGGTCGTATATGCTGCCGATGAGATCTTCCGGATAAACGGGACGATCTGCCACTTCTTCGCCAGTGCTGTTCGAGGCTCCTACGACTTGTCCGGCTTTGAAACCACCACCCGCTACGAGAGCGGAGAAACAACGGCCGAAGTGTCCACGACCGCCTTTCCAGGGCTCCTTCCATTGAACCTTGGGAGTGCGACCGAATTCGCCGCATACCCAAACGATGGTGGAATCGAGCATGCCACGTTCGTCCAGATCCTGAAGTAGGGAGGCGATGCCTTGGTCCATCTGGGGCATCTTTTGCTCCATGGTGGTGAAGTGCATTTTATGCGTGTCCCAGCCCTTTGCATTGAGGGTGACGTATTTCACCCCGTTTTCGACGAGACGGCGAGCCATGAGGCAGGATTGGCCGAAGGAGTGGCGTCCGTAGCGATCGCGGAGCTCGTCTTTCTCTTGAGAAAGGTCAAAGACTTCGCGGGCCTCGCCAAGGATCATGTCGTAGGCGTTGCTGGTTGAGGTGTCGAACTCGCGGAAGAGGGGGTGGTCGCCGTGTGTTTTTCCGAGCGTATCCAGGTTTTGGAGAAGTTGGCGTCGCTTGGTTTGGCGTTGATCGCTTATGGATCGAGAGATGATGCCTTCGACCATAAAACGTTGAGCGTTTGGGTCGCCTCCGGTGGCGAAGGGCTTGAAACTTGGGCCAAGGAATCCTTCTTCAGAGAAACGGCCGTGGGTGGAAGTGAGAGCGATGTAGGGTGGCAGTAGGCCTTGATATCCTGCTTCGTATCCGGTGAGTTTGGAGACGACGGCTCCGATGCTCGGATAGACATGAGCTCCGCCTGACTCCCGCCCTGTCTGTACTCGGTAGGTGGCGGTTTCATGGGCATTGATCCCGTGGGTCATGCTGCGGATCAGCGAGTACTTGTCTGCTTGCTTTGCGAGCAGGGGGAGGCGGGAATTGATACGGATGCCGTCGACGTTGGTTTTTATGGCCTCGGAGTATGGACCGCAGAATTCTGCTCCGGCTTCGGGTTTGGGATCGAAGGTGTCGAGGTGAGAGGGACCGCCCCACATCCAGATTTCAATGACGGAGGTCGCTCGTTGTTTTGGGGCGTGAGCGAGCGTGGCCCCGAGCGATTCGTTGAGGCGAAAGAATGGCAGCCCGAGTGAGAAGAGGATCCCGGAGCGAATGAGGTCGCGCCGGCTCATGAAGTACTGTGTGGAGGGGTGATGGCGCATGGGAGTTTGGAGTGTGAAGTGTTGTGGCAACGACGGAGCGTTGCCCTCCTAATGTTTGTAGAGGAATTCTTTGGAGTTGATGAGGGCCCAGGCGACGTCGAGGGCCGCGTGACGGGATTGCTTGCCTGCCTGATTGATATAGCGGAGAGCTGTATCCAGTTCTGCCTTATTGGGATAACGGGAGAGCACGGCGAGATAGGTTGCTTGGACTACTTTGGATGGGTTTTTCCGAAGCGGTTTTCCGATCTGGCGGAAAAGAGGGCTGTTGCTGATCTGGCCTTGGATTTCTGAGGAGTTCAGCAGGGAGAGGCGTTGAGCGTCGTTGGGGATCTGGTTCCGTTCGTCGAGTCTACCGGTGTCACGACTGGGACGGCCGAAGGTTTCAAGAAACTGGCTGGTGATAGAGCCGTCGGCGAGAGCGATGCTTCGGTTCGCTTCAGGGATGAAGGTGAAGGGTTCGGGGATGGGGCTTGAGTAGCGTTCGGAGGAATTCGTCAGTTGGTTGAGGGCATCGACGAGGACCTCTGCTTCGAGTGGACGTAGGTTGTATTCAGCGTAACTGAGTTGCGGCTTCTTGGGGATGCTTCTTTGGTAGGTCTTCGAACTGACGATGCTAGCGATAAGGGCTCGTTGATCGTAGCCGGAGAGGATGAACGCCTGCTCGAGCTGGGCGAGAAGCTGGCTGTTTTGAGCTGGGTTGTGGGGTCCGAAGTCGTCAGCAGGGCTTACGATGCCAGACCCCATTAGCCAGTACCAGATGCGGTTGACGGCTACGCGGGCAAAGAACGGGTTCGTATCATCGATGAGCCAGTCTGCAAAGATCTGGCGTGGATCGGTATGAGCCTCTATTGTTATGGCTGTTCCGTCTGGGAAACGGGTTTTGACCTCCTCTGGAGAGCGGGTGTCGAAGTAGACGATTTCTTCTTTCCACTCGGCGGTTCGCTTGAAGGCGACTTTGGAAAAGAACTCGGCGAACTGGTTTTGTTTTTCAGTATCCCAGTTTTCGATACGTGTCCCTAGGAAAGTGAGCGCGGTGGCCGCTGATATCGAATGGGCGGTTGGCTCTTGGACGGCTCGGTAAAAATTGACCGCGGGGACGCGGTAGTTGCTACCGGAAGAGGTGAGCAGTTCGTGGGCGAAGAGGTCGTAGGGTTTGTTGGTGGCGATGCTTTGGCGGATGAAGCGATGGTAGGCTTGTACGCCGTTGGGCCAAAGGTTGATGGGATACTCGGATTTGACTCGGAGCAGGTCGCACCACTTGAGAGTCCAGTAATCGACGTGGTTTTCGCTAGAGAGTAGCCGCTCGACAAGGGCTGAGCGTTTGTCGGAGGATTTGTTGGAGAGGAAGGTGCGCGTCTCTTGGAGGGTAGGGAGTGTGCCAGTGAGATCGAAGTAGACGCGTCGGAGGAAAGTGGCGTCGTTGGTGAGCGGAGCAGGTTTGGCGTTTGTCGCTCGATAGGCGCGGTTGATGATGCGGTCTATCTGCTGAGCGGTTTCGTCAGGTCCGGCATGGAGGGAGGCTAGACCGAGCAGAAATAGAAGGCTGAAAACTGACCAGAATGAGCTCGCTAGCTGAGTTGAGTGCCGCTTTGAGAGGGGTGTTTTCATCGTCGGGGAGTACTCTAATCTTAAAGATTAGAACGACGTGATCAGCAACTCTATGAAGGGGGCAAGAAAGGGTTAATCACTCAGGTTTGACGAGTGATTAGGGAGGCTAATTGGTTGTATTCAGAAATCAGTATGGATCTGTAGGATGGATGACCGACAGTGGGTATTTGAGTGGGGGTGCCGTGAGCGACAGCTCGGCGAGGATCACTTTGAGTCGAGGAGGAAGATGAGTGGTTCGTGGAGGCGGGCGTTCCAGGCGATCTCAGAATGGTCTGTGCCGGGAAAGCGCTTGGAGATCCAGTTGGAGTCGTCGTAGCCGTGGCGGCGGAGGATCTTGTCGACTTGGACTTGGTGTGGCTCGTAGAGAGCGTCGAGTGTTTGGTCGCCTAGGTCGAAATAGAGTCGGACTTTGTTGGGATCAGGAAGATTGGCGTCCAGATAGGTGAAAAGAGCTTGGGGGATCGGATTGTCCTCGTTTGTGAAAATGCCTGGCCAGTGTGTGGATAAGCACGCAGCTCCGCCAAAGGTGTCAGGGTATTCGCAAAGCGCATACGTCGATATGAGCCCTCCCATGCTGGATCCGGAGATGAAGGTGGAGTCTCGGTCCGAGATCGTGGAGTAGGTCTTGTCGATGAAGGGCTTTAGTTCTTCGACGATGAAGCGAAGGTACTTGTCGGAGATTGGTTCCCCTGGGAACGCGGGATGACTTTGTCCCTTGCGAGTTCCCTGGAGGACTGCCTCGACATCATTTTCGGATAGGTTTTCGAAGGCTTTTTGCGGGAAGTACTCGCGGTGTCGGAGTTCGGGGCCTCCGTTCCAGATGCCAACGATGATGAAGGGAGGGGTCTTGCCGTCGCGTATCAGTTTCGTGGCGACATCGTCAGCGTCCCATGTTTGGCCATTCCAGGTTGCGTTGGAGTCATAGAGCATTTGCCCGTCGTGCATGTAGAGGACGGGGAGCGGCTCGTTGGGAGCAGCGCGAGGCGGGAGCCAAACGTCGATGTTGCGGGCGGCGACATGCTGGGATTCGAAGTTGGCATGTCTGATTAGCTTGCCTGCCACTACCTCTGGTAATTCGGAGGCGTGTGATGGGGCGAAAAGGGTGAGTAGAGAGAGAGTCAGGCTGGAGAATAGGGGTAAGCGTTTCACTCCTGGGACTATGGGGAATCGTCTATTTGGGAGCGAGTGGCTTTGGTTTGGGTTCTCTTGGAATGTTAGGACAAAACTTGGGTTGTGGAGTGTGGGGGGGATTGGGTTGTGTTGTGGCAATGACGGAGCATTGCCCTCCGGTGGGAGGGGCCGCCCCTGAGGGGAGGCGGCTTGGGAGTGATGTTATTTTGACCAGTAGTCGACTACGAGGACGTCCTCGAGGAGGGGGCCTACTTTGTCGACGAGGGCGACGTGGTCAGGGTGTGGCAAGTAGATGTCGCGGCCGGCTTCGTCGGCGAATGTCATGGTGATGACTTGGGTGAAACCCTTGTTTTTACCTTCGACGCTCACTTCTTCGCCGAGCTCGAGATACTTGAGCTCTTTGATCTTATTGGGCAGGTCGTAGATGTCCTTGATGACATCCGCCTTTTGCTCGGCAGTGACGTCGTCCTTGTACTTGAGGCAAACGACGTGACGGAGCACTCGGCCTTCGGCTGCTTCGCCGGCGTCGCATTCGGTGCATCCGGAGAATGCGCCAAGGGCGAGTATGGCGAGGATCAAACTGCTGAGAATGGTGAGTGATTTTTTCATGATAGTGAAATGATGGTTGAATGAGGGAGGTGTGGCGTGCCGGCGAGTGGCCGCCTTGCTGCGAATTGGGTTTGTCCTTATTTTTTGAGTACGGAATTGGCTCCGGAGTTCGCGACTTCGATGTCGTTCTCGACGGTGCCGCCGCTAACGCCGATGGCTCCGATGACATTCCCGTCTTTGTCCTTGATCGGGACTCCGCCGCCGAACGTGATCAGACCATCGTTTGAGTGCTCAATGTTGTAGATGGGCTGTCCGGGTTGGGTGAGCTTTCCGAGATTGTGAGTTGGGGTGTCGAAGTAACGAGCGGTTTTAGCCTTCTTGATCGCTACGTCGATGCTGCCGAGGTAGGAGCCATCCATGCGGATGAATGCTTTGAGGTTAGCTCCCGAGTCGACCACGGCGATATTCATGAGGGTGCCTTGTTCTTCGGCCTTCTTCTGAGCGGCGTGCAAGGCTTTGAACGCTTGCTCGTGGGTGAGTTCGGCCGCGGAGAGTTGCAGCGTGCCGAAGAGGCATAGCAACGCGCTGGTGATGCTTAGGGTGAGTGCTTTTGTTATTCGGTTGTTCATGGTGAAGCGATTTGGTTGTGATTGAAATGAAAGATGGGTGGCGGGTCGGCGCCCCGCCCTACAGAGGGTGAGAGATGTAATGGAAAGTGGATACTTTATTCCATTTCGAGTTGGATGCTTTGGAGGAAGCTGTGGTCTCTCGATCCGGCGAAGAGGAATATGTTTCCGTCGATCTGAGTTGAGGTCATCCCATTGTAGACGGGGAAATTCGACTCGTAGGTAGTGGAGGGGGTGAGGACACCCTCTGCGTTTAAGGTGCAGATCTGGATGGTTTGCTCGTCGCGGGTCGCGATCGCTACCACGGCTTGAGTCTCGTCGATCTTTTGGATTTCGATGCGAGTTTGGCCTTTGATCTTTACGTCTGGATTGTAGGTCAGGACGGAGTGAGGTATCAGTTTTCCGTATTGGTCGACCTTGAAGACGGATACGCCGTCGCCATGGTGAACGAAGCCCTTTCGCTTAATGAATTGGGAACGCTTGTAGTAGCTGTGGTGCCTGTGACCGGCGACGACGTAGTGGTTGTCTCCGAGTTGTACCGTGCTGAGTGGGTACGTGCCGTTGAGGTAGCGTGTGAGGTCGTCGCCGACGTTGCTGGTGTTTAGAAAATGCCCGTCGTCGAATACTTGGAATCCGCTAACGCCGCTGTCTTGAAATCCACCGGTGAAGAGGTAGGTCTTGCCTTCGATTTTGTGGATTCCCATTCCGATGATTCCGTCGGTGAAGATGTCCTCCGTGTCGGCCATGGATTGGACATGAGTGAGAGAGCCGTCGTTGTTGATGCGATAGGAGGTGAGGCCTGGCGTTTTTTCGAGTCCACCAGCGAACAGATAGGCCTGGTCCTTCATGTGGATGACTTGAAGTGTGATGATGACTCCTAGGTGGGTCTCGTCGGTATCGTGTTCGACGTGGACGCGTTCGAGCGTGCCGTCATTTTGGATACGGTGAACTTCGATGGCGTTGCCGAACTTGTTGCCGACGAAGAGGTAGTCGGTTCCGGCGATGGTGGAGGTTACGAGTCCGCGAGCGGGGCCTTTTTCGTTCCAAAGGCTGTAAGACTTAAGCGGGGTCAGTTTTCCGTCCTTGGCGACTTTGAAGGAGTCTAGCTCTGCATCTTGTCCACCGGAATAGGCGTAGTGCTGGCCGTCCTTTTCGTGAATGATGACGGTGACCATGGTTCCCGAGGTCGGCTGGGAGTCGACCTGTTCCGCATGGATCGCGGGAGCTGCGTGTTCCGATTCTCCGTAAAGGGGAGAGAGTGCGGCGGCGAGAAGTAGGGGAAGCTTCTGTACTAATTTCATTGCCCCGATTCTGCTCTAAATCGAGGAACTCGCCTAGTCACCTAAATCGATGACACTCGCTTGGCGTTATTCAATGATGCCGCTTCGCAGCGCTTTGGCGACGGCTCCTGACTGGGATTGCACGTCGAGTTTGCTGTAGATGCGCCGGAGGTAAGTGGAGACTGTGGCCTGGGAGATTTCGAGGGAGGATGATATCTCTTTAACGGAGTGACCGAGCGAGAGCTTGTGCAGCACTTCGATTTCGCGGGCAGCGAGTTTAAAGTCGTTGGCGAGGGCTGGCTTTCGGTATTCCTCCAAAACGAAACGAGCCACGGAGGCGCTAAGCGGGGTGCCACCCCAGACGGCGTCTTGGATTCCTTTTCGGATTTCTGCGGTGGTCGCGGTCTTCAGCAAGTAACCGGAAGCTCCGGCTTCCAAGGCTTCGAGAACCTTTTCTTTTTCTCCGAATACGGTGAGCACTATGACAGCTATGTCGGGAGCGTTTTGGGAAAGCTCTTTGATGCCTGTGATCCCGCTCATTCGTGGAAGCCCGAGATCCATCAATACGGCATGAGGGTGTTTCTCCGTTTTAATCGCATCCAAAAAAGAGATACAGCTTGGGAAATCCCTGCAGGACGCGATTTGTGGCGAACGATCAAGAACGCGGGTGAGCATGCGCCGATAATCGGCATCGTCTTCGACTATCCAAACGTCTATCGAGTTCATACGTTTGATGTTTTGTAGCCGTGGGTTGGCTCTTGGGAAAGTGACGCGAGAGGCGTTTTAAGATGGATGGAGGTGCCTGCTCCGGGGGTAGATTCGATCATGATCTCTCCTCTCATTTCGTCGGCTCGCTGTTTCATGTTGTCCAAGCCCCAACCTCTCTGGATTTGGGATGGTTCGAACCCGATTCCATTGTCCTTGATCTGCAGATACAAAAACTGGGAGTCGGAGCTTACGATTATGGAAAGTTCGGTGGCTTGGGAGTGGCGGGCGCAATTGTGTATCGCCTCCTTGAAGAGCATCGAAATGTGTCGCTTGATGCTCAGCGGAATCTCCTGCTCGGGAAGTTCTTCGGAGATTTGGTAACTTAGACTAACTCCTCGCAGGACTTTGGATGCTCGTTCCGATAGGCTGTCGAAAAGTTCCGCTAGGGAGACGTCCTGCTGGGATTTGACTTTGATGATTTCGCGAAGAGACGCGGTCGCTTCGCGGGCCATCAGGGACAGATCGTCTAGGTCGTTGGCGAGCTGTTTGTCGTCGCTCGTTTCGGTGAGCTCTTCGGCGAGTAGGCTTATGCTGCCCAGACTGCTGCCGACCTCGTCGTGCAGATCGCGGGTGATGCGTTCCGCTTGTTTGGAGAGTTCACGTTTCTTGCGTATCTGTTGATAGAATACGACGACGCTCACGAGAACGCAGAATAGAATCGCTGCTGCAACCAGGAGGCGGTCGCGCAAGTATCCCCAGATCACCTGAGTGCTCGCCAGTTCGGCTTCAAGGGCGGCGATCCGGCTCTCGAGCGGCTTACGTTGGGCGAGTGCTTCAATCCACTTCAGGTCGGGCAGGATTCGTTTACCGAAACAGTAGCCGTCGAGAAGGCGTGCTACCTGATTGGTGAAATGCATCGGAATGCCGTCGTGCTTGACGATCTCTCCGCTGACGAGGTTGCCTTCAACATCGTACATGGCTATTTCCCCGAGGCCGAGGATGCGGGCGTCGTTCTGGATCTGAAGCCCCTCCAGAGTGACCCGGAGATAGCGGACATTTGGCGGTTTTATGCAGACGGAAAAGAGAGCCCCGTACTGGCCCTTGTCGGCTTCGCCCGTGGGCTTGATCGCGGTGAAATCCTCGAAGGACGGATCGTTTGATACTTCGACCTTTACCGACTGCGGAAAGCCGACTCCCGGGAGGGCTAGACCGTCAGGCGCTTTTGCAGGCCAGAGATCGAATCGGCCGATGCGTTGGCTCTTTCCGAGGTCGATGGTCAGTTCAACCGTTTCGGAGATTTGGGCTCCCTCTTCGGAGCGGATCATCAGGTCCTCGCGATGCTCGTCGATTTTGCTCAGAGGGAAGCCCAAGCCACTGACGCCGTCCTTCAGGAATTCGAGGTCCCACTTCGGAGGGAGGGAGAAATTGCTCGATGCGGAGACGCGCGTGCTTGTCCAGAGGGCGACGTTGTCGACGAGGAAATTGTTTGTAGTCCCGCCCCAGATGTAGAACTCACCGAGGGCGAAGTAGTTGCTTGGATCTTCCTCTCCTTTTGCGACCGTTAGGCGAATCTTGTTGGTGACTCTTTCAATGTCCGAGAAGAAAAGAGGGTAGCGACCAGGGCTTGGGAAGTCTCGCTCCATCCAGTTCACGAGCGTTTCGAACTCGTTGGTATCCGGATCTCGGAATTCGATTTTAAAGCGCTTGGGGAAGGCGTAGGCGTTTCGCTCTTGCTCGGAAGGGTGATAGGCTGGAACGAGGGCGACGGAGCGGACGCGGAAATTCTTTGATAGATTGAAATCGATCGTATGCTGAGCCGCCTCGGTGTCACCGTCGAAGGACGAGTGGTAGCCAATCCTGTTTTGGGAGAGGATCGGATAGAGGTACGGAAGCTCTTCGAGTTCGTTGCGGAGCTGACCCAATTCCGCTTCGAGTTGCCGGATTTTGAGGTGGGGAAGGGGGGACCAATTGTTGTTAAGCTCGCTCGATGCTTCGTCGGCTGCCGCTGGTGTGTGAGGGTCGCTTGCGTAGCCCAAGCTGAGAGAGCCAGCGAGTGTCAGACTGGCGAACAGGGGTTTGAGCTGGTGGGTTAGCAATCGCATCGGAGATATAAATCGAGACCCATTCGGTACGGTTTTGCGAGATCTTTGATTTCAGGGAGGTAGTGAGTGAGGTGGGCCGTGACTGTTAGGCCCGACGTCGATGCGGCCCGCCTCTTCTTTAACTGATGGCTTTTGCGGCTCGCCCGGCGGTCGAGCCCTACCTTGTTTTCAAAGAGGTAATCTCGGGGAATGAGGACGATTTAGCCACGATCGGTTCGTCCTTGAAGTATGTTGTCTCTATGGAAGGTCCTCGGAGGTTTATGCGCTGGCAGTTGGTGAATTGGATCGGCGGATTCTTTTCATCGGTGTGCCCTTCGATCTTGAGGTACTTGATGAGCACATCGTGTGTATTCGAAATTTGGATGGGGGCTTCGCAGTTTTTGGCGACACCGCTGCTGAGCGTGAGAAAGGCGTGCCCGCGTGGACTGTTGCTGGTTCGCAGCAGGTTTTTGCAGCTAACTGCGGTTATCTTCTCTAGCATGACGTTCGTATTGGAAGCGCTTTCGCCACGATGGTCTTGTACGTCGACGGCGTAGGGGGCGTTCTCTGCGTAGACTTTACGGACGAATATGTTGTCGACCCCGTCGCTAACTTCTACGGCACCGCGTCGGTAGCTCTTTTCGAGACGAACGTTTTCGACGAGAACGTTGCGAACTTTTTGCCCCCGGAGATGGATACGGCATCGCGGCCGATCCGGTAGGCTTTTATATCGCGAACTATTCCGCCGATGATGTCGTCGCTACCTTCTAGTGGATTGATCTCCACTCCATCCTTTGAGCTATCGTAAAAGGAGCAGCGTTCCACCCGAAAGTCGCCTGCGTGTATACTGATCAGCGGAGATCGAACTTCTTGATCGACGCTGTCGTAGTTCCCGTGCAGCTCTAGGTCGGTGAGCTTTACGCCCTCGGACTCGACGACTATCAATTGCGTGCTGCCGAGCCCATCCGGTAAGCGAGCGTTAAGGCCCTTTAATGTAATCGCTTTGTCGATACGGATCGGTTCCTGTAAGGTGAATTGTTGCGTTGGGTCGCAGGAGATAACGGATCCAGCGGGAGCGGAGTCGATTGCTTTTTGCAATTGAGTTGGGCTGCCTGTGAAGTCGATGGTTTTGCCTTGGGGGCGCTGACCGGCGGCCGCGATGGCCCGCTCTTCGAGCAATGCGAAAATTTTCGGGCGATCGGCGCAAAGCAGTGCGTTGGCTTCCTCTTGGTTAGCGACGATCCCGTTGGTGCTGTGGTAGTCGAGGCCTCCGCCGAATCCCATCAGAACGAGGAAGGTCGCTCCGTCCGAAAAGTCGGGCATGCCTTTTTGGCGGCCGTAGCCGATCCACTTGGTGTCGAGGTAACGCCCGATACGGCTGTTGAGCATCAGTTCACGATCGAGCTCGCCGGCGGTTTGGCAGATGTTTTCGGCCATGCCTTGTTGCCCGCTGGGACCGAGCTCGTACATGATGACTTCCGGATGATTTTCGGCTTGGTCGTGAATGTAGTTGCAAGCGTCGTTGTCGGTATCGCAATTCCAGCGTCCGTGGCGTTGTGTCCAGTGACTGATGATGCGGAGGTTTTTGAGGGTGTCGATCTTACCTTGTTCGAGGCAATATTTGACGGCTAGAGAGAGCTCGGTGAGCAAGCCCCAGTTTAAAACATAAAGGGGACCTTCTTCTGCAGCTGCGATCATGTCGCGAATGGATGGATACAGGTCGAGGAATTCGTCGAACTGAGTTTCTGGATGAAGCTCGCTGAAGACATGTCCGGACGTGCTCGCCATGTGGAATCCGATCTCTGTTTGGTATGCTCCGTCGAAGACAGCATTCAGGTTGTCCACTTCGCGGAGGTAGTCGGCGTAGAATGTCTCTTCGCACCAGATTTTTGTGCCGCCCGAGTAGCGGTCGGAAGAGCCGACGGTTATGCCTTCGATCTGGTAGTGGTCAGCCAGCAGCAGGAAGGCGCCCATCGTGACATCGTCGTCGGGGTCTCCATGTCCTCCGACTTGGATATCTGTGACGACCCAGACGCGAGGCTTTTCGGGAGTCTTGGCGGCAGAGTAAGAGCAAAAGAGAGCGAGTGAGAGGAGGGGCAGGACCAGGCGATTGAGGAACATTGTTTGTTTGGGATAGGGTACCGCATCGGATGGGGCGAGTGATCAGGAACTGCTTCATTTAAGTGTAGGCACACATTCCGCGCATGGCTGCCTTTACAACTTGTGAGCGGGATCGATGCACGTTCGGAAAAAGGCCCCTACGTACCTGGGGCGAAGCGCTGGAAAAACGCGTGTTTTGGCTGTGGGCGCATTGTGAATTGGTTCAAAGCGCGGTAAACTCCCGCCTGCCCGGCCGCTGGGGTTTCGGCCTCAGTGTTGGGCGTGCCAAGTAATTCATTTTCCAGACCAGAACGGGCGATGTGTGTGAACCGGGGGCCTGTAGCTGAGGCTGCAGTTTTTTAAGTACCTGTTCTAATCCAAATTGGAGATATATTGTATGAAAAAAGCACTACGCTGTTGTTTGTTGTCAGCTGCTTTGGTGGCGGCTGTTGGTTTCGTTTCCCCGAGTTTTGCCGAAGAATCCAACCCTCTGTTGCAGGTCCGAATTATAGAAGTGAAGCCTGACCGTGTTGGGGAGTTTTGGGATCTTCAAAAAGAGATGCGCGATAAGAGAGTTGCGACTGGGCAGGATGCTCGTGGTGTTTGGAGAGAGTCGCGGGGCGCGGTGAACGTTTTTCATATTGTTGAAGAGCATGACAATTTCGCCAGTTTCGATGACACAGGGAATCCTGTGATGGAAAAGGATGAATGGGCGCGTTGGCTGGCTCGTATACAAGATACGATCGATTCTCACGAACTCGTAAACATAAAGCTGTACGCCGATTTGCGGATCCCCCCTGCAGAAGAAAAGGATCCCAAGCTTTTGATGCTTCGTTATCGCACGGTAGCGGCTGGCAAGATTGGTACGATGGAGGATTGGTTGAGCGAAAAGCTTGTACCGGCGTTGCGCGACGCGAACGAGTCAGGAATCACTTTTGGCAGAATCACGCTCGGTGGTAACCCAAGAACCTTTATCAGCGCGTCTCGCTTCGATGTTTGGAACGAGATGGATGAGCCTGGACCGTTCGCTGATATGAGCGACGAAGAGAGCGAGGCGTTTTTCGCTGAGTACAACGAGTGTGTCGTCGATGCCCGAAACTTGGTTCTACGTTACGTACCGGCTTTGAGCCATAAGGCGCCTGAAGAGCTTGCATCTACGGACTGAGCTCGCTCGTAGCATTTCATTGATCAGACGGGAGCCCTTTTAGGAGGGCTTCCTTTTTTTTGGGGGTATGCGGTAGTGGCGGCGAGCGTCAGCCTTGCTGGAGTGTGGGTTAATTTTGGATACGGGTTTCGTGCCGTACTTTTCCGTCTTCTCCGCGGTAGTAGTAGACGTCCTTGGTCATGGAGAGGATTTCCGCGGTGATGGGTTTTCCGTTTAGAGGGTGGTCCGGCTGATTGACGAATTTACCGATGTAGGTGAGGGTTCGTCCTTCGATGCTCCAGGTTCCTCGCGTTTCGAACTCTTCGACGAGCTCGTCCTTGATGGTGACGGTGCCGTGGCCGGTGAACGTGCCGTCGGGATTGTAGACGCTCGTGCCGTCGATCACGAGGTTGTTCTCTTCGTGGTAGGTGAACTTCCAGGTGCCGATGAGGAGCTCGGGATCGACGTCTCCGTGGAGGGTGAAAAGGGCGGATAGGAAGGCGAGGGAGAAGAGTTTGGTTAGCATGACTGGGGAGTTTCTCCTAGGGTGCCTGAAAACGGGGGTGGGTGGCTAGCAGAATTTCCAGGATATCGCGCTTTTGGTTTTGGGAGATGTGGGTGTATCCACTCTCGTTCACATCCGAGTTGAGGATGCGTTTGAGCTCGGGCCAAAGGTAGTCTTGGGCTTCCGTGGGGAGCTGCAGCATGGCTTGGGAATAGACAAGGTAGCTGAGTTGGTAGCGGAACATTCGGCGGTTCATGCGGAGCTGATAGAGAGAGCGTCCATGGGGATCGGCCGGCCGGTCGTCTTGGAAGGCTTGAGCGAAATTCGAGGGTGCGAGATCAATGCGGGGGATTCGGGCTTCGTCGGTAAAGAAGAGATACGAGAGAAGCTCGTCGGCAGTATGCTTGATGCGGCGGATGGTGGAGTCCGAGAGGGGGGCTTCGCGTTTTAGGAGTTCGTCGAGGATTTTTTGGTCGTGAAGTGCGCGTTGGGTATTGATGGCGAGTTTCGCGATAAGCGTGTGAGCGTGGGCTTGGTGTTCTAAAACGAGCAGGGCGACGACATCGCTGCTAGGAGCCAGGTATCCGTTTTCTGGAACATTCGTGAGAATATGATGGCTGGATATGGATGCGCCGTCGGCAGTTTCTTGATAGAGCTTGTTGCCGAAGTGTTCTTGGTCGGTGCCGGTGACGATCCAGCCTCCCCATCTTTTTTCGAAGGGGGTTGTGTGGTCGACGGTCCGAGAGCCCGCCTTGAAAATTGGGTGTCCGGATTCAGATGGGAATACGGAGCGTATGACGTGTCCGGGGACTTCTCTCGTGAAGGATTCTCCGTGGCAGCGGAGGCAATCGTCTGTCTCGCGTAGAAGTTGCGGGCTTTGTTGGTCGTTATTGAGGGTGTAGAAGTTGGTGCCTACTTTGGGATTTGCGACCGAGATTTCGAGGATCGATCCTCCAGGCACCCAACCGACGTACATCTCGTCGTTGAAGTAGATGGCTCGAGGCGTTTGGGGAGAAATGCGGTCGGCTTGCAGGCTTGTCTTGGAGAAGACGAGCACCTGAGATTCGACTGGGATGTCGAATGCGTCCAGAAACGAACGCAGGTAGCCGGACGGTCCTGCGTGTTCCCAGGTTTTTAGGTTTCCCGTTTGAGCGAAGTAGGAGCTTACGGAGTCTGGGCTCAGGTCGCTCTCGTAGTTGATCGGCTCCTGATCGTAGAATTTCTGGGCGAGCAGCGATGCGGGGAGCAGGAGAGTTAGGAGAGCGAATTTGAGCATAGGGAAGAAGGCAACTAGGTATTGCCCTCCGTGGGGGATTAGGAATCTGGGCGGTCTTCCGCAATGCCCATCTTGATCATTTCGGCCTTGTTGGGGCGAGGGCGAATACGGGCTGGAGTGGCGAGACCGGTTTCGCGATCGAACTCGTCTGGAGTCACGATCTTCGGTATCCAATCATTGGTGACGATTTGCCACTCTCGGAGCGTGTTGCGCATGGTCTTGAGGACGTCGGCGTATTCGGGGTCTTTTGCTAGATTGTTGGCTTCGAAGGGATCTTCTGCGCAGTGGTAAAGCTCTTCGATGGGGCGTGGGTTGAGGAAGATGTTTTTCTGGGCCTGGTTGAGTTTTCCGGTCCCGCGGAGGGCAAGGGCTTCTTGGTAGGCTGGGCTCCGGACGCCATCGGCGGATGGGGTGCCCATTTGGTTGGGAAGGTAGTTACGGATGTATTTGAATTCACCGGTTGTTACAGCGCGAACTTGGTCGTTGTAGTCGTGCCAGTGCTTTTCGGCGAACGCGAACTTTCGGATTTGGGTGTTGGGATCCTGAAGGGCGGGGACGAAGCTGTGCCCTTCGAATTCGGAGGGGATTTTGACGCCTGCGAGTTCGAGGAAGGTCGGACCGATGTCCACGGCGCTAACGACGCTATCGCTGACAAGCCCGGCTTCGATGCCAGCGGGCCAGCGGAGAATCCAGGGGGACTTGATGCCGCTATCGTAGAGGGTTGTTTTGGCGCGGATGAAAGGTTGGCCGTTGTCGCTCATGATAAGGACGAGCGTATTGTCGTCGACGCCTTGGGCTTCGAGCTCGTCCATTACGGCGCCGATGTAGGTGTCGAAGCGTGTGATTTCGTCGTAGTAGAGGGCGAGGTCTTTGCGGACCTCGGGCGTGTCGACCATGAATGGCGGCACGAATACATCGTCGGGGGAGTGAGGTTTGGGGATGATGTTTTCCGAGTAAGGACGGTGGGCGTCGAGGGATGCGAGCCAGAGGAAGAAGGGCTTGTCTTTGGGGCGGTCCTTGAGGATGGGGACCCAATCTTGGCTGCCGCTACGGGCGTCGCCGGCCATGGTTTCTTTGAAGCCGCCGGTGCCGCCTTGTGGTATCTGGTAACCGGATACGTCCGCTTCTCGTACTTCGTGGAAGTCGCTTTTCACTGCTTCGCCGAGGTGCCACTTGCCAGCGGCTCCGGTCCAGTAGCCAGCTTCTTTGAGGAGGCGGACGAAGGTGGTCTTGTCGCCGGTCATTTCCCAGTGTAGCTGCTCGGCGTCGGTGTTGTGCGGATAGAGGCCTGAGATGATGGAGGAGCGGCTAGGGCTGCAGGAGGCGATGGTGACGAATCCGTTGTTGAAGCGTATGCCTTCTTTGGCGATGCGGTCGATGTGGGGGGATTGAACGGTTTTGTTGCCGTAGGCGCCTAGGTCGTAGGTGGCGATGTCGTCTGCGATGATGAGGACGATGTTGGGTTTCAGGGGCGCTTTGGAGCAGCCGGAGAGGAAGGCGATGGCGAGCGTCAGGCCGAAGGCGATGGTGCGTAGCATAGTTGTTTTGAGGGGGTAAGTTGGTAAGGCGTTGGCGGATGGGTTTCTGCCGATTAGCGAATCCCATTTGTTCTCTGACTGAGACGCAAGAGCGGGTGGATTTAACTACTTAAATCGTTGAGGCGTGGGGGCTATTCCTCTGGGCTGTGGTACAGGGAGTCGAGTTTCTGTAGGGTGGCCTTGTACATGAGGGGCCGGCGTTCCTCGAGCGTGGCCTTGGAGGCTTGCAGCACTTGCTCGTGGTTTTGCCAAGTGGCGCAGGGGGCGGCGTAGTCCCACTCGATCGATTCGCTGATGTCGGTGAAATAGTGGGGGCGCTCTTGTGGAAAGGGCTTTTGGTAGCGACCGGCCCAGCTGCCGTGAGTGGGGTCGTCGAAATCGTTCTGAGGATCGATCAGGTAGAGGACGGTGGGGGTGTCGCCCGCACGGAAGTATTGGGCCCAGCTTTCTTTTTTGACGACGTCCTTCATGTGTTTGCCAAGGGCTCCGTACTTTGCGAGCTTGGGGAGGAGCTGTCTGGGTTCGTCGCCGGTGAACATGCCGTTGTAGGTCCAGTTCATCTCTAGCCACCACATGTCTTTGAAGCGTGGGTCGTCGAAGAGCTCGTTTCGTCCGGCGGCATTCCAGTTCATTTGCTTGCAGGGAGCGTTCTTTTCCCAATTGGCGGGGACGTGTTTGATATCCCGCTCGAGCATGAGGCCGGTCCCGATGGTGAGGACGCGGAGGTTGGGGGCGATTTCGGGACGTTGCAGGAGGGCGTCGCGGAAGCCGCGCATGTTGCCCCAGATGAGGACGTAGAGGGGGGAGTCTTCACGGGTGGCCGCTCGGTGGAAATTGGTGATGGCGCTTTCTTTGGAGTCGGCGAGACAGCTACGGAGGGATTTCGGTGAGGTGAAGCCTTTGCTCTCGAGGGAGAGGGCTTGGAAGTCTTTTTGGTAGGCGTCGATGACTAGTTGGCAGGCTTCGAAGCCACCGGCGTCGAGTCTTTCGGGTACGATGCCTTCGATTTCGAGGATGTCGCAGTACCAGAGGAGGTGGATCAGCGACTGCCGGTCGTCGGGATCGCCTGAGTCGATGTTGATATCCGTAAAAACGAAGACGCGAGGGCGTTCTTTTGCGGATAGCGTGCTACTAAGTGAGAGAAAAAGTGCGAGGAGGGGGAGGGCGATTCTCATGAGGCTGCGTCTTCAGCATCCTTGAACGCGTCGGCATAGCCAATGGAAAATTTGTCTTCTGTATGAGTCCAGCGGAGGGCTCGAAAGTAGTCGTTGCCAGGATCGTAGGGGCAGCTCGGGTTCGGGGTGGCTGCAAATCCGAAGCGCTCGTAGAAATGGGGGTCGCCGAGTACGAAGACGGGGGCGTTGCGGATGGGATCGAGCTGGAGCGTGGTTTCGATCAAGTGGCTGCCGTAGCCCTTGTCTTGGCAATCGGGCCTAACGGCGACTGGGGCCAGGTGGTAGCCGATTGGCAGGGCGTCCTTAAGGGCGGGGGTGTAGAGAATACAGGCGAGGATGTGGTTGTCTTCTTCGCTTACCCAGCAGTGGTAGGGGATGGGGCCGGAGAAAACCCGTTCGGCTAGTCTCGACTCGTAGACGCTTGGTTTGAAGGCGTCGTCGAAGAGGGACTTGATGGCGGGTAGGTCGGTTGGCGTCGCGGGACGGATCACTTAGCGTTTCAGAAAGACAGCTAGACAAGCGAGAGAGAGTACGAGCGCGGCCGCGGCTACGATCTGTACTGCTCCCACAATGTTTCCTGTGTAGAGACGCAGTTTATTGAACAAGGTGCTGGTCATATTAGGGGATTCCGGGAAATACGAATGTAGTTTTACCTAGGCCTGTCAACTAGAAGCTTCTGCAAACTTAAACCATAAACGGGAGAACTCCGTCAGATAAATTGCGGTAATTATCTAGATCCGAGCTCGCCTATCGGTTTTTCCCGGTGATCGGGGGCTGGCTGTTCCTTGAACGGCGCGAGGCGGGTCTTCCTTAAGTCAGGTCGTAGGTCGTGACTTCGACGGTGATTCCGTCCGGATCTTTCAGATAGATGGAGAGAGCGACCTCATGGTCTTGCTCTTCGAAGGGGACGCTTTTGCTCGAAAGCGATTCTTTGACCTTTTCGTAGTCTGCCCGTGTCTCGGCACCAAAGGCGAAATGGTCGATTCGCGGTCCTTTGCGGGGAGCTGTCGGACTATCTGGAGAGGCTTGGAAGAGGGCGATTTGGGCTCCGCCTTTTTTGAGGAAGTAGGGGTTGTTGTCCCATTTCCCACGGAAGATCCATTCCATCTCGAAGACTGTTTCGTACCACTTCTTGGAGCGCTTGGAATCTGAGCAGACGAGGGCGACGTGATCGAGTTTGGAGAGCTTCATGGGTCGGCTTGAGGGAGGAGAGGATGCGCTAGCTTGCGGCGTTCTTCAAGTTTCGGGCGTGGCTGCTTCGAACCTTGCCTGCCCGCAGGGGACAGCGGGCTCTACCTATCCTCAGGAGCTGTAGAAAAGGCCCGCCGAGGGGGCGGGCCTGATTTGATTGAAAACTGTAGTTGTGCGGTTGTTACACCTCCTCGACCGCGACTGTGTACTTCTTGCCTTGGACGGCGATGTTGTAGTGGCGGGCGCTGTCGCTGAGGGTGACGCTTTCCGCTGGACCGGCTTTGGCTGGCGCTGCTGCGGCTGGCTTGGGCGCGGCGGCCGCTGCTGGCTGGTCTTTGGTCTTGTAGTAGGCGTCGAGCTCTTGCGGGAACATGGCTTGGATGACGCAGTGTTCGTCATCGGTTGGCATGTCTTTTACCGCGAGCGCTTTGCGGAGATCGTCCATGCCTGGATCCTTAAGGTCGGCGGGACGAACGGTGATCGGATCCTTGCCGGACTTTTGAGCGGCGATCTTTTGCACCTCGGGATTAACGGGGGCAGGTGTGCGTCCGTAGTAACCGAGGGCGATGTCGGTGGCTTGTGGAGAGAAGTTTTTCCAGCGTCCGAATTTGACATTGAGCATGGCTTGTACGCCGACGATCTGGGAGGTTGGCGTTACGAGGGGGATCCAGCCGAGCGCTTCGCGAACAACTGGGATTTCCTTAAACACGTCCTCGAACTTGTCTTCCATGCCTTGCTCTTTGAGTTGGTTACGGAAGTTGGAGAGCATGCCGCCGGGGACTTGATACTTGAGGGCATCGGAGTCGACGCGCTCGTTTGAGAAGCTGGTGAAGTCGCTCAGCTCTTCGTAGACCTTGGTGAAGTGTTCGCGGAGGAACTGAAGGGCGTCGAGGTCGTATTTCGGGCAGCGCGGGTGGTTCTCCAGCATGGAGAGCATGCGTGCTGTATCCGGTTGGCCGGTACCGTTTGCGAATGGGATGATTGATGTATCCACGTAGTCGACACCTGCTTCGATGCCGGCGTAGTAGGTTGTCGCTCCGAGACCTGCGGTTTCGTGGGTGTGGAGAACGATGGGAATCTTAACCCGGTCCTTGAGGCCCTTGATGATGTCGTAGGCTTGTTGAGGAGGCACGAGGCCTGCCATGTCCTTCAAGCAGAGGGAGGCGCAGCCTGACTCCTCGAGCTCCTGGCCGAGCTTGACGAAGGCCTCGGTGGTGTGGACGGGGGAGGTGGTGTAGCAGATGACGCCTTGAGCTTCCTTGCCTGCTTCCTTGGCCGCCTTGATGGCGGTCTGCATGTTGCGGGGGTCGTTGAGGGCGTCGAAGATACGGAAGATGTCCATTCCGTGTTTCGCCGAAGTCTTGATGAAGGTCTCGACGATATCGTCTGGGAAGTGGGCGTATTGCACGATGTTTTGGCCGCGCAGCAGCATCATGTGCTTGGACTTGGTTTTGGCGCGGATCGCGTCGAGACGATCGAATGGGAATTCTTTGAGGAAGCGAAGTCCGGCGTCGATGGTGGCTCCGCCCCAAGTCTCGAGACAGCCAAAGCCGAGATTGTCGAGAGCTTCGAGCGCGGGGAGCATTTGCTCGGTGCGCATGCGGGTGGCGGCGAGTGATTGGTGGCCGTCGCGCAGAACGGTGTTATTGAAAATGACTGGTTTGCTCATGCGAGGGATGTTTTTTGGTGATGGTGGATTCTGTTGCTCGGCGAGTTGCTGGGCGCTCGCTTGGTAATTAGTAAATGTGAAACGGTGGAGTAGCGTAGGCTTTAGTGAGGTAAATGCAAACGCTTATTCTGGGGTTGTGATTAGATTAGGGTTTCTAATGAAGATAAAAGGGTAATTTATAGAGGGTAGTAGGGCAAGTCTTATGAAATGCGCAGAGTCGGGGGTTGTTCGTTTAAGTCTGGGTTTTAAGTGGAGGTGGGCTTGCTATTGGAAGGGGCTGTGACTATCAGGCTCGATTTTGTATGCCTTTTCGTGTTCTGAAATCTCTTTTCGCCAAGGATGAAAGCTCTGTTGTGGAGAGTTCTGATACTGTTGACGGTTTGCCGGTTCCATCGACCCAGTTGATCGAGTGGGTGACGGGCCAGGAGAGTTTGGAGGTGTTTTTGGAAAGCGGGAAGCTGGGCGTGGAGGCGATCGAAGGCGTGCTCGAGCGCAATGGGCTTTCTTTTAAGGGAATGGAGGCTGTCCTCGATTTTGGCTGCGGCTGCGGTCGCGTGCTACGGTATCTCCAGAATTTTGATACAGTGCGTTTGCATGGGACTGACATTAACCGGGAGGCGATTGCGTGGGCGGATGTGAACTTGAACTTCGCCGAATTCTGCAGCAATCGATTGGTGCCGCCGTTGCGGTACCGAGTCGCTTCCTTCGATTTGGTCTACGCTTTCTCCGTTTTCACGCATTTACCTGAAAACCTGCAGTCCGAGTGGATGGCTGAGCTGCGTCGCGTTTTGAGAAAAGGCGGGCACTTGATCGTGTCGTTGCATGGCGACCATTATCTGCCGCATGTCCCGGAGGACCAAAAGCCACGCTATGAAGAGGGCGGGCTCGTCGTGCGGCATTCGACGAAGGCGGGCTTGAACGAGTGCGCCGCGTTTCACCCGGAGAGCTATGTGCGCGAGCGTTTGGCGGGTGAAAACGGATTTGAGGTGGTGGACTTTATCCCGGAGGGAGCTCTGGGAAATCCGAAGCAGGATCTCTACTTGTTGAAGCGAGTGTAGTCTTCCGCTTCAGGAGCGGAAGAGGATGGTTTCGCGTTGGAAGAGATTTGCGGTGAGCTTGATGGAGGCCCAAGCGTAGGCGAGCGAGCTAGCCAGGGCGACACTGAAGAAGGGCAGATCGAACGCGTTGCTGAGCAGTTGCTTCATGGAAAGGGCGATGTTGAGCACGGGAATGAGTCCGGTGTAGAGTGGGCTTTCGGCTCCGAATACGAAGGAGAGGGCAGCCGGGAAGAGGAAGACGGCTACGAAGGGGAAGATGTAGGCTTGGGCTTCCTTTTGATTGCGAGCGAAGGCTGAGACGATGAGTAAGGCCGCCGAGCTGAGCAGGGCGAGCGGGATCACGATCACTACGAGCGCGGCGAGGTTGGTGTAGGAGATTTGAGGGATTTCGCCGAATATGGTTTCGATGATCTGGCCGCCGAAAGAGAGGGCGAGAACGATGCCGAGGATGGAGCAGATCGAGGAGATGAGGCTGATGACGAAGATGGTGTAGAGCTTGCCGCTGACGATTTGGGTGCGTGAGGCGGGGGAGACGAGGAGGGTTTCCATGGTGCCGCGTTCCTTCTCGCCGGCGCAGAGGTCGAAGGCGGTGTTTAGGCCTCCGAAAGCGGCGCCCATGATAACGATGTAAGGGAGGAACATGGAGAGGGCGAATCCGACGACGGCTGACTTTTCGGCGATGCTGGTGGATTTGATCTCGGTGGGCTTGATGAAGCTGGGATCGAGAGAGGAGGCGGTGAGGCGGTTCTCGGTTTGCTCGCGGTTGAACTGGTTGAGCAGGCCGCGTAGGCGGTTGTGGGCGTTGCCGGAGTTTTCGTTGGCTTGGTCGTAGATTATTTCGATGGGTGCGGTGCCGTTTGATTGGAAGACGATGCGCGCGTTGTGGGGGATGGCGACGACGGCTCTGGCTTTGTAGTCGCGAATGGCTTGGATGGCGTCTTCGCGAGAGTCGTAGCGAGTGACCTCAAGCTTCTCGTTGGACTCGATGTGGTTGGTGAGCTCGGGGAAGGCGGCTTCTTGGTAGATGCCGACGTCGAGGGTGGCTTGTTGTTGCTCGACCGCCTTTTTGCTTCCGAAGAACATGATGGCGCCCATGAGGGCGGGGGTGAGCAGTAGTGGTGAAATAATTACGCCGAGAATGACGCGTTTGTCACGTAGGGTCTCGCGGAGCTCTTTGAGAAAGATTACTTTGGTCAGGGACATTGGAAGGGATGGTGTGGGATGTAGGAGGTGGGGCTGGGGATCCGCTTGAGGTGCCCGCTGGGCACAGCGGGCGCTACCTTGTGAGTTCGGCTTCGGCTTGGGCGTCGAGTTGGTGGGCGATCTTGAGGAATGCGTTTTCGAGGACGTCTTCGCCGGTTTGCGCTTTTATTTCTGATACGGTGCCTTCGGTGGCTATCTTGCCGTGGTGCACGATGGCGACTTCGTCGCAGAGACGCTCCACTTCGCTCATGATGTGGGTGGAGAAGACCACGGTGAGCCCGTCGTCGCGGCATCGCTCGATGAAGTTCATGATGGTTTGGGAGGTCATGACGTCGAGGCCGGTGGTGGGCTCGTCGAAAATCATGACGGGCGGGCGGTGGATGATGGAGCGGGCGATGGAGACGCGCTGCTTTTGGCCGGTGGAAAGTTTGTCGCAACGGCCGTTTTGGAATTCGCCGATTTCGAGCTGTTCGATGAGCTCGTCGACGCGGGAGCGAAGCTGGGAGTTGTGGATGCCGTTGAGTCGTCCGAAGTACTCGAGCATCTCGCGAGCGGTGAGCCGGCCGTAGAGGGCGGTGCCGTTTGAGAGGAAGCCGATGGAGCGGCGCACGTCTTCGGGGTGTTTGGCGACGTCGTAGCCGGCGACGGTGGCGGTGCCTCGGGTGGGCTCGAGCAGGGTGCCGAGCATGCGGAGCGTGGTGGTCTTGCCGGCTCCGTTGGCTCCGAGCAGTCCGAAGATTTGGCCGGGCTGGCAATTGAAGGAGACTCGGTCGACGGCGCGGACGAGTCCGCGTTTTCGGTCGCGGAAGGTTTTTGTGAGCTTGTTGGCTTCGATCACGGCTAGGGGAATCGGCTAAAGGGCGTGGGTAGTGAAAGGTTTTAGCGGGAGTTTGGAAATTGTTTTCGGAGTAATCTAGCGTGCGCGTGTTACCGGCGTGTTACTTGAGCCCTCCATCCCGATCGCGAATGGAAGTCGGCTCGTTCGCGTCTCAACAGGTCGCGCGAAGGGCGTGCGCGCTTTGCTACGTAACGTTTCGTTCATTTCTGCGCAGAGCTAGGGATGGGAGGGATTGAGGTGTGGATTGTCGGTGAGCTGGTGGGTTATTGGAGAGAAACTAGGGTGTAGTCCGGGGCGAGTGAGCGCTTTTCTTCATTTTGCTGGGAAATTGCCTAAAGCTGGACTGAGTAGGATCCGTTCAGCTAAGTCCGGAGGGGTAGTTATCTCCGGGATTTTTACAACGTTAGGTATTGTTCCTAAAAGAGATGGATTCTTTGGAGCGGAGCTGGTGATGCGGCTCCGCTTCTTTGTGCGTGAATCTCTGGGATCGAGTTTCGGAGGTAAAGGGCAGGGGGTGAAGGGCTTTGATTTTACGGTCGACTCGTATTCGAGTTGTCAGCTCGAGGGGCGGCGGTTTTGCTGGCGGGATTATGGCTGATAACGCAGCAGACGAAATTTTTGATTCAGTGGAAGAGGCGATTGCTGAGATCGCGGCTGGCCGTCCGGTAATCGTGACCGATGACGAGGATCGCGAGAATGAGGGGGACTTGATTTTTGCGGCTTCGAAGGCGTCGGTGGAAAACGTGAACATGATGATTCAGCATGCTCGCGGTCTGATTTGCGTCCCTTGCACGCCTCACCATCTGCAACGTCTGGGGATCAGCCCGATGGTCCAGGAGAACCGGGAGTCGCATAAGACGGATTTCACGATCTCGGTCGATGCGGCGGAGGGGATCACCACTGGGATCAGCGCTTACGATCGCTACCATACGATCAAGCTGCTGGCGAATCCTGACACGCGCCCGGACGAGTTGGTTGCCCCGGGGCATATCTTTCCGCTTAAGGCGAAGTCGGGCGGCGTCTTGGAGCGTGCGGGGCATACGGAAGCGGCGGTGGATTTGGCCTCGCTAGCGGGAGAGTTCCCGTGTGGCGTGATTTGCGAGATCGTCAATGACGACGGTTCGATGGCTCGTACTCCCGAACTGGTGGAGTTTAAGAAGAAATTTGGCCTAAAAATGATCTCGATCGCGGCCTTGATCGAATATCGCCACAAGCGTGAGAACTTGGTGGAGCTGGTGCGTGAGGAAGCGTTTTCCAGCGAGCACGGGGAATTTTCGATGAAGGTGTTTCGCAGCTTGCTCGATGGGCGCGAGCACGTGGCTTTGGTGGCGGGCGAAATCACTGGCGAGCCGACTTTGGTGCGGGTGCATGCCGAGAACGTGTTGAAGGACTTGTTTCACCCGGCAAACGGGAAGAGCGAGGATTCGATTGGCTTGGCGATGAAGCGGATCGCGGAAGAGGGGAGCGGGGCGATCGTGTATATCCGCCGTCCGGGCGGGGGTCTGGTCGACAATCCCGAGGAAAAGACCATGAGCTTGCGAGAGTACGGGATCGGAGCCCAGATCTTGTCTTCCCTAGGTATTCGCAAGATCCGTTTGTTGTCTCAGCACAGCAAGAACTTGGTGGCTTTGGATGGTTATGGTCTCGAGATCGTCGAGACGGTGGGCTTGTAGGGTGGCGGTTCTGGAGATGATTCGCCTTTTGCCTTTACAAGACTAAGCAGGGAGGCAAGTTGCCTTCTCCTCTCACGTCGCTGTTCTTAACTCGTTCTTACTATGAGCCAATTATCGCCTTCCTCGCTGCAAATTGATGGATCCGATTTCCGGATTGGGATCGTTGCGGCACGATTTAACGAGGAGTATGTCGCAGGCCTGCTCGATGGAGCGGTTGCAGCGCTCAAGAGTTCTGGTGTGGCGGATGACGCGATCGTGGTGGAGCGAGTGCCGGGCTCGAACGAGTTGCCGGTGGCGGCGAAGTTTCTGGTGGAGTCAGGCAAGTTTGACGCGGTGATCGCGCTCGGCGTGGTGATCGCTGGCGGGACGCGTCACTATGAAATGGTATCGGACTCGGCGAACTATGGTTTGCAGGAAGTGGCGATTACCACTGGGACTCCGGTGGTGGCTGGCTTGATCGTGGGAGACAACGAGGAGCAGGTGCGCGAGCGCTGTATCGGGTCTATCCCGAAGGGAACTGAGTTTGGGCAATGTGCCTTGGAAATGGCGCAGCTGCGTCGCAACTATTCTTAATATGTCTGAGAGTAAAAAGTCTCAACGCAGACTGTGTCGAGTGGCGGCGATGCAATATGTCTATGCCTGGTCGATCAATCGTCCGAAGGATTTGACGGATGACTTGAGGATTTTCTTCGAGGGTCTTGAGGAGGAGCGCGACTATTATAATTTCGCCGAAGAGCTGGTGCATGGGATCGTCGAGTATTCCGACGAGATCGACGATAAGATCATGAGCCTAGCCAAGAACTGGGATTTCGAACGTATCGCAAAGATCGACTTAGCGATTTTGCGTTTGGCGGTTTACGAGTTGTTGCACCGTAAGGACATCCCGCCTGTGGTTACGATCAACGAGGCGATCGATCTGAGCAAGGAGTTCTCCACTTCGGAGTCGCGTCGTTTCGTAAACGGGATCTTGGACCGCCTGAAAGGCGAGCTTGATCGTCCGTCTCGCACAGCGAGTTGGGAGTAATCGAAAAGCGGATACGATAGGAAGGGAATAGGCATCCGATGTTATCGATTTTTAAGAAGTTCAAGGATGGGCTAGCCAAGTCGGCGAAGAGCATCGCTGAAAAGACGGGCGGGATCTTCGGCCGCAAGAAGCTGGACGCTTCGTCGATCGAAGAATTGGAGGAAGCTCTTTTTGCTTCCGACTTTGGCTACGAGACGACGGAGGAGATCATCGAGGAAACGCAGAAGGCTTATAAGAAAGACAAGGATCTGCGTGGCAAGGATGTCGCGGCGATCGGGGGCTCCGTACTTAAGCGTGTTCTCGATGGTTCGGAAGGGCGTATCCAGTTTTTGGAAGACAAGCCGACTGTGATCTGTTTGATCGGAGTCAATGGCTCTGGGAAGACGACTACGACGGCGAAGCTCGGCTACCAGTACAAGCAGGATGGTCGAAACCCGATGGTGGCTGCTTGCGATACGTTCCGTGCGGCGGCGATAGAGCAGCTTAAGGAGTGGTCGGGGCGTCTCGGTTTGGAGATCGTAGCGGGGCAGCATGGCGCGGATTCCGCCGCGGTGGCGTTTGACGCTTACCAGGCGGCGAAGTCGCGTGGACATGATACGCTGATTATCGATACGGCGGGGCGTCTGCATACGAAGAGTAATTTGATGGACGAGCTGGCGAAGATTCGCCGCGTCCTGCAGAAGCACGACGAGGCAGCTCCACACTATAGCCTGCTCGTGGTGGATGGTAGCTTGGGCTCGAACTCGATTGAGCAGGCTCGGGTCTTCAATGAAAAGTTTGGCCTCGATGGTTTGGTGGTTACCAAGCTGGATGGCACGAGTCGCGGCGGCGCTTTGGTTGGGATTTACCGTGAGCTGAAGCTGCCGATTTATTTCCTAGGTTTCGGTGAGAAGCCGGAGGACCTGCAAGAGTATCGAGTTGATAACTACGTGGATGCGATCTTCGGCGACGAGGAAGACGAGGGAGAATAGGTTATCTCGTAGAGCGGTGCTTTAGCCCGCTAGCCGTTTATTAGAGGAAGAGCCTATGGCCTCCTGTATTGCTGACGCGGGCTGAAGCACCGCGCTACCGGAGGCTATTTCGTGATTCGCAGGGCGATGCGGATGAGGGCGGACGTGAGGAGGGTGGCGGCTATGGTGATGTAGATGCTGATGCCGTAGTAAAAGTTGGCTCCGGAATCGGCGGTGGTGAGGATCCCGAATGGGCTGTAGAGCTTTTGGTGAAGGAGGGAGAGAGCCGCTAGGATGCCGGTGATGAGGAAGAGTAGGAACATCACCGCTGTCATGACGTTGTGGGTACGGTCTCCGCTTTTGTGTACGTGCATCTTGATCCTGCAACTCGGCAACGACGGTACCGAGGAACGATAGTGACGACACTCGAGCAACGCCGAAGACACGTTGCCCTCCTACCTTTTGTCTTTGGCGTAGATGGAGACTTTTGGCGTTTGGCCTCCGAGGATTTGACGGGCTCTCTTGAGGGCTTTGGCGGTGGAGAGCGTGGGGTTGCTTTCTTCGTCCGCGAATAGATTGATCGGGTTGATCACTTTATTGAGACCGGAATTTTCGAAGATGCGCATGGTGTCGGGGCGGACTTCGCTCACAAGGAGAATACGGTCGCGCTCGTTCATGTATTTGATGAGCTCTTCGAGGGCCATGCAGCTGGTGGCGTCGAGATTGTAGGCGTTGCGTAGTTTCATGACCACTACCTTGAGATTGACGTCATCGGAGACGCGTCGCATCTGATCGCGGAAGAGTTCGGCGGCGCCGAAGAAGAGTTCGCCTTCGACGTGGACGATGGAGACTTCGGGGTCGGAGCGTTGCTGCTTGTCTTGTAGTTGGCCCATTTGGCCGGCGTCGTCGACGGCGACTTCTTTGATTTCGGGGCTGGCCACTTTTTTGAGGAAGAGGGCGATGGATACGCAGGTGCCGATGTAGATGGCGAAGTCGAGCGCGAAGACGAGTCCGGTGGCGCAGGTGACGTAGAAGGTGATGGTGTCGGATCTTGTGCTCTTGGTGACGAGTTTGAGCTGGTGCTTGTTGATGAGCGAGATGCCGATGGAGATGACTACCACTGCGAGGGCGGCGGTCGGGATGTATTGAATGTAGTCGGCCAGAGCAAACGCTCCTGCAACGATGATGATGCCTGAGTAAAGGCCTGAGAGGGGAGTGAAGGCGCCGGAGTTTACATTGAGTTGGGAGCGGGTGAGGGACCCGGAGGCGGCCATGCCGGAGAAGAGGGCGCAGCCGAAGTTTGCCATGCCGGCGGAGAACATTTCCTGGTTGCTGTTGAGGCGGGCTCCGTCGCGGGCGGCGAGGGACTTGCCGATGGAGTTGCCCTCGAGGGTGCACAGCAGAGCGATCGCGATGGCTGGCGAGATCAGCATGTTGATGGTGTCGATGCTGAGGTTTGTGGGAAGGGTGAGTCCCCACTCGCTGGCGTTCAATGCTGGGAGGAGGGCGACGGAGAATCCGTCGATGTACTTTGTCGCTAGATACGCGAAAACGGAGGAAAGGATGAGGGTGACGGCGACGTTGGGGAGGCGTTTGAAGAACTTTCCGATGAAGAGGAAGCAGAGGGCGGTCGCTAGGCTGAGACCTAGGGTTGGCCAGTGGACTTCGGGGAGGTGCCGGGCTGTGAGATAAACGACTTCGAAGAAGGTGGAGGAGTCGGCTTTTTCCTCGGGTGTGAAATCGAAGCCGAGGGTTTTGCGCAGCTGGTTGGCGATAATGAGAGAGGCCGCTGCGGTAATGTAGCCTGTAATGACGGTTCGAGATACGTACTGGATCAGGCTAGCGACTCGGAGGAGCGATCCTACTACTAGCACGAAGCCGACAAGGATGAGCAGTAGGGACATGTTTGATACGGCCTCTTGCTCGGAGACGATTCCCAGGGCGGTGAAGGAGCTAAGCACCATGACCGAGGTGGCGTTGGTGGGGCCGAGGGTGATGTACTTGGAGCCGGCGAAAAAGGTGCCGATGACGGTGGCGACGACGGAACCGAAGATGCCGTAGCGGAGCGGGAGTCCGGCGATGGCGGCGTAGGCCATGCCTTGAGGGAAGGCGAGGAGGGCTACGTTGAATGCGGCGCGCGCGTCGCCGGCGAACTTTGCGCTGTCGTAGCCGGCGGCCGTTTTGCGGAGCGGAGCGATATCGATGTCCAGTCGTCGCTTCTTTTCGGTCTGATCTGATGATGAGTCGCTAGCAGATGAATCTGACATAGTGATGGGAGAACGGTGGAGGTCGTTCAGCGGTCTGTTGTTTGAAGCTGGGAGTTTTAGAGATCTGGTGAAGGCAGGCGAGAGCAATGTTCGCTTAACGGGTAAGGAGTATTTGGTACAATCGAAATTCCTCTGTACGAGGCGCTTTGGTTTCCGGTGGAATCTGTGTTTGCGGTGTGTGGGAGCCTCGTTTGAATGGGCGGCTGATGAGTTCTGACCAACCAGTCCAGCCTGCCCAAATCTCCGTCGAAGAGACGACCGTTTGCTTGTTTTTAGGCAACAGCAAGATAGTGACCCGCCGTGGCAAGAACTGCGGAAAGCTCAAGCCGTTTGCGTTTGGCGAGGAAGCGGTTGCTCAGGCGTCGAAGACGCTCCGAGCCATGGGGCGCGAGGAGAGGCTCGTGTCGATTGAGGAGGGGCTCTTTTTCGTGGCCTTGGATGACATGGAGTTGCCGCCGGATATGGCGGAGGGCGGTTGGCTGGCGACCTCGTTGCGGGAGTTTTACAAGGAGACGAAGCTGCCGGAGCTTTGCGTGGCTCGTTTGCGGGCGAACGCGATCCGGGTGCCGTATTTGTATCTGAACGCCAACGACTACATTTATCGCTTCCGGGCGGAGAAGGAGCGGAACCGGAAGGTTTACCAAGTCGACGATACGTCGGTCGCGCTTTACCACAGCGCTTTGTGTGACGCGATCAAGGCGGTGAAGCGGGCGAAGGAGCGTTCTGCGACGAGCCCGGCCCGCTTGGATTTCGGAGCGGCTGAATATTTGTTGCCCAGTCATTTCGGTTTTTGTCTGGGGGTGCAAAACGCGATCGAGCGCGCTTACGAGACTTTGGCGGCTAACCCTGGTAAGCGGGTGTTCATGCTGAGCGAGCTCATTCACAATCCTTTCGTTAACCAGGATTTGCAGGAGCGAGGCTTGAAGTACTTGCAGAGCGACAAGGGGGTGCCGGTGATCGAGGAGGCGACGGGGCTTCCATACTGGGAGGGGCTGAGCGATCAGGATATCGTGATCATCCCGGCCTTTGGAGCTCGGGACGAGGATAAGCTGCGCTTGATCGAGCGGGGCTTGCCGATCCGTCAATACGACGCGACCTGCATGCTGGTGGAAAAGGTCTGGAAGGCGGCGCGGCGGTACGGGCAGCAGGGGTACACGATCGTGATCCATGGCAAGGCTGAGCATGAGGAGACGAAGGCGACCTTCTCCAACAGCGCCAAGTACGCCCCTTCGGTGGTGATCCGCGACATGAAGGAAGCGGCCCAGTTGGGTGAGGTGATCTTGGCGGAGACAAAGGAAGACAAACAGCGTCTCTTTGCTCCGTTTGTCTCGCGGGCTTCGGTGGGATTTGACCCGAGCAAGGATCTGGATCGTCTCGCTTTGGTTAACCAGACTACGCTGCTGCGAAATGAGACACTCAAGATTATCGCTTACTTGGAAGAGACGCTGACGGCGGCCTACGGGGAGGCGCATATCACCGAGCATCTAGCTATGAGCAGCAAGGGGGATACGCTTTGCTACGCGACTCAAGTGAATCAGGACGCGTTGGCGAAGGCTCTCGATGAGGATATCGACGCGGCGATCGTGGTTGGTGGTAAGAACAGTTCGAATACGTTTCAGCTGTTCCGTCTTTGCCAGGAGCGTTTTGGGGATCGGGCGTTCTATATCCAGTCGGAAGGGAACATCCGATCGAAGTCTGAGGTGGAGCATTTCATTTTTCCCTACGACCCGAAGAACCCCAAGCAGGGGGGCATGGAAACGCGGCCGTTTTTGCCCGAGAAAGAGCGTGTTCGAGTTTTGGTGACGGGCGGCGCCTCGTGTCCGGATGGAATCCTGCAGCAGATCATAGCGCGGATAAATGGATTCTTTCCGGAGGACCGCGTGCGCAGCGTCGAATCTGTATTGGCGGAGATCGAATAAGCTCGGTCGGGCTGGTTTATTCTCGACGCAAAGTATCTTCTAAGCGTCTTTAGGATTGATTATAGGGAAATGACGAGTAGTTATTCTTTTATTGAACGACGCGTCGATAAGCGACGCTAATTGAATCCGGCTCACGCGCCGCTTTTACACAGATATTATTGGAATGAAACTTAAGACTTTTCTCGGTCTTTTAGTGGGAATTGCAGGCTTGTTGGCTGCTATCTTTATACCGATCCCGGGGTTGGGGCTGCCGGCGCAGATCACTTTGGGCATCTTCATTTTGGCCGCGGTTTTCTGGATCATGGAGCCGATTCCTATCTACGCGACTTCGATGATGGTGATCTTTTTGCAGATCATGTTGCTGAGTAGCCAGGGCTTCATCTTTTCGGTTCGCACGGCTCCGCTGGCGGAGGTTTCGGTGAACGAGACGGGGGCTTTGCTTGTGCCTGCTGAGAGTTTGGGCGAGGATGGTTCGCTTTATCTCAACAAGTCGAACAAGGCGCTTCAGGTTGTACGGCCGAGCGAGGTCGTGGATCTCGGCGATGGCACGCTGGCGGTTCGGGGAGAGGGGCTCAATGAGAACTCGCTGGTGATCGCGGATCCTGAGCATCGCTCCATAACGGCGGGAGCGACTTCGTACACGGCGTTCTACCACACGCTAGCGAGTCCGATCATCATGTTGTTTCTTGGCGGCTTCGCTTTGGCGGCGGCAGCGGTGAAGTTTGGTTTGGATAGGAGTTTGACGCGGGTCTTGCTTAAGCCGTTTGGGAAGCGTCCCGCGATGGTTTGTCTGGGCTTGATGTTGTGTACGGCGACGCTTTCCGCGTTTATGAGCAACACGGCGACGACTGCTATGATGATGACGGTAGTGCTTCCGATCGTGGCTAGCATCTCGTCGACTGACCCGTTTCGGAAGTGCGTCGCTTTGGCGATTCCGGTGGCTGCCAATATCGGCGGGATCGCGACTCCGATCGGAACGCCGCCGAATGCGGTGGCGTTGGCTGCTCTCAAGGAGTCTGGCATCAATATCTCCTTCTCGACTTGGATGGTGATGGCCGTTCCGTTCACTATCGTTTTGCTTGTATTTGCTTGGTGGGTACTGCTCGCGCTGTTCAAGCCGCAGGCGAATACTCTGGAAATCAAGCTTGCGGGCAGCTTCGACAAATCTGCCAAGGCGATCGCGTCTTATGTGATTTTCGCGGTTACGGTTTTGCTGTGGGTGACGGAGAAGTTGCATGGGATTTCGACGACGATGATCGCGTTTCTCCCGGTGGCTATTTTGCCGGCTTTAGGTGTTTTGGATAAGAAGGACATTCGCGGATTTTCTTGGGAGGTGCTCTGGCTGGTGGGAGGTGGCATCTCGCTTGGGTTGTCGCTCAAGGAGACTGGATTGGCTGCGTGGCTGATCGGCTTGGTGTCCTGGAACTCCCTAGGAGCGCTCGGGGTGATCGTGGTGTTTGGAGTGGTCGGCTATCTGATCGCGAATTTGATTTCGCACACGGTTTCGGCTACTATGATTATGCCATTGGCGATCACGGTTGGAGCAGCTCTAGCAGCCGCCGGAGACTTCAATTTAGTGGCTTCGATCGTTTCGATCACGGCGATTATCAGTATCGCCATGGTCTTGCCGATTTCGACGCCGCCAAATGCGATCGCGATGGCGACTGGAATCATTGAAACGAAGGATATGGCGAAAGTAGGGGTGATCGTAGGCGTGGCAGGCGTGTTGCTCGCTATCGTTTGCGGTATCGCTTACTGGCCTTTGATTGTGAGCTAAACTCGAATATTGGATACGAAGATGAATCAGATATATATTCTTTGCGTTGATGACGAGGCGGATGTTCTCGAAGCGGTCGAGCGAGACTTGGCGACTATGGAAGAGGTGTTCCCGCTTGAGATCGCGTCTTCAGCTGACGAGGCGCGTCAAGTCTTGGAGCGGATCGATGCTCAGGGCGCTGAGCTCGGGCTTATTTTCTGCGACCACGTGATGCCTAAGGAGACGGGTGGCGAATTTTTGAGTTGGCTCGATGGGCAGCCGCAGTGGAAGCGTTCTCGGAAGGCTTTGCTTACTGGGCAGGCTGGATTGGAAGCGACAGTTTCGGCGATCAACAATGCTGGTCTGGATTTTTACGTGTCGAAACCTTGGACCCAGGAAGGCCTTTTGCAGGCGGCGAAGCGTTTGCTGACGGATTATGTGATTTCAAGGAACATTGATCCGCTTCCGTATATGTCGATTTTGGACGCGACTCGTTTGGCGGAGCACTCCTACAAGCGTGGTTTAATTTCGGATACGTGATCTGATCAGTATGGATGACTCGCTAAAGAGCGTTTTTTCGGAGTCGACGCTTTCGGAAGAAGGTATGCGGGCTTTGGTGGAGGCGTTGCCTCAGCTCAAGGGATCGCGTCGCCGCTTTCAGGAAGGGGAAACGATCTTACGTGAGGGCGAGCTTAACGATAGCCTGATCATTCTCATGGAGGGGCGGGCTCGCCTGCTGAAATTGGACGAGTCGGGGTGTTCCTTGGAGGTTGATACGTTTGGACCGGGGGCGTTGTTGGGCTTGACTAGCTTCTGGGGGAAAACGGAGGTGTTTGCCAGTGTGGTGGCGGATACGGAGATCGCGTGCGTATCGATTGATCGCCAGCTGTTTGATTCGCTCACGGCGGAGCGTCCGGATTTTGTTCGCGCGGTACAGGGCTTGTTCGTGCGCAATTTGTCAGATCGCTACCGCAACATGATTCGCTCTCAGGTGGCTCGAGACAAACTCTCTGCTCAGCTCGAGAGCGAACGTAACCAATTGCGTGATACGCTCAAACGGCTGGAGGAAACGACGAACCGTTTGGTGAACCAGGAAAAGCTAGCCACGATGGGGCAGTTGTTGGCCGGTATCGCTCATGAGATCAACAATCCCGTGGGAGCCTTGCTGCGAGGGATCGAATCAGCGAAGGATGCTTTGGAAAAGGCGGTTCGCATGGAGAGTGAAGGGGAGGTGGAGCAGGAGTTGATTCGCGAGGGCTGGGAGTGTCCGTATTGGAGTCCGGAAGAGAAGCGTACGCGGATGGATGCGGTGATGGTGGACTTTCAGGGAGTGGGGCGGCCGATGGCGCGTCGCATGGCTCAGCTAACCGATCCGGCTTTGAAGTTGATTGGCCCGTATGTGAAGAGGAAGTCTAAGGATCTGGATCGCTTGCTTGCTGTTTACGAGCTTGGGGTCTGCTTCAGGGCGGTCCGTCTGTCTGGTGGGCGTATCGGAAAAATCGTTACGAGTTTGCGTAACTATGGCAAGCAAGGCGGATCGGAGTGGGAAGATAGCGATTTGGTGGAAGGGATTCGTGATACGCTGACCGTGCTGAACAATCGCCTGAAGCGTTATGAGTTGAGTCTGGACTTAAGTCCTTTGCCGAAGGTTTCCTGCAATTTGGGAGAGGTGAATCAGATTTGGACGAACTTGTTGGCGAACGCGATGGATGCGACGGAAGAGGGAGGGGAGATCTGCGTGACTGCGATTCAGGAAGGCGAAGAGGTGTTGGTACGGATCGAAGATAGCGGATCGGGGATCGATCCTGACAAGCTGGAGAAGGTGTTCGAGGCGAACTTTACGACCAAGAATTCCAGCGGGAGTTTTGGTTTGGGGTTGGGGCTGTCGATTTCGAAGGAGATTGTGGAGAAGCATGGCGGGAGTTTGGTCGCGTCGAACCGAAGCCAAGGGGGTGCCTGTTTTGAGGCGCGTTTTCCGGTAGTTGGGTAGCGTTGGGGACGAGGCGAGGGACGGCACCCACGCCCTACCTTTTCCGCTTGCCATCTGTGGGTGGGATTCTTTCGAAGATTGGTATGCCGATCTACGAGTTTTACTGCCCTGAGAATAATACGACTTACTCTTTTCTCGCGAAGTCGCTTTCCTATGGCGACAAGACGCCTCGTTGTCCGGAGAATGCGGAGTACACCATGCAGAAGAAGGTGAGCAGCTTCGCATTCGTTGGGAATGCCAAGGATCCGGCTGATGCGGATGCTTTGGACGATATGGACGATGCGAAGATGGAGCGGGTGATGGCTGAGCTCGAGCGGGACATGGCTGGCATGGACGAGGATAATCCGGACCCGAAACAGATGGCTCACCTCATGCGTAAGATGACGGACCTCACGGGCGAGAAGATGCCTGAGGAGATGAATGAGATGATCGGCCGTCTTGAAGCAGGTGAAGACCCGGAGGCGCTGGAGGATGAGTTTGGCGATGCGTTGGATGGGATGGACGACCTTGGCGGAGAGGGCGGAGACTCTAGCGCTGCGGGGAAGATCCGCCGGCTTCGTCGCCGGTTGTTGGGAAGCAAGAAGGATCCTAACTTGTACGACATGTCTGAGTATTGCGACTGAGCGGGCGCGCTTTCGTGCTTGTCATTGCAGCTCTGTTTATTTCAGATCGCCGAACGATGAAACTTTCAGCCACCTTTGTAACCTTCGCGAACGTCCTTCTTTCGATGGGCGCGTGGTGGCGTGGTTCTAAGGTTCGGCGATGGCGAAGCTAAGAGCTTCCTGCTAACGAATTGCCGAACCTGCTATCCGAATGGGAGAGCAGGTTTTTTTGTATCCAAATTTTGGTCGTCGCATGCATGGCGAACCATCGATATGGTCGTTGGGGACAACGGCCGCTACCTTTTAGATTCTACTAATGATCAACCCTTCTTTGCGAAAGGGGTAACACTAGAGTCACTTTTATCATGTCACAGAATATTTTTGAGCTTACTTCTATCTACTTTTTTGGCCGTCCGTATGAGGAGCTTTTGAGATGCTTCGGTCTCGATGAAAGAGACTTGTTCGGGAAGTCCGTATTGGAATGTCCGTCAGGTCCGTCGTCGTTTGTGGCGGAAGCGAATGCGGTGGGGATTAGAGCGATCGGAGTCGATCCGATTTTTTATCGTAGTCCGGCTGCGGTCCGCGATCTGGCGATGGCGGACTTTCGGTTGATGTTCGATAGGGTACGTCTGGCTCCGCCGGATACGTTCGTAGAGCGAACGTATCGGTCGATCGACGAGGCGGAGGCTGTTCGCTTCGTAGGTTTGCTCCGTTTTTTAGCGGACTACTCCACTGGTAAGGCTTTGGGGCGTTATCGAGAAGGAAGTCTGCCGTATTTGGAATTCGAAGACAGGGCTTTCGATGTGGTGCTTTGCGGGCACTTGTTGTTTATCTACTCGGATACTCTCGATTTGGAGTTTCACCGTGCGGCGTTTAAGGAGTTGTGTCGCGTGGCGAAGGAGGAGGCGCGGATCCACCCGGTGGTGGATAATGGGAGCGAGCGGTATCCGTATCTCGATGAGTTGTTGGAGCTTGCGGATGTGTTGGGCTTTGACTCGTGTATTCAGGAGGTGGATCACGAGTTTTTTAAGGGGACGAATCGGACGCTGGTGTTGAGGCGTCGGTAGGGCGAGAATGCCCGTTGGGGGCAAGGGGCGCTACCTTTGCTCTTCTGGTTTCCGTTTTCCGCGGACGCGTCCGTTAGCGGAGAGGAGGACGGCGAAGGGGCGTGTCTGGGGGAAATGGGAGCAGACGATCATGGTGATGACGGTGATTGGCACGCAGAGGAACATGCCGGTGACTCCCCAGAGAGCGCCCCAGAGGCTGAGGGAGAAGAGGATGACCAGCGGGCTGAGGTTGAGGGTGTTGCCCATGAGCTTCGGTTCGAGGACGTTGCCGACGAGGACTTGGGTCGCGGTGACGCCGCCTACGACTCCGATGATCGGGAGGGGTGATTGGAAGACTAGCAGCGAGAGGAGGGAGGGGAAGATGGTAGCGAGGATGGAGCCGACGGTGGGGATGAAGTTTAGGAAGAAGATGAGCACTCCCCAGAAGGCTGCGAAATCGAGTCCGATGGCTGCCATGATGCTGAAGCTGACAATGCCGGTGATGGCGCTGGTCAGGGTCTTTATGCCGATGTAGGTGCGAATGTCTTGGTCGATCTCGGTGATGATTTCGAAGATTTCGCTTGATGAGGTGCTGGTGTTGCCTCGGGTCATGCCTCGGATTTTTGGGCCGAAGCTGCGTTGTTCGAGAAAGAGGAAGATGACGTAGATGGCGATGATGCTGGCGTTGCTGGCGATGCCGGCGAGGGAGGAGGCGAGCCCGGAAATAATGGTATTTAAGTCGAACTGTGCGATGAATTCCCTGAGGCTGGGGGGCTCTTCGAGGGGAAACCAGCCGAGGGCCTTGTCGATGAGGGGTTGAAGCCGGGCTTGGTATTCCGGAGCGACGCTGATGACTTGGCTGACGTTTTGTGTGATGAAATTGAATAGGGTCGCCAGGGCGGCGACGATGACCAACGCGGACGCGAGATAGCGAAGACTTGCGGGAAGTGTCCGCCCGCGGATGTTGAGCTTCATGATCGCGGTGGAGAGGACGTTGATCAGGTACCAAATGAACACGGCGTGGACAAAGGGGATGATCAGTTCCTTGCCGCTGGTGAGTATCCAGAAGGAGAGCAGGGTGGTGGAAAGGACGAGGAATACGCGCAGGAGGGGGCTCATAATGAAGTAGTTGGAGGGATTGGGGAGTAGATTGGTGGGATGTTCGGTCAATTTCCAGAACGAAGCTGCTCCTGTGGATTACCCGCGCGTGAGAAAACGAATTTTCAAAGCTCGTGAGTTTTTCGTCAAAAAGAGGAAACAGAAAATTTCTTTTCCGGTCTCATTCAGGCATAGCAGTTGTTCGTTCTACCATTCGTTCCAATATGGTTAGAACAATTTTTCTGGTGTGGATTTGAGGAACCCAGAAAAACTAGAGGAGGGCCCGGGCGGATGGGGATTCGCCCGGGTTTTTCTATGCGGTTGTCGCGGTTGGTTGATCCGTTGAGAGGTTGGGATATTGACAGAAGCGCTTAGTCCGTGAGAGAGGTTTAGCGTATGATCCGTCCTCTTGTTTTATCCCTTGTTTCGATGTTTTTTCTGGTTGCCTGCGACACGACGAGCCAGGTGGGGAGTGGTGGTAAATTCAGTCAGACGACCCAAGCGAAAGCGGGGGAGGGGTATGTGATGTTTTCGGTTAACGGGCACGGGTTTCACGAAAACCTGAAGGCGGATGCTTTCGAGTCGCATCAGGGGTTTCGGTATCATGGCTACCTATTCCAGTATCGGAGCGTGGAGCTCTTTCCGCGATTGGAGGAGTTCGGGATCGGTTCGCGAACCGCTCAGTACCCCGAGGCTGATTTTGAGGAGTTGGGCGGCTTTGGGGTGGTCGTGTGTCAAGCGGTGCCTGCGGGCGAGTATGAGATATACGGATACACGTTGAGGCAAATGGACTATCCAAACGATCGTATCTGGAGTGGTCGGCTTCCGAAGCCGATAACCTTTACTGTTGAGGAAGGGAAGATCACCTACCTAGGGGCGGTTCGGGCGGAGAACAAGTTTAAGGAAGGCGATGACCAGCTTTGGTATCCGGACGGGGTGGAGTTTAGCGTGAGCGACGAGTTTTATCGAGACAACACGGCGGGATTCATAAAGTGGCCTTATCTCATGTCGGTTCCCTTTCGGAAGGAAGTGATTTCGAGTGGGGTGAAAGCGTTGAATGTGCCGGCGGTTGAGACGGGCGGCGGGTCGTTTTTCTAGGCTGTTTTAGAGTCGTCCCAAGGGCGGGAAGCGGCGGGCTCCGTTTCTGCAGGGAAGACTGGCTTGATCTCGGCGAGGGGTTTCTCCTGAATGCGGGGCATGTCGACAAGCTATACAGATCTCGTGAAGCCGGAGTTGCTTTCCCAGCCGATTTACCAGCCGGGTAAGCCGATCGAGGAGGTCGCTCGCGAGCTTGGGCTCGATCCGCATGGGATCGTCAAGCTTGCGTCCAATGAAAATCCGTTGGGAGCTTCTGAAGCGGCGATTGAAGCTGGAAAGAACGCGATGGAGGAGGTCGAGCTGTATCCAGATGGTGGATGCTACGAGTTGAAGAAAGCGTTGGCGGCTTACCGGGGGCTCGATCCTGAGCAGTTCATCGTCGGCAACGGTTCGAATGAGGTGTTGGAAATTCTTGGGCATGCCATTTTGGGGCCTGGAGACGAGGCGGTTATGGGCAAGGGCGCGTTTATCGTCTATAAGCTGGTGACGCTGCTCTTTGGAGCGACGCCGGTGGAGGTGCCGATGCGCAACTTCACGCACGACTTGGATGCGATGGCTGCGGCGGTGACCGAGAAGACGAAGGTGGTCTTCTTGCCGAGTCCGGACAATCCGAGCGGCACGGCGAACTCGGAGGCGGAGATCCGGGCGTTCATTGATAAATTGCCGGAGAACGTGCTTTTCGTTTTGGACGAAGCGTATGCGGAGTATGTGGACAAGGCTCCGGATTTGCGGGATTTGATCGCGGCGGGGCGGAAGGTTTTTTGTACGAGGACTTTTTCGAAGATCTTTGGACTGGCCGGTCTGCGGATCGGATATGGTTATGGTTCGCCTGAGCTCGTGTCCTTGCTTAACCGGGCGCGAGAGCCCTTTAACGTTAACTCGATCGCTCAGGCGGCGGCGATTGCGGCTCTGGGGGATCGTGAGTTTGTAGAGGATTGCCGGGCGGCGAACGAGATCGGCAGGATGCAGCTTGAGACTGGGTTTATGTCTTTGGGCTGTGAATACATCCGGAGTTTCGCGAATTTCGTGACGGTCAAGGTGGGAGATGGTGTAGGCTGTTTCGAGGAACTGCAGAAGCAGAGCGTGATTGTGCGTCCGCTGGCTCCTTATGGGATGCCGGAGTGGGTGCGGGTGAGCATCGGTTTGCCGGAGCAGAATGAGGTCGCTTTGAAGGCGCTCACTTCGTTCTTGAAATCCTAGGGGCGAACCGAGCATCTTAGTGGCCTGCTTGGGAGCGTCGAACGCTTCCGATGGCGATCCTTCGCCGCAGCGACTCACTAGTGACTCCAACACATATTTATTCTACCTTCGAACTGACGACTTGCGCGGTTGGCGCAACGCTGCTCCTCGCGTTGAACGCGATTTTTGTGGGTGCTGAGTTCAGTCTTGTGAAGCTTCGCTTTACGCGATTTGGGTCGGCACGCATGATTGAGGTCCGCGAATCTGAGCGAGTGGGCGCTCTGCTCGACGATATGAGCTCGACGATCAAGCTGCTGCGCTTGGGGATTTCGGTGTTTTCGATCGGGGCGGCGTTTCTTGTTTTGCCTTTGGCTTATTCGCTGACGCTCCGCATGGGGTGGGCGCCGGGCATGGAGCTGAGGACATCGCTGGTGATGAGTTTGCTGGTGGCGGTGACGGCTCACTTCGTTTTGGGTGAGCTGGTGCCTCGAGCGATGGCTTTGCAGCATCCGGTCTCCACGATTCGCTGGTCTTTGCCTTTCGTGCTTGTCTTTCGATTCTTGGCGAAGCCGCTTTCTGCGACTTTGAATTTCTTTTCCGGGCTTGTCCTGAAGGTGCTGCGGCTGGATCCGGATTTGGATTTGAATCTTCTCGATGTGGAGGCTCAGATCCGATCTTTGGTGAACGAGGGGGACGAGTTGCCTCCGATGGCTGAGAACATCATGAGTAATGCCTTGGAGCTACGGAAGCGGGTGGCGCATGATATCATGATTCCTCGGAACCAGCTGCGTTATATCGATTTGGAGGATACGGCGGAGGAGAGTTTGGAGATCGCTCGCAAGACGGGGCACACGCGCTTTCCGCTTTGTAATGGGGATCTGGATGATTGCGTCGGCATCGTGCATATCAAGGATGCGTTTCGTAGCGGGCAGGAGGGAACGAATATTGATTGGGGAGCTTTGAAGCGTCCGATGATCACGTTTTCGATGGATGAGCCGTTAGAGACGGTTTTGCAGCGGTTTTTGAAAACTCGGAAGCACTTTGCCCTTTTGAAGGACGAGTTTGGGGGAACGGTGGGAGCTGTGACGATGGAAGACGTGCTTGAGGAGTTGGTGGGAGATATTCAGGACGAATTTGACAAGGAGGAAGCCTTGGTGACCGAAAAGTCGGGCGGGATTTTCCAGGTCGATGGCCTGACTGCTTTGCACGATTTGGCCGATGAAATTGGAGTCGAGTTTGAAGCAGAGGAAGTGTCCACTTTTGGTGGATACATTACTTATCAGCTTGGCCGCATGCCTCAGCAGGGGGAGTCGGTTCGCATCAATGATTTGGAAATCCTAGTGAGCGAGGTGGATGAACGTCGTATCCTCGCCGCTCAAGTCAGAGTGCTTACCGAGGAGGAGAAAGAGGCGGAAGCCGTCTCGGAGAATCAGGGCGGGGAAGAATAGGAACTCGTCATACATAGAGCGTCGAATGTGGTAGTGCGGTGCTTCAGCCCGCATCCTCAATGAGAATAGCCCTGCTGCTGTGACGCGGGCTGAAGCACCGCGCTACGTTTCACGCATGAGACGATACTAGGGCCTTTGTAGACCCAGCTAGGCTCTACCTGAACGAGGCGCGGCGCAGGCGATCGTTGATGGCGAGTCCGAGTCCGAGTTCTGGGGCTTCTTCGGCGAGAATTTTATCGAAACCGGATTCGTCGAGCTCTCTCATCTTTGCGTAGAGACTGGACGCGATATCGGCGAGTTTGCCGTCTTCGGAAAGCCAGAACACGTTTGCGGGCGTATCGCCTGCGGGACGGGAAAGTAGCAGCGCGGCTTCGTTGTCTGCCAGATTTTCGAGATCCTCCGGCGAGAGTCCGCCGCGGAGCTCGAGCGGAGTTCGGGGACTGTAGTGTTTGGGGAGGGCTCCGGGCGCGAGATGCTGGACGGACTCGTCAGCGGTCGTGACGGCTGGTTTGTCGATAGAGCGGCCGAGCTCGACTTCGATCTCTTCGATGGGCAGAGCGCCGTAGCGGAGGATGCGTGGATTGGATTCGTCTCGCAGGTCGATGATGGTCGATTCGACGCCGAATTGGCAGGGGCCGCCGTCCAGAATGAAATTGATTTTGCTGCCGAGGCTCGCTTCGACGTGCTGAGCGGTGGTCGGGCTGATGTAGGCGAATGGATTCGCGCTTGGGGCGGCTATGGGGAACTCGCATTGCTCGACCAATCGATGAAAGTCCGGGTGGGCGGAGCAGCGGACGGCGACTGAGCCGAGTCCGGCGGTCACGATGTCCGGAATCGTGTCCTTTTTGGGGAGCACGAAGGTGAGGGCTCCGGGCCAAAAGCGTTTGGCGAGTCGGAGGGCCAGCGGGTTGGTTTCGCAGATCTTTTCCAGCGCTTTGACATCTGGCACGTGGCAGATGAGGGGATCGTTCGCGGGGCGTTGTTTGACCTCGAAGATCTTGGAGCAGGCTTCCGGATCGAAGGCGTTGGCGGCGAGGCCGTAGACGGTTTCGGTGGGGACGCCGGCTAAGCCCCCAAAAAGCAAAAACTTACGCAGGTCGCGTAAGTTTTCCTCGGTAGGTTGGAGTATGTTCGCCATGTGCGTGAAGAGCGAGCGGGCCAACCAGGTCCCGCGTGCGTAGTAAGTCTCGCTTCGAGAGCGGGAACTACTTCATCAAGCGCAAGTTGCGAGCGCGCTTGATTGCCTTTGTGATCTTACGCTGCTGCTTCGCGTTGATGCGATTCATCTTAGCTGGCAGGATCTTGCCAGTCTCGGTGACGTAGCGAGCGAGGATGTGAGCGTGGTGGAAGTCCAGCTCTTGTGGCGTTAGGCTCTGTGATTTTTTCTCTGTGCTCATAAGGAACGGCGGAAACTAGGCCTTCGCGGACCCTTGTCAATATCGGAAAACGAGATTTTCGCAGCAGCTAATTCTTTACAGTGAAGGGCCCATGGGACAGAAATCTGCCAGCTCGGCTTTTTTGACGGCCGACCCGTGCTGGGGCCATAGTTCAACGGATAGAACAAGAGTTTCCTAAACTTTAGATCTGGGTTCGATTCCCGGTGGCCCTAGTGGAGTGTGTAGCATTTCCAGTAGATCGGCGAGTCACTCGCTCGTTTCGTTTCTAGAGATGGGAATCTCACCTTCGGTGTTCCGGCCCTGCTGTGCAGTCCGGTCTTGTCGCTTCGCTCGGAACGATGCCCCCCTTTGGTCGGGCTCGGTACCCGGTGGCCCTAGAAGCGCGTAGGAGGACCGCAGCTTGATTGCTGTGGGGGTGCAAAAGGTAGCGCGGAGCTTTAGCCCGCGTCCAAAAAGGGCGGATCCTGCAGCGGTGAAGCGGGCTAAAGCACCGCGCTACGAGTTGCTACGTTCGGCACCGTGTTAGGACTTTTGGAAATGTTGAGGTGCCCCGCAGTCTGGGGCGATGTCTCGCGTTCGGGCGTTAGGGTAAGAAATCACCGTTTCTGGTTAAGTGACTCCATTTTGTATTTGGGCATAGCTGTGCTAGGCTGAGCCTCGTCCTTTTGATTTCCTGAAATTAGCTGCTATGAAATTTGCTCCTCGCTTCCTCGCTTTTCTCCTCACCCTAACTGCCTCGATGCTTTTTGAGACAATGGATTGTTCGGCTGCCCCGAGTCGACCCAATGTCGTTTTGATCATAGTGGATGATCTTGGATGGGCGGACGTGGGTGTATACGGAAGCGACCTACACCAGACTCCCAATGTGGACCGCTTAGCCCAAGACGGAACGCTCTTCACCGACGCGTATGCGGCTTGTACTGTTTGTTCGCCGACACGGTCTAGCATAATGACCGGCAAGTATCCGGGGCGCAGCAATGTGACGGATTGGATCACGGGCCATGTTAAGCCGTATGCGAAGCTCGGGGTGCCGGATTGGACGATGGAGATGAAGCCGGAGGAGGTAACCTTAGCGGAAGAGCTTCAAGATGCAGGCTACAAGACGATCCACATTGGTAAGTGGCATGTTGGAGAAGAGCCGAAGCACTGGCCGGAGAATCAAGGGTTCGACGAAAACATCGGCGGATGGAAAGCCGGTTCGCCCAAAGCGCATGGGGGCGGTGGTTATTTTAGCCCGTACACCAATCCTCGTATGGATGATGGACCGGATGGGGAGTATCTCACGGAGCGATTGGCGAAGGAGGCGAAGAATTACATTTTGCAAAACGCGAAGAGCGATCAGCCGTTCTTCCTGAACTTCTGGCTCTACAATGTTCATACGCCGCTTCAGGCCAGTGAAGAGAAGATCGCGAAGTATCAAGCGCTCACGAAGAAAGGAGCAACTCACACGAATCCGGTTTATGCTGCCATGGTTGAGCACATGGACGATGCGGTAGGTGATGTGATGATGGCTTTGAGGAAGGCGAAGATCGAAGAGGAAACGATTGTTATATTCAGCAGCGATAATGGTGGGCTTTGTGGGAACTACGAAAACAACCGAAAGAAGGTAACCAAGAATGGGCCGCTTCGCTCTGGTAAAGGAGACATGTTTGAAGGTGGGGTGCGGGTGCCACTGATTGTCAGTTGGCCGGGAAAAATTGCGAAGGGAAAGACCTCGGGTGAGTTGGCGATATCTCCTGACTTGTATTCGACGATCTTGGACATGACGGGGGTAAAGGGGGCCGATGCTTTGGGACCGGAGGTGGATGGATTCAGTTTCAAGGAGCATCTACTAACTGGAAGAGATGCTGGCCGCGAAGCAATCTACTGGCACTATCCGCACTATCATCTGGAGGGAGCAAAGCCGCATAGCGCGGTTCGCAAAGGGGATTGGAAGCTGATCCATGTTTACGAAGAAGCTCTGCCTCAATTATACAATCTGAAGAATGACATCGGGGAGCAAAAAGATTTGTTTGCTAGCTCTCCGGAAAAAGCGGCTGAATTGATGGGAGACCTTAATCAATGGCGAAAGGAAGTGGGAGCTCAGGATCCTGTATTCAATCAGAACTATGATCCGCAAAAAGAAGATAGCTGGATCATCACGAGTGCGGCGACAATTGAGTCTATGAAGGAGAAACCAGAGCCTCGCAAAAAGAAGAAACACCAATCTAATTTGTATCAGGATGGAAAATACAAGGAGTCGAACTTCAGCAAGGCGCTCAGTGGAGGCACACGAATCCTCGAAGAGGAAGGTTGGAATGTTTGGGGGACTTCGCCGATCTGGGGAGACGATGGAAAGCTGCATGTCTTCTTTTCGCGTTGGCCGGGAGGACATAGTAATTGGCTGCGAAATAGCGAGATCGCTCATGCTGTCGCCGATTCGCCGGAAGGGCCTTACGAAGTTTTGGGTACTGTTTTAAAAGGGCGAGGACCCGGGCATTGGGATGCGGATACGATTCATAATCCAACCATTCACAAGGTAGGAGATCGGTATGCTCTGTTCTTCATTGGAAACAATCTGGAGGTTGCGAATCAGACCGGTGCCCATCATGCGTCGACTCAAAGGGTAGGCTTGGCGCTTGCCGATAGCTTGTATGGCCCTTGGGAAAGAGTTGGCGATGATCCGATCATCGAAACGAGTAAGGATCTCAAGGATTGGGATAGCTTCTTAACTACGAATCCTGCGTTCCTGCAGAAAAGTGACGAACAGTATTGGCTCTATTACAAAGCTTGGGACAAGCACAACGACAACTTGCGTAAGATGGGCTTAGCAGTCGCTGATAGGATAGAAGGCCCTTACAAGAAGCTGCCCAAGAATCCGCTCGTTAGTTTTTCTCATTTGGGCAAGCAGGTGGAGGATGCTTATGTTTTTGAATACAAAAAGAAGTATTATATGGTGATGCGTGACATGGGGGTGATCCACGCGCATGTCGGTCTTCTGCTTGAGTCGGAAGATGGCGTCAATTGGTCCGAACCGATGCTAGGTTACCATACGAGCAAGCACTACCTCGGTGGGGAGGTAGAACGTTTCGAGCGCCCTCAGATCTTGTTCACCGACGGCAAGCCGACTCACCTGTTTCTCGCACTTATGGGAGGGAAGTACCACACCTCAACAGCAGCGGTCTTGAAGATTGATGCTGATCGGCTCTAGAGCAGGCTACCTGCGAGGTGGAATCTAGATCATTGGGGTCTTCCGGCAACAAAGCTGGATTGCGAGGCCCCAAGGGTCGCGAAGCATCACGAGACGATCGCCGGCAGGTGTCGTTTCGTCTACCACGAAGGTTGCCCCAGCTGCTTCGAGGCGAGATCGGTCCGCGTCAGCATTTTCGGATACGAACGCGAAGTGAAGTATCAGAGGATGCTGATCAGCGTAGTTGGGGATAGCCGCCTTGGGATTGTTGTAGATCTCGACCAGTGTGTTGCCACTTGAGTCTGATAGGAAATGGACCTCTGCAGGGCCGCCAACTTCGCGGGCGATTTTCATGTCGCAGTTCTTGATGTACCAAGCTGCTACTTCTTTGGGTTGAGCGACGTTAATTGCAATGTGTTCGATGCGCATGTTTAGGCGTATTTATAAACTGGAAAGGAAAGCTTGGGCGATGGCCATGTGACCGACAGTGCCAGGGTGGACGCGATCTTCTGCGATTTCGAGTGGGTCGAGGTGTTTCATAAGACGATCGAGGGCGATTTGAGAGTCTACGAGAGTCGCCTCGTATTCGCTAGCGAATGTGATGACATGTTGGCGGTATTCATCCATGCGAGCCCGCATCGGGTCAAGTGAGTCGGTATGCAAATAGTAGGGGGTGATGAGGAAAAGGCGTTTCACCTTAGGCCGTGTCAGTTCGAGTAGCTCGCGGTATGTGGATTCGAACTCGTCCGGTAGGACGTGGACGTGCGGACTGCGAGGGGAGTCGAACTGACGCCAAACATCGTTGATACCTATTTTTATTGAAAGCCAATCTGGCTGGAGATGGATGACATCGCGTTGCCAGCGTTGAGCAAGATCTCTGACAGTGTTGCCGCCGATGCCACGATTTAGTATCCGGACATTGGATTCGGGGTGTTGGTTTTGAATAAGTCCATTGAGGAGGTCGACGTAGCCGTTACCGAGGTTGGTGGGAATATCCCAAGGAGAGTCGGGTGTTCGGCGCTCGCGACCGCAGTCCGTTATCGAGTCACCGATGAAGAGGAGTTTTATGTTGTCCGGGATGGGCATGCCTAGGTGAGTAAAGGATCTGTTTTCGTTCGCAGGAGATTGATCAAATCAGGATCACCGAATTTGTAGTCGTCTGGAATGTCGAGCACGATCGGCTTCTTGAATTCGGTTTCTCGTGGAAACTCCGCTCGGAGGCGTTGGGCGTGCTTTCGCTCCATGACGAAGATTTGATCGGCCCATTGTAGGTCTTTGACCGATACGTGACGGACCGCTTTTTTGCTGGTTCCACGAGAGCGGGTGGCGTAGCCGGAGTATTTGCGGAAGACTGATTCCGCAGTAGGGCTACGCCACTGATTGCGTGAGCAGATGAAGAGGAGGTTAGTTTGATCCTGCACTGTTTGTTTCACCCACGAAGGGCACTAAGACGTACCAAGCTACTTCTAGAGCTTTTTCTTTTGGATAGACGCGGATAATCGCGTGACAAGCACGCTCCCACAAGGACTTGCTTCTTAAGAAATGCTACAGAACAAATGAAAAATGCTCTAATCTTCGTGAGACTTCGTGTTCTTCGTGGGCAGTATTCTATCCGGCTTCTTCGATGGCGAGGGTTTCGCCTTCGCGTCTGAACTGGTTGACGTAGAGCTCGTAGTAGTGGCCGCGGTTGGCGAGGAGCTCTTGGTGGGTACCTTGCTCTTCGATTTCACCCTTATTGATCACCAGGATCTGATCGGCGGATCGGATCGTTGAGAGTCGGTGGGCGATCACGAAACTGATTCGACCGTCGAAGACACGTTGCATGCCGTCCTGGATAAGCTTCTCGGTTTCGGTATCGATGGAGGAGGTCGCTTCGTCCATGATGAAGATCTGCGGATTCGCGATAAGCGCTCGGGCAAAGGAGATGAGTTGTCGCTCTCCGGTAGAGAGTCGTGCTCCCCCTTCGCCTATTGTGGTATCGTATCCGTTCTCCAACTTCATGATGAAATCATGGGCATTGACCAGTTGGGCTGCATCGCGAATTTCTTCGTCCGTAGCTTCCAAACGCCCGTAGCGGATATTCTCTTTAACAGATCCGTTGAAGAGGTGCGGTGTTTGCAGGACGATACCGAGTTGGCCTTGGAGCCACTCAAGCGAGCGTTGCCGGTAGTCGGTACCGTTGAGACGCACCTCGCCGGAATCCGGTTCGTAGAATCTGGAGACTAAGGACACGATCGTGCTTTTCCCTCCTCCGGATGGCCCAACGAGAGCGATGGTTTGGCCTCGCTTTACAGTGAGGTTGAAGCGCTTGAGGACTTGTTCCTTTTCGTTGTAGGAGAAGGTGACATCGGCGAACTGGATTTCGTTGATGTGGGTGGCGTATCCGTCGATGGCGAGTGTTGCGATTTGGGTTGATGGATCCTGCAACGGGGTCGCGGGCTGAAGCTCCGCGCTACGTTGGGCGATCTTTTGAAGGACTTCTGGGGAGTCTTTAATCTTCGGCTCGGTTGCGAGCAGACTCATGACGCGCTCTCCGGCGGCTTGGGCTCCTTGGATTTCCGCCAGGATCGTAGCGATCTGGTTGATCGGGTGAAAGAAGTTGCCGGCGTAGCTGATGAAGGCGACGAGTACACCGAGACTGATCGTTTCGTCGAGCACATCGAGGCCACCGTACCACAGGGCGAGTCCCGAGCCGACACTGCCGATCAACATAACGAGGGGCAGGTAGACGGCACTGAGAAAGGCGCGACGGACGGACGCGGAGTACATGTCCTCGGACATGCCTTCGAATTCGTTAAGGTTCTCGGTTTCGCGACCGAGTGTCTTGGTCGTTTTTACGCCGGCGATTCCCTCGTTATAGGATGCGGTTATCCGGGCGTTGTGTTTACGGATCAGCCGAGAGGTGAGCAGCATTCGCTTCTGAAAGTAGACGCTAATCGCGATGAGTGGCGGAAGGGTCGCGAGCACGATAAGGGCGAGTTTCCAATTGATGATCAGCATTGTGATCGTCATCGCGAACACGAAGAAAGAGCCCCACATCACGTCGAGAAAACCCCAGGCCATGATCCGTGAAAGGCGATCGCAGTCCGCGGTGAGTCGGGAGATGAGCCAACCGGTTGGCTGCTTGTCGTAGAACGCGAACTCGAGTTCCTGAAGGCGTTTGAAACAATCTCGTTTGATGTCGTAAGCGATATGGTGAGAGATACCGCCAGCGCAGCGGATGAACACATAGACGAGTGCGGCGAGAGTGACGGATAGTCCGAGAAACAGGAGGGCGGGAGGTATCAGGTCTTTGGCGACACCGCCGTTGTGAACGATATCCACGGCCATCATGGTGATGATCGGGTAGGCGGCATCGATTAGACTGAGTACGATGGCGCTTGCAGCAAGCGGTATGAGAAGTCGCTTGTGGTTGAGGGCGAATCTGAAGATTCGTCGCCAGAGATCGAAATTGATCTTTGATTGGAATTCTTCTTCGGGTGGGTTGGTCATTGGATGAGTTGGTTTTGTGCTGTGCGGCTCGCCCGGCGGTCGAGCCCTACCTTTGGGTTTCGGCGGCTAGGGTTTCTTCGAGTTTTGTTTGGATGTTCCAGAGGCGTTGGTAGAGACCGTCTTCTTCTGTCAGGGTTTTGTGGGTACCGAACTGAGTGATCCGGCCGCCTTCCAGGACGACGATTTTGTCCGCGTGGGCTAGGGTGGATAGCCTGTGGGCGATCACTATGGTCGTAGATTTCCCGCGGCGCGATTGTAGGGCTTGGATGATCGAAGACTCTGTTTCGTTGTCCACGGCGCTGAGGGCGTCGTCGAGGAGGAGGATTGGCGGGTTTCGCAAAAGCGCTCGAGAGATCGCGACGCGTTGACGCTGTCCACCGGATAGGGTGATGCCCTTTTCTCCGATCTCGGTTTCATAACCGTCGGTGAATGTTTGTATGGTATCGTGAATACAGGCCATGCGAGCCGCTTCCTCGATTTCGATTTGATTCGCTTGAGAGACACCGAACTGGATGTTGCTGCGAATGGAACGAGAGTAGAGGAATGGCTCTTGTAGAACGACACCGAACTGAGCTCGTAAGTAGGAACGATCGAGCGTTTTAATGTCATTTCCGTCGAGCTTGATGGTTCCGCTATCGCAGTCGTAGAAACGAAGCAGAAGGTGCATCAAGGTCGTCTTGCCCGAACCGGATGGTCCGAGGATTGCGAGTGTTTCTCCTGGAGATACGGAGAGACTGATGTCCTCGACTGTCTTGGAATCGGAGGAGTGCGAGAAGCTGACTTGATCGAGCTCTATGCTGCCTTGGGCCGCAGTGTCCGGTTTGCAGGAGATATCGTCGGTCTCGGTTTCAAACGGTTGGGTAAGGATCTCGTTGATACGCTTGAGGGCGACGGAAGTTTTTCCGAAATCGGTGAGGATGCGTCCGATCATGCGAACGGGCCAAAGCACCATGTTGATCAGCGCGAGGAATGCGAAAATCGTGCCCACCGATACGCTACCTTGGATCGCGAGGTAAGCGGAAGCGATGAGAGCGATACCGATCTGGGTAAGGCTGACGATGTCGGAGATCGACCAGAACCAAGACATTGTGTTGATCAGCTTGAGGGAGGTGTCTCGATACTCGCTGTTTGGCTTTTCGAACTTTTCGATTTCGTAGTCGTGTCGACCAAACGCTCGTACGACGCGGATTCCGGTGATGTTCTCCTGAACGAGCGAGGTGAGGCGGCCCTCCGCTTCGTCGACTTCGGTGAAGAGGTGTTTGACCTTCTTTATATAGAGGTAGCTGTAGAGAATGATGATCGGCAGGAGTCCCAGCGAGGCGATGGTGAGCCCGACATGCATTGAGAGCATGATTGGGAGCACGGTTAACACGAGGATCACGGAGCGACCGATTTCGACAACGTGAGCGGCGAGGAAGATACGGGTGGTTTCCACGTCCGAGGTACAACGTTGCACGAGATCCCCGGTCTGGGTGTCGTGGTCGAGGTAGCGATTGGTCAGGCGTTGAATGTGATCGTAGAGCTGATCTTTCATCCGCTTGCAGATGCCGTCTGATGCTTTGGCGGCGGCTAGCTTCTGGTAATAATTGAAGAGACCGCCGAGAGCAGCGAATATGACCATAGCGATCAGTGGGATCCAGAGACGCGTGGACACGAGCTCTTCGCCGCCGATCAGGTCCATGACGTAGCGGAGCAAAGGGCTTGAGTTTGCTGTTTTTCCTGCCTCGGGCTCGGTGAGCACGTAGTCGATGGTCGCGCTCCCGATGAGAGGGATTATGAACTGGAATGATGTGGAGATGAAGAGGGCAAGGGCTGCCCAGAGGTACATGCTCCGATAGCCGGCGATAAGCTGCCAGACTAGTTTGGGACCGGATAGGGTTTCACCGGCGTCGTTGTGTAGTTTGAGTGACATGTCCGCTTGGAGAGTTGGATTGAACGGTGATCGCGGTGGATCGACTTCAAAAGCGGGCAAAGAGAAAGGCCCGCTTTGCAGCGGGCCTTAAGGGATGGGAGGGAAATTGGTATCTAGCGGCCCGCTGGGAGTTTTTTGCGAGCCTTCTGAGAGAATTAAGTTCCTAGAAAAGCTCGTTCCTCATAGAGGATACTCGGTTGTGAATATATGCCGTGAGCTTCATAGTTCTTAATCAATCAGTTAGTCTGATAAGTTAAGTGTGGTGACTAAAGGGGGCAGAATTGATTCAGGCAAGAAAAAGTTTTGCTAAACTACAAATGTAGTGCCGGGGGTATGACAGGCTTGAGTGGGGAGTGGGGAGTGTTAAATGTGGATTTCTCGATGAACTCAGCAGCGAATTATGTGGGACGGGTGGCTCCGACACCGACTGGATATATGCATTTGGGACATGCCTGTACGTTTTTGCAGGCACAGAGGCGTGCGAAGGATGCGGGCGGGAAGTTGCTGCTTCGTATCGAGGATCTGGATCAAGCTCGTTGCAAATCGGATTTTGTCGATGCCCTGGAGGAGGATCTGGCTTGGGCGGGACTGAATTGGGAAGGGGAAGTGGTAAAACAGAGCGAGCGACTTGATTGGTTTCGCGAGGTTTTAGGACGTTTGAGGAAAGCAGGAGTGGTGTATCCTTGCTCTTGCTCGCGAAAGGATGTGGCGGAAGCAGTGAGAGCTCCGCATGTAGAAGGTGGGGAGTTGATTTATCCGGGGACGTGTCGGCAAAGAGAGGATGCGTTCCAGAGCGAGGCGGATGCTTTGGCGATCAATTGGAGGTTTCGAGTGCCGGATGGGGAAACGATTTGGTTTGTGGATGGCCGGATGGGTGAGCAATCGTTCGTGGCTGGAGTGGATTTCGGTGATTTTCTGGTTTGGAGAAAGGATGGCTTTCCATCGTACGAACTGGCTGTGGTGGCGGATGATGTCGCCCAGAAAGTGACCGAAGTCGTGCGTGGCGCGGACTTGTTAATGTCTACCGCGAGGCAGTTGCTTTTGTATGCGGCCTTGGGTGAAGTTGCTCCGGCGTTTTACCATTGTGCTCTGATTTTGGATACGGAAGGGCGTCGCTTGGCTAAGCGAGCAGGGGCTCTAGGGCTGAGGGAAATGCGTGCCGCGGGAGTGTTGCCCGAGGAGTTGGAGGGGATGGGGCGGAGATAAGGGCACTGGGGGATCCTGCATCGGAGATGGCCATTGGGGACAATGGCCGCTACCTTGATCCTGCACTGGAAAGGGATGTCGGTGACCTGCTTGTTGCGGCAATGTCGGAGCATTGCCCTCCTTTGGGCGTTAGCGCGAGGAACTGAGTCGCTCGGATGCGGACGAGGCCTACCTTTTGAGTTCGAAGGTAGGGAGGACTTTGGCGTTTCGAGCGATTTCTAGGGCTTGTTGCTCGGCTGTGCGCATTTGTGCTCGATCGTCGTCTTGGATGTCGTCGAAGCCGCAGAGGTGCAGGTATCCGTGGATGACATACAGGGCGAGTTCGTCTGAAAATTCGAGACCCTCTTTGTCTGCGTACTCTTGGGCGACTTGAGGGCAGACGCAAATCTCGCCGGCGAGGTCGAAATCGGGATCGCCGGGGAAAGTGATGACGTCCGTCGGAGTCGGGTCGCTCATGAACTCGTCGTGCAGACGAGCGATTTCCTCTTTGTCTACGAATGCGAGGGAGAGTTCGCCAGCTGGGGCATCGAAAGCTCCGGCTTTGTCGAGGGTGAGGATGAGTTGCTCGATGTCATCCTCTTCGTAGAAGAGGTTTGGGCAGAGGTTATTTGCTTGGATTCGCTTCGGCTCTTTCGGTCTTTCGTTCATCCTTTTTACGGGCAGGCTTTTCAATCGGTTTTTGGCCGGGGTAGGCAATGCGGGTATGCAAGGAGTTGAGAAGAGAGAAAATGAAGGATTCTCGGACCTTGGCGACTTCGGCGATGGTGATAGGGCAATCGCTGAGCTGCCCGTCGTCGATATTGGAAGCGAAAATGCGGTCGACGAGTTCTTCGACGTTTTGCGGCGTGACTTTCGCGAGAGAGCGTGAGGCGGCTTCGACTGAGTCGGCGAGCAGGATGACAGCGGATTCCTTGAACTGCGGCTTGGGGCCGTCGTAGCGGTAGGTCGATTCCTGGACGTGGCTGGGTTCGTCGGCTTGCTGCTTGGCTTTGTGGAAGAAGAAGCGGATGAGATTTGTGCCGTGGTGTTGGCGAATCACATCGATAATCGGGCGCGGCAGTTTGTAGGTTAGGCCGAGGTCTACGCCTTCTTTGACGTGGGATTTGATGATGAGCGCCGAGAAGGAAGGCGTCTTTTCGTCGTGCGGATTGTAGCCGTCGAGTTGGTTCTCTGTGAAGTATTCCGGTTTTACGAGTTTGCCGATGTCGTGGAACATGCAGGATACGCGAGCAAGCAAGCCGTTGGCTCCGATGACGTTACATGCGTTTTCGGCGAGGTTGGCGACCATGAGGGAGTGATGCCAGGTGCCGGGCGCCTCGAGTTGCATGCGACGGAGGACGGGGTGATTGTAGTCGGAGAGCTCGAGTAGGGTAATGTCGGTGGTGCGCTTGAAGAGTCCTTCGAGGATTGGGAGGACGCCGACGACGACAACTCCAGCGATCAATCCGGTGGCTAGGCCTCCTGTCATTTGGTAAATGATTGTAGACCAGGGGATCCCGTCTGCCCGGTTGAAGAGCAGGGTGAAGACCGCGACGCTGACGCCTGCTGCGAAACCGGCGGTGACGACGCGCCCGCGTTTGCGGAGGTTTCGAGAAAAGTAGATGCCGACGGTTGCGGCGAGGAAGGACATGACCAGCAGGTCGAGTCGGTTGCCGAACATGACCGCGGTGAAGAGGCTGATCATCAGGGCGACTAGCAAGGCCGGGCCTGTGCCGAGGAGGATGGCAACCAGCATGGGGGCCAAAATGGTGGGCGTGATGTAGGGGATGATGGCGGAGAGCTGGCTATCGTAGAGGAAGGCCTCGACATTCGCGAGTTCGAAGCAGGTGCGGACGAGCAGCAGATTGGTGATGACTAGGAGGGCGAGCAGGGCGAGTCGGCCATTGCTGCGGAAGGTATTTCTGTGCTCGAGGCGGATATAGAAGGTGGCGGCGAAGACCATGGCCAGAACCAGCAGCATTCTGCCGAAGAGTTGCTGATCTACGGTACTGACGTCGCGATCCGCGATATGGCGTTGGTAGGCGAGGAGTTGTTCGTGTTGCTCCTGAGTGACTGCCTGGCCGGGCTCGATGATGGACTCTCCTTCTTGTACGTGCTCGATTACGGGCTTGAAGGTGTTTAGGAGCTCTTGGCGGAGCGTTTCCATTTCTGGGGCGCTCTTCTTGAGATTTGGCTTGAGGGCGTCGCGGAAGATGCGGATGGCGGCTTCGGCGGTTTCGGGCGCAACGTTGGAGGCGCTTATGTTGATGCGGACGGAGCGGAGTGCGTCCTCGATGGACTCGACCCGTTTTTGGCCGATCTTGTTCTCCTGGTTCGCGATGTGGAAGATGGCGACGGCTCCTTGTCCGAAGGTGAAGGTGGGGTCGTCCTCGTCGTAGATTCCGAGTTTGAAGCTTTCTTTGATGCTGATCAGGCCGGTGTTGACGAGCTCGTTGATGGTATCGAGATCGGCGGTGGAGAGGATAGTGGTGATGCTCTCGGGGGAGACGCGGTAGTTGCCCTTGGCGTTGAAGTCGCTGGTGAAGCTATCGATGCGGCGTTGAGCCTGGGCGGCGGAGAGGTCTTCCTCGATTCCCTTGAAGTCCTCCATGTCCTTGATCAGCTCGCGGGCGTGCTGTTCGAAGGTGTCGTAGGGTTCCATGTCGATTTTGTAGACATGGGGGGCGGCTTCCAGGAGTTGCTGGCGTTTGCGCTCGGTTTGGATCTCGGAGCGGTATGAGAAGGCTTCGGCCGCTACGATGCGGATGGATGGGATCTGATTTGGTAGGATCTGGAATCCGCTTGGTTTGATCCCGACAAAGCTGGTGATGACGATGAGGGCAACGGTCGTCAGAAAGACCAAAGCACCTACCAACGAGCTTTCCTCGAGGTATTTGGGCAAGGTCGAAGGCGTTTCCGTGCGACGTTTCCGTTTTTTGGGAAAGGTCTTTTGGAACCACGCCTTTATCTGCTCGGATACAGGCATATCAGGAGAGACTCTCTGTGGATCAAATGATTCAATTTAGGACACGTGTTTCTTGCGCTTTGTTTAGTGAAGGTTGGCTGAACTGTCCGTAATCGTATCGGCTGCAAGCCTCTTTTTTGGAGGTCAATGATGGGTGTCGCGGTAGCGGTCGTAGGCTTGGATGATTTTTTGCACCAGGTGGTGGCGTACCACGTCGGTGTCTTCGAAGAAGTGGAAGTTTATGCCTTTCAGGTTCTTAAGGATGTTTTTGACTTCGAGGAGACCGGAGGAGCGGGACTTGGGGATATCGACTTGAGTGAGGTCGCCGGTGATGACCATGCGGCTTCCTTCCCCTAGTCGGGTGAGGAACATCATCATTTGTTCTGAGGTAGTATTTTGGGCTTCGTCAAGGATGACAAAGGAATTACTTAAGGTGCGGCCACGCATGTAGGCGAGGGGGGCAATCTCTATGACTCCGCGTTCGGTGAGCTTTTCTACGTCGGAGGGGCTGAGCATGTCTCCGAGGGCGTCGTAGAGGGGGCGAAGGTAGGGCAGAATCTTCTCCTGCAGGTCGCCTGGAAGGAATCCGAGGGTTTCGCCAGCTTCGACGGCGGGACGGCTGAGGATGATGCGTTCGACTTTGCCTTCCAGTAGAAGGGAGACGGCCGCGGCCATGGCGAGGTAGGTCTTGCCTGTTCCGGCAGGGCCGATGCCGAAGACGATGTCGTGGTCGAATATCGAGCGAAGGTAGCGTTTTTGACCTAAGGTCTTGGGAACAATGCTTTTACGCTTCGTCTTTATGACGGATCCCCGTTCGAAGAGGGACGCGAGCTCTTCTTTTTGCCCAGCTGCGACGCCTTCGACTGTCTTTTGGAAGTCTCCGTCTTTGATGGCGAGGCCTTGTTCGCGGCCCTCTTGAAGGAGAGAAAACACGTCGGCGACAGAATCGATGATCTCTTCTTCGTCAGCGTCGATTTGAACCCAGTTGTCTCGGGCGACGACTTTTGCGGAAAAGGTTTTTTCGAGCAGTTCGAGGTTTTCCTCGTGGCTGCAGTAGAGCTCGCTGAGTTGGCGAGGGCTCTGGAAATGGATCTTACGGGAGGGCATTGGGTAAGAGTTTGGAGTAGCGAGTGTGAAGTTGTGAGTTTTTGATCAGGTACGTGTGGCGAAGCTAAATCACCATCTACCATTCACTCCTTAACACTTCCTTCAGGTGGTCCCACATGGCTTCGAGGGACTGGGGGAGGACGCGGGTGGAACCGAGAACAGGCATGAAGTTGGTATCTCCGCTCCAGCGAGGTACTACGTGCTGGTGCAGGTGTTTGGGAACGCCCGCTCCAGCGGCTTCGCCAAGATTGATGCCGATGTTGAAGCCGTTGGGATTCAATGCTTTGGCGAGGAGTTGTTTGGCTTTTAGGGTCGTTTTAGTGAAGCAAAGCAGTTCCTCGTCGCTAAGGTCTTCAAGGTCAGGAACTTCTCGATAGGGGAGAATGAGGAGGTGGCCCGCGTTGTAGGGGTAGCGGTTCATCAAGATGAAGCTATGCTGCTCGCGAGAAAGAACCAGGGTAGCCCGGTCGTCGTCCATTTTCGGCAAATCGACAAAGGGGTGCCGTTCAGCAGGCGTTTTTTCCTGCTTCACGTACTCCATTCTCCAGTATGCGTGAAGGTGATCCATATTTTGAAAGGCGGAGCATAGGTCGGGCCAACGGCTTGTCAATGAGGGGGTAAGGGGAAAGGAGAGCCGACGGTGGGGTTGTACAAGGTAGGGCTCGACGGCCCGGCGAGACGCAGGGGGCTTGATCCTGCAATGCGGTCCGCCACTCCTTCGCCAGAGGCTACGGCGGCGCGCGGCCAGCGGGCGGACCCTACCTTTGCGCATGGAGCAGGCTTGCTTTGGGGGAAAAGAGTTGGTTTTGAAGGCGGGTGTTTATCTGGATCTATAGAGTCCTCTTTTTACCGCTGTGGTTGCTGACGCTGCCGAGCTATGTGCTGCACATGCGCAAGCGAGGTGGTTACCGAGAACGTTTTGGAACTCGTTTCGGAAAAGGCATGAACGTGCCTGAAAAGAAAAAGGGAGTGCGAAGAATCTGGATACAGGCGGTGAGTCTAGGCGAAATGCTTGCGATCGAGCCATTGTTGAAAGCTCTCTCGGAAGAGGAGAGTATCGAGATTTATCTTACGGTCACAACGAGCACAGGGTATGCTCTGGCTAAGGAAAAGTATGCTGACTTAGCGGTTGGAATTTCCTACTTTCCGGTCGATTTCTATTTTTTCAGTAAGTGCGTGTGGGATCAGATTTCCCCTGATGTTGCCATTTGCGCTGAGACTGAGCTCTGGCCTGAGCATATACGGCAAGCTCGGAATCATGGAACGCCGTTTGTTTTGGTGAATGGGCGTCTGTCTGATCGCTCTTTGCGTAGGGCCAGCAAAATCAAGGGAGTCTTTCGTAGTATGCTCGTGGATACTACCTGCGTTTATGCCTGCTCTGAGATGGATCGAGAGCGTTTTATCGCCCTAGGGGCGGCTGCGGAAAGAGTGAAGACGACGGGGAATATCAAGGTGGATGTGATGATCGAGCCGATCCTTGATGTCGCGACACGATCTACGATGCGTGGAGAATTGGAGCTGGGCGATGGTTTTGTTTTGCTTGGATCTTCAACTTGGCCGGGTGAGGAGGAGATGTTGATCAAGGCCTATCGCGCTATCCGTGAGAAGGATGCATCGGCGAAGCTGCTTATCGTGCCGCGGCACGCGGAACGTCGTCATGAGATCGAGGCGATGCTGAAGGTGGCAGCAGAGGATTTACGTTGGCATTTCAAGAGTCGTGGAGCTCCGGAGCGTGAGATCGATATCCTGATTGCGGATACGCATGGAGAGCTGAGGGCGTTGACGCAGCTCGCGGACTTGGCCTTTGTCGGGAAGTCGCTCGCGCCGCACACCGAGGGCCAGACCCCGGTCGAATGCGGAGTTCTCGGCAAGGCGATGGTTTTTGGTACGGGAATGTCGAATTTCCGCAGTATTCGGGAAGGTTTGATTCAACACGGCGCGGCTCGAGAGGTCTCCACGGAGGAGGAGGCTGTTGAGGCTTTGTTGGAATTGAGTCAGGATTCCGAAGCGCGTTCGAGGATGGGTGAGGGAGGTCGTGCTTGGCACTCAGCCAGTCGTGGGGCGGTTGCCCGCACGGTTGAGGGGGTGATGAGCTGGCTTGATCGCTAGGCGTTCGCCTCTTGACAGAGGGGGGCAGATTTCGATTTATACGCAATTATGGCAGACAAATCCGAAAAGTGGTCAGACAACGCAGCCGGAAAGTTTTACGTAGACGAGCAGTGCATCGACTGTGACCTTTGCCGTGAAACAGCCCCAGATTTCTTCACTCGCAACGACGACGAAGCTTACTCGTTCGTGTTCAAGCAGCCAGAAGACCAAGCAGGTATCGACCTTTGCATGGAAGCTCTCGAAGGCTGCCCGGTCGAAGCGATCGGCGACGATGGCGAAGAATAGTCCGTTCCGCTTCAAGCAACATCGATTTTCGAAACGCGTCTCCCGAGGGAGTCGCGTTTTTTTGTGCCCGAGTCCTCGTTCGCCCGCGGAGCGGCCGAACCACCTTTTTGGGGGGATCTGCTCGAGAGGCGCTAATTCCCAGGCCTAGCGTCGTTCTTCTTTTGAATAGGCGTATTCATCCTAAGATCGGAAGGTAGGGCGGCCTCGCCGTAGAGCCTTGATCCTGCATCGCGGCTGACTGGGCCAGTCAGCCCTACCCCGCGCCTATTCATAAGAGAAATGCTCGAGGTGTCCGATGTAGAGGGTGGTCTGATATTCGAAGCTGACGGATCCGTTTTCGGCGTTGCGGTCGAAGATTTCGCGTAATCCTTCGAAGAAACTGTCGTGACCAGCAGTGCCCTCCGCTGGAACGTAGGAGCTGGATTGGCAGCGGCCGCTTAGGCCCTCGTAGTCGAAGAGCTGCTGGTTAGGGAAACGGACTATTTCGATAGGGTTTGGTTGGAAAAAGCTCTCGATGTCCTCGTCGGTGATATTGGAGTGATTCACCGTTTGATAATCGGTGGCTCGAGTTTGGAGTAGTGCTTCGTACTCTCGGAGAAATGGAGATGAATCGGTGAGGCGTTCATTCCAAATCAAGGCGAGTTGGCCGCCCGGCTTCAGGATGCGGACAAACTCCATTTTCGTCGGCTCGAGCTCGAACCAGTGAAATGACTGAGCGGCTACTATGAGATCAACTGAACTGTCAGGTAATTGGGTCGCGTCCGAGCGGCCGTTCACGCTGCGGAAGTTCGGATAGCGAGAGAGCTGTTGCTCAGCTGCTTCTCTCATCGGGGTGTTGGGTTCCACACCGAAGACGGTGTGCCCTCGCTCCAGCAATAGTTGGGTCGATATGCCGGTCCCAGAACCGATGTCGGCAATCGTAATGGGTTTACCATTACACGTGATCTTTTCTAGGGAGTCGAGAGTGTCGGAGGGGTAGCTGGGGCGGTATTTGATGTAGCTTTCGACTCGGTCGGAGAATCGCTTTGTGCTGTCGGACATTTGAGTTGGGGTTGGCTCGGTCCGCCCGGCGGTCGGACCCTACCTTTACGAGAACCGCTTCCAGAGGGAAGGGGCGAAGAGGGCGAGGATGGCGTACAGCTCGAGGCGGCCCATAACCATCAGCAGGGACAAAAAGAGTTTCGTATGCGAGTGTAGGAAACCGAAGTTTTCGGATGGGCCTACTTCGGCGATGCCAGGGCCGACGTTGAAGAGTGTCGCGTAGACGACAGAGAGGCAGGTGTCTACCTCGTGGGTGGTTTCGAAAATGGAGACCAAGATGATTGACCCGCAAATGACGCTTCCGATGAGCACGAGATAGGCGGTCACTTCGTTGACCGCTTGTTGGCTAAGCGTGTTTCCGTTGAGTCGGATTTGGCGAACGACGCGGGTACGAAACGAGCGCTCGACGCTCACGAAGGTGAGGCGGACTGCGATCACCAGCCGCGAGATTTTAATGCCACCAGCGGTTGACCCAGAGCAGCCTCCGATCACCATCAGGAGGAGCAGCATCATTTGAGGCAAGGCGCTCCAGACGGCGAAGTCTTCTGTCGAGAACCCGGTGGTGGTCATGATCGAGACCACCTGGAAGGTGCCGGAACGGAAGGCGTGTTCAGCATCCCAGGCAGTACCATCGAGCATGAGATAGAGGCTAACCATCACGGAGGAAACGACCATGATGATGATGTAGGCTACAAACTCGGTATTCCGCTTTGCGAAGCGCACTTTGCCCATGACGAGGCGGAGAAGTAGCAGGAAGTTCAGTCCGGCAAGCATCATGAAGATGATGGCGATCCACTCGATGGTGGGATTTTCGAATGCGGCAAAACTGTCGGTACGGGTACTGAATCCTGCGGTGGAAACCGTGGTGAAGGTGTGGTTGATCGCGTCGAACCAGTTCATGCCTGCACCCCAGTAGGACAGGCAGCACGCGATGGATAATCCAAGGTACACCCATACAAGTCGCGCCACCGTAGATTGGATACGGCTTTCCTCGAACTCGGAAACGGTGCCGGAAGCTTCGTTCGCGTAGAGCATTTTTGCTCCGACTCCAATGAAGCCCAATACTGCCACGAAGAATACAACGACTCCCATCCCGCCGATCCATTGGCTCAAACAGCGCCAGAACATGAGGCTTGGTGGGAATGTCTCAAGGTTTGTGAAAACGGAAGCACCTGTTGTGGTGAGCCCTGATGTACTCTCGAATATCGCATCTGCTAAGGTCGCGTATTCGAGAATCATTACATAAGGCATGGAGCCGATCAGACTCGCGAGAATCCAAGCGAGTCCAATTGTGCAAAGGGCTTCCTTGCGAAAGAACTTCTTGGAGTGAGTTCGACCTATCCAAAAGAAGAGTATCGCTCCGAAGATGGATACACCGATGGTGGTATAGTAGGCGAGAGTTGTGGTGCCGACGACTTCCTCTGAATCGAGCCCGTACGCGACGCCAAGACAGATCATAAATGCGATCGTGAGAATGAGCATCACGATGCCGATCAGTTTGGATACGAGTGGGAAGTTCATTGTGAAGGGGTCGTTCCGATCGCTACTTCGTGAGCTTTAGCAGCTCTTTGATCCGATTTTTGCAAATGATAGCGATGATCGAATCTCCGGCTTGCAAGACGTCGTCGCCTGTCGGCGTCTTGGGCATGTAATTGTGCTCGTGACCTACGAGTACACACTCGTCTGGCCATTCGATATCGCGTATCCGCTTGTTTACTACAGCGGATTTTTCGGCGATATCGAGCTCGATGATGTAGTTGTTGTCGAGCTCTTGGTGCTCGTGATCTTCTAGTTCGATAAATGGTTTTTTGCCGATGTAGCGAAGCACTTCATTCGTAGCGGCGACACGTGGAGAAACGGCGAGTTCGATTCCGAGGTTGTCGTTTAGTTTCTCCAGAATCTCGATGTAGTCGGCTCGATTGATGGCAAGCATGCTGTGCTTGGCTCCCAGCTTGAAAGCCTGGAGACAAGTCATGATGTTGTCCTCGTCATCCTTGCGGCAGGCGACGAAGAAGTCGGAGTGACCCACTTCCTCTTCCTCGAGAACGCGGAGGGAAGTGCCGTCGCCGTGAATCATGGTCACGCTCGGAAGGCGTTCTGCCAAGGTGTGGCAGAGTTTGAGGTCCTTTTCGATGATACGGATCTTGAAACGCGGATTTGAAAGTAGGCGAGCGAGAGAGATTGCGATTTCGGATCCGCTCAGGATCGTAACTGTGATCTTGGCAGAGCCTTTCGACTTGGGGTCGAAAAGGGCCTTGGTTTCGAAAAGGGAGTCTGGATGACCGAAAACTGTTACCTGATCTCCGACTGAGAGGGTTGTGTTGGCGTTGGCGACAATGTTCTCCTCTCCCCGCTGGATGAGGCCGATGCGGATGTTTCCGGGGAGGCGAAGGTCTTTGAGCGGAGTGTTGCAGACTTTGGCCCCGGGTTGGATTTCGATGGATTTTACCTCGATTTGTCCGCGTCCGAAATCCTCGACAGCGACCCGTCCGGGGTTGCGGATTCGCTTGGCGAGTTCGACCGCGGCAAGGGCTTCCGGGTTGACCAGGTGGTCGATTCCGAAGTGACGCTGGTGGTTGATGAGGGAATTGTCCCGGTAGGTGGCGTCGTGGGCGCGGGCGAAGGTTTTCGTCGCTCCGAGAGCTTTGGCGAGTGAAGCGGAAACGAGGTTCGTTTCGTCGGACGAGGTCATCGCAAGGAAGAAGTCGCATTTGCTCGCCCCCGCCTTGAGCAGTGTGCCCGCAGAGGCTCCATTGCCTTTAACTACGCGGACATCAACGGTTTCCGAGAGCGTGTTTGCGAGCGTGTCGTCGCGTTCGATCACCGTCACGTCGTGGTCGTCGACGCTTAGGGTTTCGCTCAAATGGGTGCCGACTTCGCCAGCTCCAACGATAACGATTTTCATCGGAGAGAGCGTTTAGGGGATCGGGCGGAGCTCGGCAAGAACAGGTTTAGGGTGACAGTTGCTAGGCGTGAGAGTGGCCGTTGGGGACAACTGCTGCTACCTTTAACTAGAGAAGTGGGCCTTCATCGCTTCGATGGCGCGGGCGAAGGAGGTTTCTGGAGGGCCATCGGGGGATGAAAGGGTGGCAGCGGCTTTGACGTTTGGATTCGCGCGATCCATAGCTGTTGAGAAGCCGGAGTACTCGAACATCGGAATGTCGTTGTTGGCGTCGCCGAAGGTGGCCAGCTCCTCTGGCTTGATGCCTAGCTTGGCCATGAGCGGGGCAAGGCCGGAGGCCTTGCTGGTGGTCGGGTCCGCTTGCTCGAAGATATTCGGCAGGCTACGGACGGTGTAGAGATGGCTGTTTTTGAGGAACGGATGCTCCTGGATCTCGTCGAGACGTTCAACTGATTCGAAGTAGGAGACTTTGAAAACAGGTTGGGAAAGGACTTCCTCTTTTGTGGATCGGGTCGATTCGAGGCCCGCTAGATCGTTGTAGTAGTCGATCCACTTGCCGGTGCTGAGAGTATGGATGCCGCTAGCAGTGTAGACGACGATGGAGAGTCCGTGTTCGAGACCGAAGTCGATAGCCTTAGCCGCGTCCTCCGTGGGCATATGGGTCTCGTGGATGGTTTGCGTGTCATCTACGTCTGATGCGTAGGCTCCCTGTGCTGAAACCATGTAGCGAACCTGAGGGAGAGAGCGGGCGTAGGGGAGCATGCTCACGTAGTGTCGCCCAGAGGCCAGGATGATTTCGACTCCTGCCTCGTGAAGTTCCTCCAGTGCGGCTCGGTTTCCCTCGCTGATTGAATAGTCAGGCGAGAGGAGGGTTCCGTCGAGATCGATGGCGACTGCCTTGATTGGATGAAAGGGGGACCGCTCGTTACTGCTCATGGCACAGGAAGAACATGCGATCGTGGCGACAGAGCGAGGAAAATGTTGTTACGAGTTAGAGTGGACGGGGCACCGCGGAATGCGCTGAGTGCACGGAATGAACTGCTAGGGTGGTGTCGTGTATGTAAGGTAGCGCGGTGCTTTA
>NZ_JAENIL010000079.1 GCF_016595505.1 Pelagicoccus mobilis | reverse complement strand
AGCAAGCGTGCCTAGCTCACAATGCCAAACTGGGATGAGTTCTGCAACAGCCTGCAAGGCTACGGCGGGACGCAGACGGCGAGGCCGCCCTACCTTTCACATTCAATGAGAACATGCCTATTTATAAGAAAAAACTCTAGCCGCCACGCCGGGCGCCCCGCCCAATAGCGCGTCACACCTCCGTAGCAAATCGTCCCACCCAACACGACTCGACCGCCTCAATCCTCGTGCGAGCAGTCGTCCTTGCGGCAAAGGCGGAAATTCCGGAAATGCCCCAACACCAAAAACAATCCGCCCAACACGTTCACCAGCTCGTTAGCCGTCACCGAAATGGCCACCCGTCCAGCTTCCGCCAGATCCGCAGGAGCCTCGCAACAACTCGCCCCCTCCGCACATTCAGCCGCCGCCGCTCCAGATCCGCCCAACTGAGCGACCTCCATCCACAAAGCGGCCGCCAACAAAAAGATCCCCACCACCGAACAGATCGCAACCCAGCGGTCCTTGTGCCGTCGACAGCCAGAGAGAACCGCGAGCGTAGTCGTCGGGATAACCAGAGCCAACATCCAGAGATGGAAATTCTCGTCCACCCAGAACGTCCGGCCCAGAATCGGTAGAGAGATCAGCAGGATCGGCGTCACCAGACAATGGACACCACAGACGAGCGACATGCTAATCGCCGCCCAATCCAGCCATCCCCGGCTACCCGTCGGGCTCGTCGTTCCGCAACACTCCGCGCTCATGAAAACTAGAGCTGAGTTGGATTCGGCGCATCACCGTACACCGCGTTCGGATCGAAAGCTTTTTCCGCCTCGATGAATTCCAGATTCCGCACCTCGGACTTCTCTCCGAGCTCTACCTTACGATAAAAACAGCTACGGTAACCCACGTGGCAAGACGCCTCGTCTCCCCCCGCGTCTGGCGTAGCCAAGCTCACCTCAAGCACCACGCAGTCCTGATCGTCGTCGATCAAAGCCCGCTCCACCTTCTGAGTCATCCCAGAGCTCTCGCCCTTCTTCCAAAGTTTCTGGCGCGAACGCGACCAGTAGTGAGCGAAACCGCTAGCCAAGGTAGCCTCCAACGCCTCCGCATTCATGAAGGCGAACATCAACACCTCGCGACTCTCCGCATGCAGGGTCACACAAGGGATCAGCCCCTTGTCATCAAACTTGGGAGCCAACTGATTCCCCTCTTCGACCTGCAAAACGGTTTCTCTTTCCGCAAAACTCATGCCCGCTTATCGCAATCCCATTGCGATAAGGTCAACATCTAATGCAATCGCCTTGCAACAAAGCTTCTAAGGCTCGATCACCGCCGGAACTCCCGTCGTGCCAAAACCGACTGCCAGCTCCTCCACTTCCACGAAGTAGAGGTGGCTAAAAAAGCCGCCCTGCCACACCTCTTCGACTGCGAGCTTGCCGCGTATCCGCACCGGCACGTTATCGAAAAGATTCACCCCTTTCTTTGCCCGGGCGAAGACGAACGAGTTGAGAGCAGGCATCACCCCGTAGCAGCAGCTATCCGTATCCGGCATCAGCAGAAACTCCCTCACCTTCTCCCCTTCAATCGAAGTCGGCAGCATGTAGCCCGGGATTTCGACAGCCTTCCCATCCAATCCCAAGACCTCCGCAGGCACAAAACCTTCGAGGTACTCCCGCTCTTTGCGGATCGTCTTCTTCTTCCCTTCCTCTGGAGGCTCCGGTTCATAGAGCATGGCCGCCAACTGATCGAAGCTGACCCGCTGATACTCCTTACCAACTCCCTCCAAAGCGCCCGCCATGAGCACCAGGCAAGCAAGTCCAAGCTCTCTCAAAAAATAAAAACGCGTCTTCATATCACTCTACTCAGTGGGCTCCCTCCGGGAATGGCAGCTTCACAGATTCAAAAACCTTGCCGCGAATCGACAGCTGGTCGAAACCGAGATCGAACTTCGCCAGTTTGGAAACAACCTCCGACTCCGCCACAAAATAAGACGTGTCGCCCACCGTTTCCCCAGTCGCCGTGTTCGCCACAGCCTTAAACGTCAGATTCCAGGTCTGCCCACCAAAAGTAGCCACCCCTTCGAGCGATTCGCTAGAGATCCGCACAAAGTTCTCCGCCCCGCCGTCCAGAACATACAGCTTCACCTGCTTCGACTCAGGAGCCGTCAGCAACTCCAGCTGATACGCATGGTTGCCCAACATCGTCAACGCCCCGCCATGAGGAGCATGGTGCGCATGCCCATGCCCGTGGTCGTGATCATGATCGTGGTCATGCCCGCCCGAGCATCCACCCAAAACCAAGAGAGCCGACAGGGCCGCGCTCAACTGAATCCAATTCTTAAATACAAAATTCCTCATCATAACAAATCCTTCGTAACATCGACTGAATAAGCCTTAAACGCCGGGGCTAGCCCCGCCAAAAAACCGATCGTCAAAACTCCTACAGGCACCGCCCAAAAGGCTGCGTTCGGAGCCAATAGACCCAGACTGACCCCAGCCTGTTCCCGCACAAACTCAGCAGCGAAATAGCCAAACACGAGATACAAGGCCACTCCCCCCACAAGTCCCGCGACCGAAATCCCCAGCGACTCCATCGTAGCAATGCCAAACACCACCCGCCGCCGAGCCCCCAAGGCCCGCCACAAGGCGATATCCCGCCGCCGCTCGCTCATCGCATTATACAAGGTCGCCATCACTCCCGCAGCCGCAATCAACGCCACCAGGACCGCGATCGCCCGCAGAGCGAGATCGAACCAGGACAACTTCTCGAACAAACGAAGCACGCTCTGGCTCGCCGGCCAAGCTAGCGTCAAACGGTCTCCTTGCCGATTGTAGAGCATGTTCAACTGAAACCCTGCCGTACGCGCCCCAGGATGAAACTTAACCAATACCGCGCTGACCGAGTCCGCTGCAGCCGCCGCGTGCCCCTCCATATTTTGAATACCGGTCACCGGAATCCAGATCACCCGATCCGCAGGCGTCCCTGTCAGTTCCAGCACGCCTACCACAGTGTAGAGCTCCTCGTGTCGCGCCGAAGGTTCGTATTGGAGTCCATGGTACGGGTGAAACGTATCGCCAACCGTCAACCCCAAGCGCTTCGCCGCCATGCCGCCCACGACCGCCTCTAGCTTGTCGCTGGCGAAAACGCGTCCGTCCCCCGATAACTCGAAACCTTCATCCGCACGATATTTGTGATCGCTCAAATATTCCGGCACCGTACCAACTAAACGGATACCTTGATAATTATCCCCCACCGCGATCGGATAGGCAGCCGCTACCGCTGGGTGCCCCTTGATCTGCTCATAATCGCTCCGTTTCAGCAACCCAGGCGACTCGTCCAAATGATACAAGGCATTGAGCACGATCTGCAGCTTCGACCCCCTCGGCCCCAAAACCGCATCAAATCCTCCATCTGCCGACGCAAAGCTCCGCTCCGCCTCCGACTTGAACGCCCAAACCAAAAGCAGCAGACACACGGAGAGCGCCATCGAACCGGCAGTCACTACACTACTCAAGGCGCGGCTCCGCAGCCCTTTGATCGCGATTCGGACAGGGCTCACGACTCCACTCCTCCTTCAACCGCCAAAGCAGTGTTCAGCTTTCCAAAATCCACTTTCTGCTCAAAGCGATCCACAATCTCCCTCTCGTGGCTCACCAACAAAAGAGCCGCCCCATTCTCCCTACACAGCTCTTGCAGCAGGGAGACGACCAAGTCACTCGCCCTCTCATCCAAGCTTCCCGTCGGCTCGTCCGCCAAAACCAGCTTCGGACGATTCGCCAAAGCCCGCGCCACCGCCACTCGCTGCTGTTGTCCAACCGATAGCTGCGAGGCCCGATAATCGATGCGGTCCCCAAGCCCCACCCGCTCCAAGAGCGACTTCGCCAGAGCACGATCCACCTTCGCCCCGAAAGACATGCCCAGCTCCACATTCTCCAAGGCGCTAAAGTCCCGCATCAAATGAAAGCTCTGAAAAACGTAGCCAATGTTAAGCGCCCGAAAGCGATCACGAGCCGCCTCTCCCAATTCATCCACTCGCACATCGCCCACGGAAATCGAACCACTAGTCGGCTTCACTATGCCAGAAATCAAGTGCAAGAAAGTCGTCTTCCCACAGCCGCTCGGCCCCTTGATCGCCATCTGGCCTCCAGCCTCCAACGAGAACTGCGGTACCGACAGAATCAGCTGACGACCTCCGTCAGCATTCACATAAGATTTCTCTAGATTAACAATTTTCAGCAGCGCCATTTCTTCCAACATCGAGCTAACGAACCCAGTCAGCCCTTAGTTGCAGACTATCGCAAGCAGCTTTCAAAACGAGGTAGGGCGTGACCGCCGGGCACGCCGCGAAGAATGAATCCTGCATTGCGGCTCGCCCGGCGGTCGAGCCCTACCACACTATCCTCTTTGACTTTTAGAGCCCGCCCCTTTTCCCTCTACCCGCCTTTCCCCCTTCCCTCCGCCCCTGGATGAAACGATTTCGTACCTACCTGCCGACACTCCTGTTGTTGTCGTGCGTCGCCGCCTCGACAGTCTACTTCCTGGTCCAGCGCGCCTACAGCGTGCAAACGCTCCGCTGGGCCCACGTCTACGAAGTCAGCTCGCCCTACCACCAAGAGGCTCTCTGGGCCGCGAACGAGTTCGCCCGCCTAACCGACGGAAAATACAACATCGAGGTCTACGCCGCCTCCTCGCTGGGCAACGAAGTCAGCATCAACGAAGCGGTCGACCTAGGTTCCATCGATATCATCTACACCGGACCATCCCTCGCCGCCCAACACTATCCGCCTCTCGCCATCTCCGACTACCCCTACGCCATAAAAGACTTCGCCCACTGGCAGTCCTACAGCCAAAGCGACCTGTATCGAGAACTTGTAGACAAGTACAAGCAAGCGACCGGCGACGAAATCGTAAGCCTGATCTACTACGGCTTTCGGCACACGACCTCAAACAAGCCCATTCGGGTTCCCGCAGACATGGAAAACCTCAAAATCCGCGTCCCAAACGCGAGGCCCTTCATGATGATGCCCGAGGAGACAGGAGCAAATCCCGCCCCCATACCTTTCTCCGAAGCCTACCTCGCCCTGCAACAAGGAGTAGTGGACGCCCAAGAAAACCCGCTCACCACCATCAAGTACAAGCGCTTCTACGAGGTTCAAAGCCACATCAACCTTACCGGCCATATCGCCAATTCCCTCATCGTCATCGCCGCCGGCAAAACGCTGTCCCGCCTCGGAGAGGATGACGCAGAGAAACTTCGCGAGGTACTGCAACGAGCCACCGAACGCTGCAACAAAGAGGTGAGAAAACAAGAAATCGACCTCCTCTCCTGGTATCCAGAACAAGGCATCACTGTCATCGACTCAGACCGAGAGGCCTTTCGACAACAGGTTCTACCAGCCTTACGTGGAGAAAACATGCCATTCACCCCAGAACTGCTAGACCGACTCCAAACGCTCGCCCCACAATGATAGTACATCAATTGTAGGGCTGCCGCTCGCGGCACGCCGTAACTCCCAAGCAAAGCCGTCGCCTCAATAGTATAGACACTATGAATACACACCCCAAAGACGCCGAAGAGTCGCAATCCGAAAACACGATCACGTGGCTAGACTGGCCAGCATTGATCCTTTTCAGCGCCCTGATGGTCATCGTGTTCCTGCAGTTTTTCACCCGCTACTTTTTAAACGACAGCCTGGGCTGGACAGAAGAGATCGCTCGCTACCTGCTGATCGGACTCGTATTCTCCGGCTCCCTCAGCGTCGTCCACCGCGGCGAGCACATCTTTTTGGAAGTCATCCATCGCCTCGCCCCTCGACCCAACTCAAAGCCCCTCGCTCTCGTTTCAGAGGTCGCGGGATTCGCCTACTACCTCGCACTGGGCGTATTCGCATTCTTCCTCATGGCGGACACCGATCAGAGCCTGGTCTCCGTCAACTTTCCCAAAGCTGCCATCTACGGATTCGTGGCGGCGACCTTGATCGTCTCCGCCGTGTTCGCCGCAAATCGCATCAAAGGATTCGCAGGCAAAAGCAGCGAAGAAATCTACAAAGAACTCGATGAGAAGGCTACAGCCGAGGACTAACGCATGCCAGAAATCATAGTAGCTCTCGTTCTATTGTTCGCCCTCATGGGCATCGGCACGCCGATCCATGTGGCGCTTGGCTTAAGCGGTCTCGCCATATTTTTCGCGAATGGCTTACCCGCCACCGCCGCGGTTCATACCATCATCAACGGCACCAACAGCTTCCCCCTCATAGCCATTCCCTTCTTCATCTTTGCCGGGCACTTGATGAATGCCGCCCAAGTGACCGACAGGATCTTCAATTTCGCCAAAGCGATCGTCGGCTGGACGCCAGGCGGTCTCGGCCACGTCAACATCGGATCAAGCGTCGTCTTCGCCGGCATGAGCGGCGCCGCGGTCGCCGACGCCGGAGGACTGGGCGCTATCGAAATCAAAGCGATGAAAGACGCGGGCTACGACAAAGGCTTCGCCGTGGGCGTCACCGCCGCCTCTTCGACGATTGGCCCCATCATCCCTCCTTCCCTGCCACTGATCATCTACGGAGTCATCGCCGAGCAATCGATAGGCGAGCTCTTTGCCGCAGGCATCATTCCCGGAATGCTCATGGCCCTGTCCCTCATGGCCATGGTCGCCTGGTACGCCAAGAAACGCAACTACCCGAAAGATGCCGCCTTCAGCCTCCCTCGCCTTCTCTCCTCCGGAAAAGCGGCCATCTTCCCTATGATCACTCCTGCCATCATCGTGGGCGGGATCATCTCCGGCGTATTCACGCCAACCGAAGCCGCGGTCGCTGCCGTCGCCTTCACCATTTTCATTGGTTTCGTGGTCTACAAGACACTCACTTGGACGAGCCTTGTACATGCCGCCATGAATACGATCAAAACCACTGCCTCAGTGCTAATGATCGTTTCCGCAGCAGCCTTGTTCGCTTGGGTTCTTACCGCAAACCAAGTCGCCGAACACCTCGCCTCGGGCTTGCTAACGCTCACAGACAACAAGGTCCTGCTCCTCCTAATGATCATGATGATCGTGTTCTCCATCGGCTTCTTCATGGAGACCATCGCCGCGATCACCATCATCGTGCCCTTGATCCTGCCCGTAGCTTCCTCTGTAGGGATAGATCCAGTACACCTCGGCATCATCGTCATTTTAAACTTAATGATCGGTCTGCTTACCCCGCCCGTAGGCATGGTACTGTACGTCCTCGCAAAAGTCGCAGACACTCCCTTCGAAAAGTGCGTGAAATCAACCCTCCCTTTCCTAGTTCCGCTACTTGTTGTGCTCCTACTGCTGGTTTTCATCCCCCAACTATCCCTCTGGCTGCCCAGCTTACTTTACTAAAAGATTCCCGCACCCACCCCACTCTCGTCGCCTCAACACGACACCCTACAGCCTCCCAACTGTAGGGCGGGGCGCCGACCCGCCAAACCCCATGCAGGAGTGGCTCCCCAAGCCCCCGCAGCCCTTACGCCCTCAAGAGTTAAGCACTATTTTTCTCGTAGCTTGGGCTTTCTTTTGAACGCTTGCGAAAACTAGCCGTCACTCTTCGCCTAGCCTTTTATCCAAATTGCCTACCCCTATGAACGCTCGTGCCCAAAATTTGGGTCTCGTTGCGTGGCTGATCGCGTTCGCACTCCTACTTGCGACCCAACCAGCATACGCAAAGAAGATCCTCACCCTTAGCCACACCAACGGCCCCACCGCCACTCGGCAAATCGCCAGTGAGGAATTCGCCCGACTCGTCAGCGAATACAGCGAACAACGCCTCGAGGTCCGGGTGTTCCACTCCGGCCAGCTCGCCAACGATCCTAAAGCAATCGAGCTAATGAAACTGGGCGGCTTGGATTTCACGATCACCGCAACGGGCTCCTACGCCCCCCACTATCCCAACCTAAATCTATTAACCCTTCCGTATCTGGTCGACAACTACGAGCAAGGTTGGCGACTCTATGATGAATCCCCTTGGGTCGCCCAGCAGTTCGAGGGTCTAGCAAAGAAAACGGGCATCCGGGTACTCGCGACTTGGGAAGCCGGATTCAGGCAATTCACGACCACCATCCCGCTCGCCCCTCCTGGAGAAAGCAACAAAGAGAAAATGCGAGTCTACCCGAACGAGTCGTTAAGATCGATGGTAGAGGCATTTGGATACAACCCCGTCATCATCCCGGCCCCCGAAGTCTATCTTGCCCTACAGCAAGGTACCGTCGTCGGACAGGAAAATCCCTTGGATACGATCTATTCCATGCGCTTCTTCGAAGTAGCGCCTCGAATCAGCCTCACCAGCCACATCTATAGCCCCACCCCGTTCACGGTCGCCGAATCGACATGGAAGAAACTTTCGGAAGCTGACAAGGCTGCGGTTAAACGAGCCGCCAAAGAAGCCGGTGACTTTAGTCGGCAACGAGTGAAGGAAAGCGAACCACGGCTTTTGGAGGAAATGGTTCAACGAGGAGCATCCGTCCATCGTCCCGACTTGAAACCTTTCCAAGAAGCGGTGACTTCAGTTTACGATCAAGCGAGAGACCGATACGGAAACCAAGTCGATCTGCTTCTGGCTGACTCCCAAGCAATCAAAACCGGAGAAGAGCTTCCCACTGGACCTCTGGAAGACTCCTATTCAAGCCAACCCATTTCCTTCCCTCTCTCATTGTCACTCTCCTTGGGAGGATTGATAACTTTCGTAGTTGGCTCGTTGATACTAAACTCGAGGACCGCTTGGCTATCGGAATACCCAGCAGGCGATGAAACTCCGCTTTTTAGATACTTGGGGAACGCGATCGACTGGACTGTGATTTGGTGCGGATTCGCGATCGTTATCCTGATGTTTGGAAACGTCCTCTCGCGGTTCGTATTCAAATTCGATGTCGCCTGGTCCAGCGAACTTTCCGTTTTCCTGATGATCTGGGCGATCTTCCTTGGAGGCGTCTCCGCCACGCGTCGCCGATCCCACATGCGGGTGGCCGAGGCCGTCAACCTCCTGCCCCAAGGGGCACAACGCTGGACCAACACGATAGCAAACGCCGCATCCAGCATCGTGCTACTACTCCTCTTACTGAGCGGCTTGAGGATCGCTCAGGCAAACCTCGGACAAGACCTCGTCGCGCTAGGTTGGCCCGTAGGCTTTCAATACGCCGCCCTACCGGTCGGAGCGGGCTTCGCACTCCTGTTCACACTTAGAGACTTAGTCCTCCATTTGCGAGGATCCGTAGAACTCGAGCAACACAGCTAATTTTCAGACGATGCTACTCACAATCCTATCCATCATCTTCCTTGTTTCGATCCTACTCGGAGTCCCCCTCGTCTATTCGCTCCTGATAGCGACTCTCGGAACAATCTCCGTAGCCGAACTCGGCTATTCCGACGGCGTCGTATTCCACGCATTTATCAGCGGCATCGAAAAAGCCCACCTTCTCGCCATTCCACTCTTTATCGCAGCTGGAGCTGTCCTCAGTCGAGGCGGAGTCGGAGCGCGCATGATCGACTTCGCCGCGTCCCTATTTGGTTGGCTTCCTGGCGGCTTAGCTGTCGTAACTGTCGTTTCCTCAATGCTGTTCGGCGCGGTTTCCGGCTCCGCTATCGCCGGGGCTGCAGCAATCGGTTCGGTCATGATCCCGGGCATGGAAAAGCGCGGTTACCCCAAAGCCTACTCCGCGGCGCTTGTCGCCGTCTCGGGCACTCTAGGAGTTATCATCCCTCCTAGCATTCCGATGCTCGTGTACGGCTTCGTCGCAAACGTATCCATAAAAGACCTCTTCTTGGCTGGCGTCATGCCTGGCGTACTCTTCGGAACGGGTCTCATTGGCCTCTGTATTTGGCAGGGCAAGACACGTGGTTTCGAAGCTGATACAAAAGCGTTCTCTTTCGCCGAGGTTCGCAGAACATTCGTACGCTGCATTCCCTCGCTCTTGATGCCTACCGTCATTCTCGGCGGCATCTGGTCTGGTGTCTTCACTCCCACCGAGGCCGCAGCAGTCGCCACCGTGTACGGCATTCTGGTAAGCGTCGTCGTGCAAAGAGAACTCAAGTGGAGCCAACTCCCTTCGCTCTTCCTCGACGCATTTGCCACCAATGCCGTCGTCATGCTCGTAATTGCGTCGACCGCTTCACTCTCTTGGCTCGTAACCGCCGAGCAAGTACCCCAAGAGATGGCTGCCTTCGTTCAGGAGTTTGCCGGCGGCCCAATCATGTTCCTCCTCCTCTTAAACCTGATTCTGGTAATAGTCGGAGTCTTCCTCGAACCGCTTCCCGCCTTGCTCCTCACCGCACCCCTCTTCATGCCAGCGGCAGCAGCCTTCGGCATCGACCCCGTTCAGTTCGGGCTCATCATCGTGTGCAACCTCGCCTTCGGGCTTTTCACACCGCCGGTCGGCGGAACCCTATTTGTATCCGCTCGCATGGCACGCGTCGGGATGGGAGCGATCTCCCTTCAAATGATCCCATTCTTCATCGTGAGCGGAATCGTGCTGATCCTGATCACATACGTGCCTGCCATATCCCTCTGGCTAGTGGAGCTCCTGCAGTAGTTCTCTCGCTAAAAGAAACGCATCGGGTTGCCCCTACGCCCCTGGGGCGACTCGTAGCGCAGCGATCTCTTCCTCGATCTTCTTACGATCCAAGTCGATCCCGATGAATACAATTTCCTGACGCCGGTCACCAAACTCGCTGTCCCAAGCTTTCCAGACTGGGGCCGGTATCCGAGAGCGATCAATCGACCCATCCTTCACCATCACGTCGTACCAACGTCCCATGTAATCCATTCGGAGATTGTCTCCGGCGAGCGAAAGAAAACCGATACGGTCCTCCTGCCGATCCGACCAAAAGTAACCCTTCGCTCGCAAAAGCCCCGGAATCCCATTTCGCAAGAGATTCTTAAAGGCATCGTGCTTCAGCAGATAACGCCCCTTCAGCACAAACACCTCAATCCCGTATCCACCGTGCTGGTGCTTTGGGCCCTGCCGACCCAGGGTTGAATCCAAGCTTTCCTCAAGGCCAAGCTCCAAATCACAACGATTCCCGCGAGTAGTCGCCATGGGATCAAAACGCTCCTTGCCGAGCAGCTCATCCAATTCGACTCGTCCCTCGCACGTATCCACAATTTCCGCACGCGGATTAAGAGCCGCCAAGGCTGAACGCATCCGCCCCAAAGCCTCCTCGTCAACCAAGTCGGTTTTATTGATGACCAAAACGTCGGCACATTCGATTTGCGCCGTAATCAATTCTCCGAGCGGCTTCCGCGGATCGGCAAACAACATCATAGATCGTTTCGGGATCGCCCGGTAAGCCTGCTCCATATGCTCTTCCCACGAGCTAGCGTCGACAAGCGTCACCATATTGAGCATACGCACGAAATCCCTGGGAGTCTCCCCTTCCCAGGAGGAAGCATCCAAACTTCTAGCGATTCCAATAGGCTCGGCGATGCCAGTCGCTTCTACCACAATCGCGTCCGGCTTTTTGCGGGCCAAATCTATCAACGCTTCGCCAAAGTCGTTGCGAACGCCACAGCAGATGCAGCCATTGCTCAGCTCTATCATCTCCGATGAATCCGAAGCGGAGATGCTAGTCGCTTCGCTCACGAGACTGGCATCGATATTGATCTCGCCCACATCGTTGACCAAAACGGCGAGCTTCTGCCCTCCAGCATTCCTCAGCAGATGATTGAGCAGAGTGGTCTTGCCGGCCCCCAGAAACCCACTGAGGACAACGAGAGGTACGCGTTCGTCTTTTTCCATAATTCGTATTCAAAACCCGAGAGGTAGCGGCCGCTGTCCCAGCGGCCACAAGCATTGCAGGAGCTCCTTCCAAGCAACGGGGTATTCAACCCCATTACGAATAGAAAAAAGGGCTGGCAAACACCAGCCCTCTTGAAAAAATTAAGTAGCTATTCGATTAGAGACTGTCCGATAAGTTGCTTTCGAGTGAACGAGGTACAATTCGAGTTCCAGATTTTGGCTTACGATTTGAGGTATACCCGGAGGGTATATCGAAATGAGGAAACAAAATCTGGAGCCGAAGGGTGCAAGTACGCGAAGGAATTGGACTTGTTGGACATTCTCTTAAAAACTCGTGCGCAGACCGACCCTGACACTGCGTCCCGGCATCGGCGCGAGATCCTTCAGGAAGGAAGTATTGGGACGAGCTTCCTCGTCACCAAGGTTCGTGCCAATCGCGAACAGGTCCACGATCGCACGCTCATTCAAGACCATGCGATAACGTACGTCCGCGCCCCAAAGCATATAACTGTCGGTTGGCAACTGATTAGGCCCGCGGTGAGACGCGCTATCGTTCCAGCGACCTTCCGCCCCCATCAACCAAGGCCCGAACGCGTACTCGTAGCGAGCGCCCACTCGGCGAGTCGGGATACGCGGCAAGTTAGTATCAAAGCTCTCGTTGGTGGCACGCGTCTGGTCGTAAAGGAAGTCGACATGCATCGCACGATCCGCTTCGTCGATGATGTGGTAGCGCAGATCCACTTCGAACCCGTAGAATTTGGCATCTACCGCAGTCGCCTTGAAGACGTCCAAACCGTCCGTATCCAATTCTCCGTACATCTCTTCAACATCTTCATGATCGAGAAACTGAAGGTAAACGTAGTCGCTGAAGTCAGAATAGAAAGCCGTCACTTCGCCGGTAACCCTACCCGCGGTTAGGCGGTAGGAAACGTCAAGGCTGGTGGATGATTCCTCACCGAGAGTCGCATCGCCAATCTCGAACGTTTGAGTTCCCACGTGAGGGCCGAATGCGAAAAGCTCACTCGCGTTCGGAGCACGCTCCGCATAAACGAGATTCGCCGAAAGAACACTACTCTCACTCAAGCGGCTGACCAATCCAGCGGATGCGTTCACTGTATCAAAGCTGCGATCGCCAAGGCTCGCGTCAACTGGATCTACATCCACAGTCTCAAGACGAGCCCCAAACTCCCATGCGCCCCATTCCTGATTCAAGCGCTCAACCGCGAAGATGCCGTACTGAGCCGTCTCAGAACTTGGAATAAACGCCTCTTCGCCTACAGCAGAAAAGTCATCAACCTTAGCCTGGAATCCAAACGCCCCGTTGAAGTCACCCACCGGGCTGTGCACCCCTGTCAAACGAAGCTCATAACCATCCCGCTCGAAAACGGTACCGACTTCATCGCCTTCCAACTCAGCGTGACGATAATCACCAAACGCCAAATCAAGCTCGAGGCTCTTAAGGAAATCAACCGGATTTAGGAGCTCACCACGCAAGCTGAAGCGGGACTGGTCCAAATCGATAGCGACACCTTCTTCTCCGTGCTCGCCTTCATCGTGGTGCTCCTCCTCGTCCTCGTCCTCGTGATGCTCACCTTCCTCTTCGTGCTCCTCACCCTCTTCATGCTCGTCATGATGGCCGTGCGCGTGAGAGTGGCCCGGAACACCGTAGTCGGATCCGTATTCAGAATAGGATACAGCCAAGCTTCCGTTGTCGCCAAACCAAGCCAAGCCCACGTAACCGGAACGCGTATCCACAAAGCTGTTTTCAAGAACACCGAAGACTTCCTCCTCCTCATGATCATCGTGCTCGTCTTCATGATGTTCATCCTCGTCCTCGTGGTCGTGCTCATCATGCTCTTCCGCTTCCATCTGGTAGATAGATTCCGCGAATCCCGGAATTTCGAAATCATTGGACTGACGATCCAGGAAACCAGCGCTCCAAGCGAAATTCCCTTCCCCGCCTTGCAACGCGAGACCAACCGACTTCTCATCAGAAACCGATCCGTAAAAGGTCTCAAACTGACCGCTAAACGGCAGCTCCGCACGCTCGCGCGGCAGCTCCTTGCCGATCACGTTCACCACACCGCCAATCGCAGCGTTTCCATAAAGCAGAGACGCCGGTCCGCGCACAACCTCGATATCCTCGGCGAACAACGGCTCGATACTCACACCATGGTCAGGACTCGTCTGAGACACGTCAAAACTGTCCATCCCTTGATTGAGAATACGAATGCGGTCGCCATCAAATCCGCGAATCACCGGACGTCCCGCGCCCGGACCATAATAGGAGGAGTGCACTCCAGGTTCACCGGAAAGCGTAGCCCCCAAGGACGATTCCCCAGCCCGGCGAAGCGCCTCACCACTCAACTCAGTGGCGGGCACGACCAACTCGACCTTCCGCTCCACGAACGGGCTCGCAGTGACTAGCACCGCGTCCAACTCGACCGTCTCCGGATCGATAGAAGCCTGCCCATAAACAGAACCGGCAGTTGTAATAACTGATGTAGCGAACAAGGCGCACGTCGTTCTCATTTCGCCTTTTTGCAAATCCATTGCATTACAATCAAGGTTTTTTGCAACTAATTTGCGATAATATACAAATCCTGCTCAATTACCATGAATTCGGTAAAGCAGTCCCATTCCCACTTTAGAATATTCGCTCTTCTGAATATTCACTTGACTGACTCCACATCCCGCCCTAAACCTTCACCTGCTTCGACGCCCATCTCAGCAAGCCTCGAGCTTGCTTTCGCCAATCGACACGACGGGACAACCGGAATGAACTCACCAACGGACACAGCTCCAAGCACCTGCGAAACAAGCCGCAAGAAACTCGGTTTCCTCGACCGTTATCTCACGGCATGGATCTTCCTCGCCATCGGGAGCGGAGTAGCGATCGGATCGCTGTGGGACGGAGCCACCAGCTTCTTGGACACTTTCCAAGCCGGCACCACAAACATCCCCATCGCCATCGGCCTGATCCTCATGATGTACCCGCCGCTGGCAAAGGTGCGCTACGAAGAAATGCCGCGGGTCTTCAAGAACCTCAAGATCCTCGGGCTCTCCCTAGTCCAAAACTGGATCATCGGCCCTGTACTCATGTTCGGGCTAGCCATCCTATTCCTCCACGACCATCCGGAATACATGACCGGCGTCATCCTCATCGGACTCGCTCGATGCATCGCGATGGTGATCGTCTGGAACGAGCTGGCCGACGGCGACAACGAATACGCCGCCGGACTTGTCGCCTTCAACAGCGTCTTCCAAATCCTTTTCTTTAGCCTATACACCTGGGTATTCATAACCTGGCTACCAGGGATTTTCGGATTCGAAGGCAGCGTCGTAGCGATCTCCACGAGCGAAGTCGCCCAAAGCGTATTCATCTACCTTGGCATACCCTTTATCGGAGGCATGCTCACCCGCTTCATCGGCGTGAAGCTCAAAGGTCGCGACTGGTACGAACAAACCTTCATACCGAAGATCAGCCCCATCACTTTGATCGCCCTACTCTTCACCATCGTCTTAATGTTCACCTTCAAAGGGGATACCATCCTCCAGCTACCCGCCGACGCACTTCTAATCGCCATCCCACTGACCATCTACTTCCTGCTCATGTTCGTACTTAGCTTCGCCATGGGAAAGGTAGTCGGGGCCGACTACAGCAAAACCGTTACTCTCAGCTTCACCGCTGCCAGCAACAACTTCGAGCTCGCGATCGCGGTCGCCGTCGCCGTCTTTGGAATCGGTTCCGGAGTCGCCTTCGCCGCCGTCATCGGCCCTCTTGTGGAAGTCCCCGTCATGATCGCCCTCGTGAATCTCGCATTCTGGTTTCGCAATAAACTCTTCAAGACGAAGCCACTCGAATCCCAAACCAAGGAGGCACTCGCATGAAAACACGCTCAACCAAGCACTGCTACGGAAATCTCTTTCCCGACGTCTCAAGCGAACAAAAAGCCATGAAAGAAGGGCGCGCATTTCGTATTGAGAAAAGCAAGACATACGGCCTTGAAGCTCCCACTCTAACAGTAGAAGTCGACAATACTGCCTGGGAGGAATGCACATGCTGCCCCCGCTTCGACACCTGCTACAGGCTCAGTCTCGGCAAGCTCGAACTGCAACGAGCCCTTATCTCCAAAAACTGAATCAAAACAAACGAACACTTTCTCGCTTAGCGAGATACTCTCGGGTAATAGAGTAAACAACGGCGGGTCGCTTAGGGGTAGGCGACCCGCCTTCATTTTGCCAACCGCAAAAACCTCACGCCTCCCCCTCCCCAACATCGCCCTGTAGGGTCGTCGCTCGCGACGCACCGCGCTGCCCAACCTCCAATCCCCACCTCACCCGTAACACTTGCAACTTTCAGGGAATCAATTAAGTAAAAAACATCCCACCTCTCACCCCTGAAATGAAGTCCCCCCTCCTCAATCTCGACCAGTTCCCCAACAAAGCTAAACAGTACTTCGCGAGCGACATGAAGGCCGACGCCATGGCCGGCCTCACCGTCGCCGTCATGGGAGTCCCCCAAGCCATGGCCTACGCCGTCATCGCCGAACTCCCCCCAGTCTACGGCCTCTACACCGCCATGATCACCTGCGTGGTCGCCGCCGTGCTTGGCAGCTCCAACCACCTCGTCACCGGCCCGACCAACGCGATCTGTATGGTCATTCTCAGCCTGACCGCCCACCTCCCGGAAAAGTACGGCCTCGACCGCTTCGAGATTGTCCTGCTGCTCACCTTCCTCGTCGGCGCCATCCAGCTCTCACTCGGCCTGCTTCGACTCGGAGGCATCATCAAGTACGTCTCCCACGCGGTCGTCATCGGCTTCACCGCAGGAGCCGGCATCCTGATAGCCTTCAACCAAATCAAGAACCTCACCGGTATCCAATTTTCGGAACGCCCCGAACACTTCTACCAAGTCATCGTCCAAACCGCCAAAGAGATCGGCAACACCAACCCCTACGCTCTCGCAATCGGACTCATCACCATCGCCCTCGTCATCTTCGTTCCCAAATTAAACAAAAAACTCCCCGGCGCCTTCATCGCCGTAGTGGTCAGCGGAGCCCTCTCCTATCTGCTCGGCTGGCACGAAGCAGCGCTTGGAGACAACAAGGTCGAAATCGTCAAAGATATCGAGCCCATCAAAGCCAGTTTCTCCAGCGTCCTCCATCTTCCCGAAACCATCCTCTCCCCAAATCTCGAACTCACCCGCGAGCTAGGAGTCGGGGCAGTCGCCCTCGCCGTTCTCGGTCTCATCGAAGCCGCCTCCATCGCCCGAGCCGTCGCCTCACAGTCCGGCCAGCGACTCGACTTCAACCGCGAATTCATCGGCCAAGGCGCCGGCAACGCAGTCGGAGCATTCTTCTCTAGCTTCGCCGGCTCAGGCTCCTTCACCCGCACCGCCGTCAACTTCAAGTCCGGCGCCGTCACTCGCATGTCCGCCGTCTTCTCCGCCCTCTGGACCGCCCTCACCATTCTCCTGCTAGCCGACGTCGCCAACTACATCCCCAAAGCCTCCCTCGCCGGAATCCTCATCGTCATCGCCTACACCATGATCGACAAGAAGCGCCTAGCAGTCACCTGGCGCTCCACCCGCAACTCCCGCTACGTCCTCTTCGGCACCCTCGCCTCCACCCTCGTCCTCCCCCTCGAATACGCCATCATCGTAGGCGTAGCGCTTTCCTTGATACTGCTTCTCCGCACCACCGGAACCACCGATCTCACCCAACTCGTTTTCCACGACGACCAAACCATCGACGAAGTCCCCTTCAACCGAGCCCCTGCTAGCGAAGTCGTCACGGTCAATATGGAAGGCGACCTCTACTTCGCCGCCGCCGAAGACCTCGACTACGAACTCCTCTCCTGCATCACCCCCAAAACCCGCGTCGTCATCCTTCGCATGAAGCGGCTCCGCACCGTCGGCAGCACCGCCATGGCCATCCTCGAACACTTCTGGAAAATCCTCAAAGAGCGCGACCTCAAACTCGTCGTCTGCGGCATCGAAGAAGATCTCAAAAAAGTCATGACCGGCTCCGGCCTGCGCAATAAAATCGGCGAGCAAAACATATTCTACGCCGACAACCGCCTCTTCCAATCCACCGAACTCGCCCTCGCCCGCGCCTGGTCCATGGTCGAAATGGAACGCTCAAAAAACCAGACAGCCCCCGCCGACTCCGCATCCAGCGACACCACCATCACCGCCAAGGACATCCTCACCCCACGCCTCCTCCGCTTCGGAAACCAACACCAGCTCCGCGAAGCCGTCTGGCTCGTATCCGAAATGTACAAACACATAAAAACCAAAGGCGCCCGCAAACTCTTCCTCCAAGACCGGGAAGGCAAACTCTACGGCGGACTCAACCTGTGGACGCTCCTACGCGAGCTCGGCAAAGACCTCCCCGAGCAAGACTTCGACGGACTCACCGAAGAGGCCATGGTCCAGAAACTGCGAACTCAATTCAAAGAACCCATCACCGAACTCTGCCAGATCGGCCTCCCCAACATCAGCAAAGAAACGCCCCTACACGAACTCGTCACCGCCACAACTCAAACCCAGCAACTCATGCTGCCCGTACAAGACGAAGACGGACGCATCACCGGCGTAGTCACCCAAATGGATCTCCTCAAAGGCATCGCCCAAACCAAAGGCTTCAACCCCGAAAAAGAACTCCCCCAAGCCTAACCCCCTCCCAATCTTAATCCCCCTCTTCCTCATAATCTTAATCCCCCTCTTCCTCATAATCTTAATCCCCCTCTTCCTCCCAATCTTAATCCCCCTCTTCCTCATAATCCTAATCCCCCTCCCACAACTTCGCACCCCCTAGTGGGCAAAAAACATGCAAACCGCCGAAGACCTCATGACCAAGCGCTTCATGCGCATCAGCACGCAGCACAACCTCCGCGAGGCGCTCGCCCTACTACTCTACGGCGACCAACAAAACGCCGAAACCGCCGCCACCGTCGTCATCGACACCCAAGGCAACTTCGCCGGCATCCTCACCCCCGAGTGCGTCGTCGCCGGACTCTCAAAAAACGAATCCACAGCGCACGAGACCGCCGAATCGCTTAGCTCAGCTATCGACGAAAACTTCCCCGTCACAATCGACAACGTAATGAAAAAAGGGATACCGACCGTGCACCGAGGAACAAGCCTCGCAGAACTCGTCAAGCACATGGGCCAAGACAAATACGAATGCCTACCCGTGTGCGAAGAAGGACGCGTCGAAGGCATCGTCTACGTTTCAGACATCTTCAAAGCCACCGCCACCGCAGCCCTCACCGCCGACGAAGGCATCGTCCTCGAATAAAAAGGCAGCAACCCTTGCTCGCCTCGCCAAAGCTCAACGCGAAGGCGGGTCCCCAACGGCCATCCAAAGGATCGGAGCTCCCCCCTTCACACCCCAAATCTCCTGCTGGCCGAAGGCCATCCTGTTCCGACACCGTCGGATCCCTGTTAAAAATCCAGCAACAAAGGGCAACGACCCTGCCTACGCCGCACAACCCAAGCTCAAAGCGCCACGCTCGCGTTCGGCAACAGAATGCGAAACACCGTATTCCCCGGCTCCGACTCGCAACGAATCGAGCCCCCATGCGCCTCCACAAAATCCTTGGCGATCGCCAGCCCTAGCCCCGTCCCCGTCTTCTTCCCCGAAGTCCGAAACGCCTCAAACAAGGTCTCCGCAATATCCGGGCTAATCCCCGGACCATTGTCCGAAACCGTTATCTCCGCCTCCCTCTCGTCCGCTTTTAAGGATACAAGAATCCGAGCGTCCTCAGTCTCGCTCGAAACCAGAGCCTCCCTCGAGTTTTTGACCAGATTCGTAACCGCCCGACTAATCTTCAAAGTATCCAAGTTCAAAATACACTCACCCTCAAGGCGACACTCCATCGCAACAGCATCGAATCCAGTCGGGATCTGAGCGATATCCGATTCAAGCAAAGCGAGAAACGCCTTCCCCGAGACCCGCTCGATCTTCGGCTCCAAAGTCCGCACATAATCCAGCATATCCCCAATCATCGAAAGCGACTTCTCGGAGGAACTATTCATAGAACGAATAATCCGCTTCGGATCCAAACCGTCCACCGTATCGTCCTCCAACACGTCACAACAGCTCTTGATCGTCGCGATCGGGCTCCGCAAGTCATGGGCCAACATCGACAGCCCACGCCCAATATCCACCAAGCGTTTGTTTTTCTCGATCGCCTCATTCAGAGCCGCATTGCGACGCGTCAGCTGCCCCGTCCGCTTCTTAACGAGAACGCGAAGTACAAAAGTGGATACAGCCAAACCAGCCATCACGATCCCAACAATCACACTCTCCCAAAAATACTTCTCAAAAAACCGTGGCCGCTCATTCACGAAAAGACTGTCCGACGGAAGTTGCGAACGCTTGATTCCAAGCTTCCGCCGCACTTCGTCATCAAACGCAAACGCCGCCTGCCCCTCATAAAAGCGAGCCTCATCCATCAAAGGCTGCCCCTTCAACAGCCTCAAGCTCTGCTCCGCCACTCTCGCTCCGACAATGCGCGACATCTGCATTCGCCCGCCCAAAACGCCAGTGCCCAGCAGCGTATCCCACAAAGTATAAAATCGCAGATCCGATCCCTCCGCCAAACGTTCCAAAACATCATGCGGAACATCGGGATCCCCCCTCTCCCCCTTGTACATCGGCAAAAACAGGACCGAGCTCCCCGAAGCCAAGCCCTCGAGTTCAGCCTGCACCGTCTCAAAATCCCCCGAAATAAAATGAAGCTGCCTCAGCATGCCCTTCTCCGAAGCGGTTTCCACCAAAGCCTCCTTCAACAGGCCAGCCATCAAACTCTCTTCCCCGTACACCACATGGATCACAGCACCGCGATCCAAACGGTCGATCAGCTCAAGAGTACGACCAAACTCAGCCCCTTTCAGCGGAAAGGTCAACTGGTCGGAACTTCGGTTCTCAAAAGCAAAGTTCTGTCCCGAAAATAACAATACACGTTTCGTTTCCGGATGAAAGTCCCCCAAACGATCCAACCAAGCCGACGCCCTAATCCCGATCGTAACGATCAAATCCGGAGCCACCTCATATTTCGACCTCAGGTACCGCTCAAAGTTCGCCTCATGCGCCTCCCCCTTAAAGGCAGGCACAGACATGTATTCGCGATAGACCACAATCTCCTCGTCCGCCACATGACCCAGAAAGCCCTCCAAGAAGCTACTTTGAAAAGGCGACTCCTCCACATAAGAACCAACCACCAAGATCCGCTTCTCCAAATCGGCCGCGAACGCGCTCCCCCCAAACACCGAGCACGCAAGCACCACCAGCCCCAATCCAAAGCCCGGAACACGCAAATGTAAACCGCCCGTAAACGCGGCCCCAAAGAGACTGAAACGCATTAGCCTAATATCAATATTCAGCCAATTAAGTTCCCCAAACAACGCTGTCAAACGGCTACAAACAACGCCTAACAAGAACTACCGATCAGCCTTGCTGCTACGACCAAACACGCCAACTTATAACATCCCCCTCTAGCGTCATCAGACGCTCTTGTCGCGTCCGTAGCCTTCAGCGAAGGCGGATCCCACTAGAATCGTTTCAACGATTCTTCTAGCCCAAACATTCGTGGGCAAAAAAACACATCCTCAAACTCCCCAGCAAATTCCCTAATCCCCCTCATCACCAATCCAACTACCCACCTCCCCCACCTCCTTCTTCCTAGTCCTCCCCCAATATTTCCCAATCATCCTCCCAAAAACACATCCCCCACCACCCTCCATCCCTCGGAACACTTCACACTTCTTTCCCCTCAAACCCAAAAAACAAAATGAGCGACTATTTCAAAACCACACCCACCGCAGACGGACAATTCGGCGAATTCGGCGGATCCTACATTCCCCCACAACTCCAGGAGGAGATGGATAAGATCACCGACGCCTACTACTCCATCAGCAAGTCACACGCCTTCATCTCCGAGCTCCGCTCCATCAGGAAACACTTCCAAGGCCGCCCCACCCCCGTCTACTACTGCCAACGCCTCTCCGAAGACCTCGGCGGCCGCATCTACCTCAAGCGAGAAGACCTCAACCACACCGGCGCCCACAAGCTCAACCACTGCATGGGCGAAGCCCTCCTCGCCAAGCACATGGGCAAGAAACGCCTCATCGCCGAAACCGGAGCCGGCCAGCACGGCGTCGCCCTCGCCACCGCCGCCGCCTACTTCGGCCTCGAGTGCGAGATCCACATGGGCGAAGTCGATATCGCCAAAGAGCACCCCAACGTCGTGCGCATGAAGATCCTCGGCGCCGAAGTCGTCCCCGTCAGCCACGGCCTCAAAACCCTCAAGGAAGCTGTCGACTCCGCCTTCCAGTCCTACCTCAAGGACCCCGTAAACACCATCTACTGCATCGGCTCCGTCGTCGGCCCGCACCCCTTCCCCATGATGGTGCGCGAATTCCAGAGAGTCGTCGGCATCGAAGCACGCGAACAGTTCCACGAAATGACCGGCGAACTCCCCGACAACGTCGTCGCCTGCGTCGGCGGCGGCTCAAACGCCATGGGCATCTTCTCCGCGTTCCTCGACGACGAAGAAACCGCCATCTACGGCGTAGAACCAGCAGGCCGCTCCTACCAGACCGGCGACCATGCCTGCACCATGAAATTCGGCAAGCCCGGCGTCATCCACGGCTTCAAATGCCAGATGCTCCAAGACGAAAACGGCGAACCCGCCCCCGTCTACTCCGTCGCCTCCGGACTCGACTACCCCGGCGTCGGACCCGAGCACTGCATGCTCGAAGCCAAAGGCCGCGTCACCTACGGCGACGCCAACGACGCGGAAACCATCGACGCCTTCTACAAGCTCAGCCGCCTCGAAGGCATCATCCCCGCTCTCGAAAGCGCTCACGCCGTCGCCTACGCCATGAAGCTCGCCAAGGAAAAGCCCCGCCAATCCATCCTCGTCAACCTCAGCGGACGCGGCGACAAAGACATCGACTTCGTCGTAGAAAAATACGGCCTCCCCGACTAAAGGTAGCGCCCACCATCCCCCCTCATCTGTAGGGCAGGGCGCCGACCTGCCACCTCCACAACCCAAAGGTAGCGTCCGCTGTCCCCAGCGGACACCTCCCCTCCGTAGGG
>NZ_JAENIL010000078.1 GCF_016595505.1 Pelagicoccus mobilis | reverse complement strand
TGGCTTGTGCCACGCTCGCCTGAGAGTTGGTACTGTTCCGGGCTTAGTTTACCTTCTTGACCGAGCTGAGGTCGGTCGAGGTGTCGAGTAGTCCGATCGCGCCTTTGTTGACCTTGACGAAGGCGACAAGGGCGGCGGGGTCGGAGAACTGTTTTGGCATGGTGCCGCGGCCGGAGAAGGCGAGGCGTTGCCAGTGGCTTTTAAAGCGTGAGTCGTTCATCTTAGTGTATTGCTCGAGGGCGGCGGTTGAGTCCGCGTTGTCCTTGAGCACGGCGATGGTGACTTCCGAGCCGCTCTCCCAGAATTTGCGTTTGCCGATGAGGTAGGCGGTAAGCGCGTCTGTATCCACGGCGTCTGGATTGTCGGCGTTTACGATGACGGCTGGAGCGGCTTGTAGTGAAACGGAGAATACGACCGCGAGCGCTGCGAGAGCTATCTTTTTTGCGAATGTCTTCATTTGCTTTTCGATGTGTGAGGTTGCTCTTGCTTAGAAGGTGTAGGTGCTCTTGAGGGCGAAGAGATTCCAGTTTTTGTTGTCGAGAACTGGGTTCTGGCCGAACTGGTTGAAGAGTCGGGCGGTGCCTTCCATGAGGTGGGCTTCCGCTTTCAGGGTCCACCAGCTCTTGACGTCGTAGCGGAGCGAGAACTGCAGGTCCTTGTGGTATCCTGTGTGAGGGATGGGGCGTGAGGATCCGTCGCGGTCCTTGGAGTCAGAATGGAAAGATACCCACATAAGGCCTGCTTCCCATTTGTCCAAAAAGCGGCGAGCTCCTCCGATATACCAAGCGTCCGAATTGCCGGAGCTTTGGCTGAATGTGGCTGGAGCGTTTCCTGCTTGCTGGGTTGTTGCGGTGGTGTTGTTGGTGTTGAGGTATTCGGCGATGAAGGTCCAATCGCCGACAAAGTACTCTGCTGAGACGGTCCAGGCCTGGTTTTCGACGTCGGACTCAACTGTGAGCGGAGCTCCGCCCACGACTGGGATGTAGGCGGGGAAGTTGGCTGAGTAGTCGAGGTCGATGTTGCTGAAGTAGGAATAGGCGACTCCGGTACGTAGGCCGCTGACGGGAGTGTTCCACCATATTTGACCGCCGCGGACGTTGTCGGCTTCCGTATTGTCGATCGAGATGTTGTCGAAGCGACGGGAGAGAATGGTGCTGATGAAGCCGCCGAGGCCGCCGTCTTCGGAGAGGCCTGGCTTTCCGTAGTAGAGGCTGTAATCTAGGCTGTTGACTGATCCGTAAACGTTCACGCCGTCGAGGGAGGCGGAGAAGTCGCGATAGCGTGGATCGTAGATGCCGACTGGGAGCAATACGCTAGTGCGGGCGATATCGATATCTTGGATGTCGTTGAAGAGGCCGTTCGGCTTCTTGACGCGTCCGGCTCTGAGCCCGAAGGCTTGATTGAAGTTGTAGTCCGCGAAGAGGTAGTCGACTTGCAGGTCGTAGTTGCCGTAGGGACCGATCTCGAATGTGAAGAGCTGCCCGGTGATGGACGTACGATCCATGGGTGACCAGGTGGCTTTGACGCCTGCTTCCACGAAGTCGAGATCACCCTCTTCGGTGTCGGCGAGATAATTGTAGTGGGTGCTCTTGAGGTATCCGTGGCTGAGGAAGCCGTTGAAGGAGATATCGCCTCCAGCGAAGGCTCCAGTAGAGACCGCGCCGCATGCGGCGATAGAGAGTAGAGTCTGTAGTTTCATGAGTGGTGGATGTTTCTTGATTCGCCCTAGGCTGAAGGATTTTGGTCGTTCGTTGCAGATTCGGCCTAGATCGAGTGGATTCCTCTCTATCGGAAGATGGGGCGAATATTGAGGGGTGGAGCCCGTGTTTATGTGTAGGGGAGGGCTCGTAGGGGGTGATTAGCTCCCGTTTTACACTTCGGTAGATAGAGTTCCTCTGATGGGGTTGAGGAAAGCTCCCTAGCAGGATTGGAAGCTAGACGAAATCACCCCTTGGGGGACTGATTGGGAGCCTCTCGATCGTGTCGACTTTTGGTTAAGTCGATGGTCTTTAGCTCTTTATGTGAGGATTCTGGTAGGGCGTGGATTGACCTCGTCCTCGTTTGAGGAGACTGTTTCGAGGACTTGTGACGCGTTTGGACGTCTGCCTTAAACTCCAGAACTGGAGTGATTAACCCATCTGTTTGATGGCTTTTATGGGGTGGGTATTAACCCTTGTGCGGCTGGGGGAGCCGGAAGCTGAGGAGAGCGGCGCATAGTACCATGGCAGCTCCGGCCCAGTAGAGATTGCTCGAGCCAAACCACCAGAACACGAAGCTGGCGGCCAATGGTCCGATGGCGCGGCCGAGAGAGCCGATCGAGCGGAACACTCCGAGCGCTGTGCCTTGTTCCTTGTCGGAAACGTAAAGAGAGATGAGGGAGGTAAGGGTCGGGGAGCAGAGGCCGGAGCCGAAGGCCATGAAGCCAAGTCCGGTGTACAGGAGCCCTTGCGTGCTGGCAGCGGCGAGGGTGGCGAGTCCGATAGAGACTAGGATCAAGCCGGCGGCTGCGGTGCGTTTTTCTCCGACCTTGGGAGCCATGCGGCGTACGATGCCGCCTTGCACGATGATAAGGATGAAGCCTACGAAGACCATCATCTTTGTTATGTCGAGCGGCGTATAGCCGAAGCGTTCGACCCCAAGGAATGAAAGGGTGAACTCCATGCCGCTGAAGGCTAGGATGTAGACGAGATAGGCGAAATTGGTTTTGCGTACGGGGGCGGCTTGTGGGGCGAGGAGGCGCTTGATGGGGTTTCGCTCGGCGAGGTCATGGCCGCGTTTCTCGGGGGGGAGGGATTCGACGAAGCGAGCTCGGATCCAGAAGAAGTTGACGAGTGAGAGGACGACTGCCACGAGGGCGACGAAGGAGAAGGGGTTGATGCCGTAGGCTGCGAGCTCGGGCCAGGTTTCGACTGGGTTGAGCAAGGCGCAGGCGCCTCCGATGGCTGGCCCCGTGACGAAGCCGAGTCCGAACGCGGCGCCGATCATGCCCATGCCTTTGGAGCGATTTTCGCGGGTGGTGACATCGGCCACTGCGGCGGTGGCGACGGAGAGGTTGCCGCTCATGGCTCCTCCGATCAGGCGGGCGACGATGAGGAGGGCGAAGTTGCCCGAGAACATCCAGAGAATGTAGCTTAGGCAGGTGCCGAGCGTTGTATAAAAGAGAATAGGGCGTCGGCCGTACTTATCGGAGATGCTTCCCCAGAGCGGGGCGAAAAAGAACTGGAGTGTGGCGTAGAGGGAGCCGAGGACGCCGCCGAAGAGGACGGGGGTGAAGCGTTCGCTGCCGTCGGCTAACTGCGAAACGTGCCCCAGCTGTTCTAGCAGCCAGCCTAGCAGACCGTCCTTGCCATCGAGTTCGAGGTAGTAGTCGAGCATCGAGGGGAACAGCGGAAAGATCACGCTGAAGCCGACGAGGTCGATGAAGATCGTCAGGAAGATAACACCGAGGGATAGCCCCTTGGTGGAGGACTGGTGCGTTGGTTGGCTCAAGGGCGACGTTTATTGGCGTCGCGATCTTGGCAGGCAAGCGCAAAGGCGAGGAGCTGGGAGGGTTGCCTTTAGGAGGCGATGACAGCTCTGAGTAGAGAGAGCAGGTAGTCGAGTTCGCGAGGCGGGAGGTGATTGGTGACCCGAATGCTCCTATCGTCGGTTTGGATGAGGATGGCTTGTCCGCTGCGTCCGCTTAGCTTGGCGCGTCCGTTGCCCGAGCGACCGAGGAGGATTTCTTCGACCTTGTCGCAGGGCAGGCTCGTGTTTCGGTGGAAGAGCCAGCCTCGGGAATGGGAGACGATGGAGGAGTCCGCGAGGAGCGTTTGGCGAAACAGGAACATGCGGCCGAGGATTCCCAGTACGATGCTGCCAGGGATGGAGAAGAAAAAGAGCATGAAGAGGATGACGGGGAGGGGGAGCTGGGTGCCGTCCCGGAGTATCGGACGCAACACTACGAAGAAGGCGAAGCCCATGAAGCCGATTACGGGTACGATGCCGAAGAGCATGCCGAGGTTGAAGCCGGGAGGCGGGATTTCGACTTTGAGGCGGTCCCCGTCGAATTCTATTTTGGAGAGCAGTCGGTTTGGAGGTGGGGGGATGTCGGCTTCGATGCGTCCGGATTGGAGCCTCTGTTTCAAGTTGAGGTCGAGCTCGTCGGCTTGGCGCGTGCTCGTGCTTCCCTGGCTGGCGTCTGTCAGGGAGGTTTGGAGAAATTTGGCTAGTTCTTCTCCGAGTCGGCGGGCCTTTTGCAGGGAGCGGGAGCTTTCGAATTCTATATCGTCGTCTCCTGTGAGCTGAAGGCTGACTGGGTACACGCTGTAGCTGGAGTTTTTGGATTTGCGGATTTCGTGGGTGATGCGGACCCCGTTTTCTCCGTCGAGCGATTGGGTTTTGGTTTTTACTGGAATGAGGAGGCTCCATTGGCGGGTGACCTCTCCTTGTCGTTTGTCGACGGATATCCGGTAGCGGCCGAAAATGAAGGCGGATCCGACCAGGAAAAAGACGCTTCCGAAGGGCAGGTGGAAGTAGAGTGGAGCGTCGCTGGTAGACGAGAAAAGGGGGCCGAACATGACGGCGAGTCCGGCTATTGCGAAGGGAAGCCCGAAGAGGGCGAGGGCTCCTCCGCCTACCTTGTGTTCAAAGAGATGATCTTGGGATTCAGGTAACGGCATGGATTGGGTATCGGATCGGTTGGTGGGCGGGTTGAGAGGTGTCTTTGAGCCGTCTAGGTGCTCTCCAGTAAGCGCTAGGCTGAAAAGTTCATAATTTCTGCAGCCATTTCGGGCCGCCCGGAGTATATCTTGCGCTGTCTGAATTGCTTCACCTTTTCAAGACTCCTCTCGCAACTGTCCATTAGCCTTTCTTTATTAATAGATCATGAACACCCGTCGTATTGTTGTATGTTTTGCAGCGGCCGCTCTGTCCTTTCTGGCAGCCTCTGCAAGTGCCCAGCTCCGAACCCCTGCCGCAAGCCCGTTTTCGAGCGTCGAGCAGAAGGTCGGCCTAACTGATGTGAGCATCGAGTACTCGCGTCCGAGCATGAAGGGACGTGAGGTTTTTGGCGGCTTGGTACCATTTGGAGCGGTCTGGCGTACCGGAGCGAACCAGCCTACTAAGTTGACGTTTAGCGAAGACGTCGTGCTCGGCGGGAAGGATGTTCCCGCGGGAACCTATGCCTTGTACACGATTCCTGGGGAGGACGAGTGGACGATGATTGTCTATAAGAGCACTGAATTGTGGGGATCCTTTGGATACGATCAAACGAACGATCAGGCTCGTTTCACCGTTAAGCCGCAGCAGCTTTCCAAAGAAGTGGAAACCTTTACGATCGGAATCGACGGGCTTCGCAATGACTCCGCTACGGTGTATCTTGATTGGGAGAAGACCCGTGTGGCGTTTAGCCTGGAAGTGGACACCACGGCGCAAGTGCTTTCTCAGATCGAGGAACTGAAGGATAAGCCGGAGTTCCAGAAGGTGAACGTACTTTTCTCGGCTGGCACGTTCTATCACGAAGCGGGTATCGAGCTCGAAACGGCGCTCGAATGGGTGAGCAAGGCCTGCGAAAAGCGCAAGCAGCCAGCCTATTGGATGTACGCCCGCAAAGCCCGAATCGAGGCGGATCTTGGTCTTAAGGCAGAAGCGAAAGCGTCTGCGGAGAAGACTCTGGAGCTCGCGACCGCGGGTGGAAATCCAGACTATCAGAAGATCGCTAAAGAGATTCTCGCGAAGCTTTAAGCGTTTGGAGAGTCGCGACTCCTTGAGCAGTCGGGCTCAGTCTGCATAATCTCTGGAAATCGATTTCATGCGAATTCGTTCATCTCTCAAAGCGGCTCTAAGCTCGGTCGCGTGTGTTAGCGTCGCATCGCTTATGTTTGGAAAACCTGTCTCTGCTCCGGAGCCTCAAACCGGATCGGAAATTCTCTGGTCTATCCAGAAATTGGATACTCTGGGGCGTGCTCTCTACGTTGCCGCCCATCCGGATGACGAGAATACCAGTTTGATCTCCTATCTGTCGCTGGGGCGGAAGTACGATACCGCGTATCTTTCGCTGACTCGAGGGGACGGCGGGCAAAACTTGATCGGACCGGAATTGCGCGAGAAGCTGGGGGTGATACGAACCCAAGAGCTTTTGGAAGCTCGAAAGATCGATGGAGGGAAGCAGTTTTTTAGCCGGGCGAAGGACTTTGGCTATTCGAAGCATCCGGATGAGACTTTCCGAATCTGGAATCGCGAGGAGGTGCTTTCTGATACTGTTTGGGTGATTCGGCAGTTTCAGCCTGATGTGATCATTACTCGTTTCAATTTGCAGCCTGGGTATACGCACGGGCACCACACCGCTTCTGCTATCCTAGCGGTGGAGGCATTTGAGGCCGCTGCGGATCCAACGCGTTTTCCGGAACAGCTCCAGTATGTGGATACGTGGCAGGCCGAGCGCGTGGTTTGGAATGCCAGTAGTTGGTTCTTTCGCCGCGGTGGAAATCAGTTTGATGCGGACGACTACGTGAGCGTGGATGTGGGGGGCTTTAATCCGCTGCTGGGAAAATCGTACAACGAGATCGCCTCCCGCAGCCGCAGCCAGCACTTGAGCCAGGGATTTGGAGCTCGTATCGATCGCGGTTCGCGAACTGAGTATTTTCAAGATGTTGCTGGATCGCCGATGGGGGAAGATATCTTCTCGGGCGTGGATACTCGCTGGTCGCGTGTCGAGGGTTCGAATACGGTGGCTCGCAAGGTTTCTGAGATTATCAGTGGTTTCGAAGTTACCGATCCTGCGGCTTCGGTACCCGCGTTGCTCGAGCTTCGTGATGAGCTTTCTGGTTTGGAGTTGAACGAATGGGCGAGCCGGAAACGGGCCGAAGTCGATGCGATTATTCTAGCTGCGATTGGCCTGGATATGCGAGCATTGACGGGCTCGCCGTATGTGGCGAATGGCGAGGACGTGAGCTTGGTCCTGGAGGCGGTCAACCGTTCGGACCTGGACGTGAAGGTGAGTTCGATCGCTTTTCCGTTTGCGGGTGTGGAAAGCTCGGAGAGTTTTGATCTAGATTTTAATCAACGTTTCGAGAAGCGGTTCTCGGGGGTGATTCCAGCGGATGCTCCGCCGCCTCAGCCCTATTGGTTGAGGTCTGAGGGAAGCTTGGGTATGTTTGAGGTTGAGGACCAGATGCTGATTGGCAATCCCGAGAACGAAACCTCGTTTTATGCGAGTGTTGGGCTTTCTGTGGGCGGCGGGCAGATCGATGTCAAACTGCCGTTGGAGTACCGAGAGGTCGATCCAGCGAAGGGGGAGAGTATCAAGCCGGTGCTGAATCTGCCAAGCGCGGCGGTTGTCTTCGAAACGCCCGTTAGCCTGTTCCCGAATTCTCAATCCAGAATTGTAGAAGTGAAGGTCTCTGCTCTTTTGGATGATGTGGCGGGTGAGCTGTCGCTTGAACTTCCAGTTGGCTGGACAGCGAATCCGATGGTCCAGAAAGTGGATACGATTGGTAAGGGAGGGACTCGTGTCTTTTCGTTTGAAGTTAGCCCAAGCGAGCGATCGGAAGAGACTGAGTTGCTCGCTGTCTTGAAGAGTGGCGGATCGATGCTTGCCCAGTCCGTCGACCAGATCGAATACGAGCACATTCGGGAGCAAATGGTTTTTGCCCAAGCGAGCACTCGGGCGGTAAGCCTAAAGGTGGCCCGGGCAGGGAGTCGTGTTGGATACTTGCCAGGGGCAGGCGATAGCGTAGCCGATAGTATACGGGAGATCGGGTACGAGGTTGTTGAGCTTTCTGTGGATAGCTTCGATCCTGAATCGCTGGTTGGTTTGGATACGGTTGTTATTGGTATCCGCGCGTATAATACAGTCGAGGCGATCGATTCCATTTTGCCGCATTTGTTCAAGTTTGCTGAGTTGGGTGGCACCGTTATCGCCCAGTACAACACGTCTCATCGCTTGAAAACTGACACGGTTGCTCCTTACCGCCTGAGTCTCTCTCGAGATAGAGTGACAGACGAGTTCGCTGAGATTACCGTGCTCGATCCGGAACACCCTGTGATGAATACACCCAACGCGATCGGGCGTCGTGATTTCGATGGTTGGACTCAGGAGCGAGGTTTGTATTTTCCGAATTCGTGGGATGACGCGTTTCAGCCGATTTGGTCGATGAGCGATCCGAACGAACCGAAGCGAAAAGGGAGTTTGCTAGTCGCAGAACATGGGGAGGGGTACTTTGTGTACACGGGTATCTCTTGGTTTAGACAGCTTCCTGCAGGCGTGCCGGGAGCGTACCGGATTTTTGCGAATCTTCTGTCTCTCGGACATGAAAACTTGGATACGGCGAAACTCTAGAGTGCGATGACTGATCAGAATACAGAGAGCAAGGACGATACCCAGCCCCCCGTGTTTGGTAGTTGGCGGCGCGTCTATTGGTTTGTGGCCATTTTCTTCGTTGTTGAGGTTGTGGCCTTCTATTTGATCACCCAGTACTATTCGTGAGCGCCATAGATTACATCGTCCTTCTCGCCACGTTGCTTGGGATTTCGGCTTACGGAATCTGGAGAACCCGACAGAACGCTGGCTTGGATTCCTATCTCAAGGGAGACGATAGCATAAAGTGGGGAACGATTGGCCTCTCGGTCATGGCGACCCAAGCGAGTGCGATCACGTTCCTTTCAACTCCTGGGTTGGCGTATGACGAAGGGCTTCTGTTTGTGCAGAACTACTTTGGGATGCCTTTCGCCATCATTTTTATATGTATCTTTTTCATACCGATCTATCGTAGGTTGAAAGTGTATACAGCTTACGAGTATTTGGGGCGCCGGTTCGACGCGAAGTCGCAATACTTGGGAGCAACCTTGTTTTTGGTGCAACGAGGGCTTGCGGCTGGCATAACGATTTATGCTCCAGCAATCGTGATTTCCTCACTGCTTGGTTGGAATCTGAAGCTGACCATCCTTCTGGTGGGATTGCTTGTCATCGTTTATACCGTTTCTGGAGGGACGAAAGCAGTCAGTATCACCCAACGTTATCAAATGGCGGTGATAATGGGTGGCATGTTCATCGCGTTTGGGATGATATTCAGGGAGTTGCCCGATAGCGTTTCTGTCTCCGAAGCCATTTCAGTGGCGGGAGCTCTGGGTAAGATCAATCCGGTCGATTTGGAGTTCGACCTGAGTGAGAAGTACAACATCTGGTCAGGAATTCTAGGCGGCTTCTTTCTCAGCCTTTCCTATTTTGGAACAGACCAATCGCAGGTGCAGCGTTACCTTGCTGGGTCCTCGACCAGTGGAAGCCGATTTGGTCTTCTCTTCAACGCGGTGGTTAAGATCCCGATGCAGTTTTTTATTCTGTTCGTCGGGGTCATGGTTTTTGTCTTCTATCAGTTCGAGAAGCCTCCAGTTTTCTTCAACACGGATACAGTAGCTCGGCTGAACGAAACCGAGTTCGCTGATGAGTTTCAGGTGCTCGAAGATCGTTACGATTCTCTCGTTGAGGAACGGTCCGAAGCGGTGATGGCTTTGGCGGAGAGCTTTGAATCGGATGACGATACCTTGATTGAAGCTGCAACTGCTAAGGCGGTAGAGTTGGATACTCAATCAGCTGCGGTTAGAGAAGAAGTTAAATCTCTGATCGACAAATCAGAAATCGGGATGAAGGCGAAGGACTCTGATTATGTGTTCATCACGTTCATTCTGAATTATTTGCCACAGGGCTTGGTCGGATTGATGATCGCGGTGATTTTTTCTGCCGCGATGTCCTCGACTGCATCCGAGCTGAATGCTCTCGGTTCGACTACAATGGTCGATTTCTACAGCCGAATAAGGAGCAAAAAGCATGACGAGGCTCACTATGTAAGAGTTTCACGGATACTCACTGCGAGTTGGGGGGTGATTGCCGTGGTGTTTGCTCTGTACGCGAGTTTGGTGTCCAACCTTATTGAAGCGGTTAACAAGATCGGGTCGCTCTTTTATGGGGCGATTTTAGGAATCTTTCTTGTGGCGTTCCTTTTCAAGAGAATCAGTGGGAACTCTGTTTTCTATGCCGCTCTTCTTGCTCAGGCAATTATCTTTCTATTGAATTGGTATTCATCGATTGCGTACCTCTGGTTTAACCCGATCGGATGCTTGTTGGTGATTGTTTTCGCATTTATTCTGCAGTTCACCGTATTTGCAAACGACAAGAAGGAGGTCGTGTCGTGAGTGAACCGGTGATCGCCTTTGGCCAGCAGCCGAGTGGTTTCTTTCCGAAGCGTTTTCTTGTATCCAAGATTTGGACAGCGAAACGCTTGCAGAAGGAGATGGGGGGCGAGGTTGTGTTTTTCTTCCACGATTGCGACCATGACCCGAGAGAGACGCAAACGAAGTTGCGTAGTTTGCGGGACGGTTCGCTTAAATCGATGAACTTCACCTTCGAAAACAAACTTCAGAAGAAGTTTAGTCCGCTTTATTTTAAAAGGGTGGATCCAGCTTGGCAGGCCAATACGGCTCGGCAGTTGCCAAATTACGTGAAACCGGAACTCGTTGAGCTTTTCAAATCGATAAAGGCGGACAATGTGGCGGACTTTTGCTTGGAGATGTATCGAGGCATGGGGCTGCTAGATGGGGTGCGAGTCGAGCGATCTGGGGATGCCGCGTTTCGAGAAAAAGCGATCTCGGTAGACGACTTTTTCGTGGATGTGGAGTTTGAGGGCGAGGTGGTTCGCGCTCGGAAACATGGGGACGGCTTCGCGTTGCATCAGGGCGGGCCAAAGTTTCTTGAAGTTCCGGTAGCGGATTTCGGGAAGAAAGACGTCACGCCGACGAGGGATACGAGGTTAGGGTGGATGCAGTCAGTGTTGCGCTGCACTCACTATGTGGCCGGGGCAAGTGAGATTAACTATTTGAATACGGGCGATGCTCCGGAAATTGAGTTTGTAGAAAGAGACCCGATCGACAGGTTGGACGAAGCATATGTCGGAGAATAGACAAAGATCGATTCTAGTTTTTGGAGCGCACCCGGATGATATCGAGTTCGGGTGCGGCGCTGTTTTGCTGAAAGAAGCAGGTGAAGGGGCGCGTATCCATTTTGTGATATGCTCGCGTGGCGAATCGGGGACTAATGGGAGCCCGGAGCAGCGTGAAGTAGAGTGTCGTACGGCGGCCGAGCTTGTGGGGGCGAGTATTGAGTTTCTGGATTGCGGAGGGGATAGCCGTATCGAATCCACCCGAGCGATCGCCATGATGTTTGCGGGCGTCATTCGCGAGCAGAAACCTGACTTGCTGCTAGCTCCGAGTTTGGTGGAGAACCAGCATCCGGATCATTGTTCCGTGGGGAGAGCTGTGCGTGACGGAGCTAGACTTGCTCGTTATGCCGGGATTGAGGAGTTGAAGACTAAGGAGGCGCATGCCATCGAGTCGCTGTTTTATTATGCGATCACTCCAGGGGCAGAGCCTGTGGGAGAGACGGCCTTAGTGATCGATGTCTCGGAGCAGATCGATTCCTGGCGAGGGGTGATGGCTTGCCATGCGTCTCAGATGAAAACGCGACGTTATCTCGAGCTGCAGGTTTCTCGATCGAGGACCTTGGGGCTTCAAGCAGGGGTTGAGTACGCTCAAGCCCTTTGGGCAGGCGATGCGCTATTTTTGGATAGCTTGAATTCGGTGCCCCGCGGCATTCGTCTCTTCTAGGTGGACTCCAGCCGAAAGCTTAAGATTGGGATTGCCTGTTATCCTCTTGTAGGAGGCAGCGGGATATTGGCCTCTGCTCTGGCGATGGAGTTGGCTGCTTTGGGGCATCAGGTCCATGTGTTCAGCTATGCGAAACCTGTCCGGCTCGATGTCGAGATGCCAGGAATCCATTTCCACCCGGTTTCAGTTTCAAAATATAAGCTTTTTGAATACGCGGACTATACGCTGCCGTTGGCGGTCAAGATTGCCGAGGTAGCCGACCAGGAGAATTTGGACATTATCCATGCCCATTATGCGGTGCCGCATGCGACGGCGGCCTATATCGCTAAGCGGATGGCGAAGCAGGACAAGTTGCGGATCGTGACCACCTTGCACGGAACGGATACTACCTTGTTGGGGCGCGACTCAAACTACCGTCGGGCGATCGAGTATTCTTTGCAGCACTCGGATCATGTGACCACAGTGTCAGACAGTCTTCGACGGGATACGGAGGAGATTTTCGACGTGGGGAAGTCGGTTGAGGTCATACACAATTTTTATACGCCGGGGATTCCGACAGTTTCGAGGGAGGAAATGCGAGAAGAGTTGGGGCTCGGGGATCAGTTTACGCTGTTTCACGCGTCCAATCTGCGTACGGTCAAACGTGTGGACCTCCTGCTGGAATCGGTAGCGAAGTGCCGTAATCGGGATCGAATCAAGCTGGTTATCGTAGCGGGAAATTCGTTTGAGGAGCACCAAAAGAAAGTGGAGACGCTGGGGCTCGAGGATAACGTGGTTGTCCGTGAGAATGGGTATCCGATCGAGAACTACATCGAAGCGAGCGACTTGGGAGTTTATACGTCTCAAACTGAGAGCTTTTGCCTGAGTCTTTTGGAGGGGATGTTCCTTTCGAAAGCGTCGATCGCGTTTCGGGTTGGAGGGATACCGGAAGTGATGGAGGAAGGCGTTTCGGGGCTCTTGTGCGAGTTTGGGGATTGCGAAGCGATGGCGGAAAAAATTGACGCTTTAGTCGAGGATCCGCAGCGGGCGGTTCGCATGGGAGCTGCCGCTCGCGAACGTGCGTATGCTCGCTTCACTGCCGGCCGAATCGTACCTAAGTATTTGGAGTGCTACGAACAAACACTTGCAGTAGAAGCGTAGCTTCTAGGTGGCCAAAAGCGCTCAATTTGTAAAAGTTATATCTGTGCTCGCCATCTGGTTTTCCCTAGTTTGAATCCGAACTGATGGCCCCTTCGGATTCGTGCACAACCTTTGAACAGTTAAAGAGAGAGATCCTCGCTTTTGCTGATGAAAGGGACTGGGGGCAGTTCCACACCTTGAAGAATCTCAGCGTAGCTCTCGCTGGTGAAGCGGCGGAATTGATGGAGCCGTTTCAGTGGCTTGAAGGGCAGCAAAGCTTCGACCTGATGGATGACGAGGCCAAGCGCGAGGCGGTGGAAGACGAGTTGGCTGACGTTTTGATCTACGCCCTCCAGTTTGCGAACCAGGGTAAGATCGATGTGGCGTCCGCGATTCGTCGAAAAATGGGTAAAAACGCGCGTAAGTATCCGGTACACGCTAGTAAAGGGAACTCGGTGAAACGGGGGGTAGACAGAGAGGACGTATGATAGTCAGACGGGACAAGAGCGTATCGATCGAACATTTTGGCCAGAGCCTAGACGAAGTCGCCTCAAGTGAAGGCGTGCGGTTCGTGCTGATTCTGGCGTGCGACGCGAACGATTATTCTCCCGAGGCTATTGATCCGATTTTGAAACGTCAGACGGTTCCCTTGATTGGAGGCGTATTTCCGGCGATTCTCTCAGGTAGCGACCGTTGGGAGGAAGGCTTTGTCATCGTAGGCTTTGACCAGGCTGCCAAGGTGCGGACTGTGACAGGGCTGAGCGATCTGGACGCCGATTTCGAGAAGACTCTGGAGTCGATCGACGTCGATTTGGCGAAGGCCAAGACCTTGATGGTTTACGTGGACGGGCTTTCCAGTCGCATCAACGCTCTGGTGGAGGAGTTGTTCGCGGTCTTCGGTTTGGAGGCGAACTATATTGGAGGGGGAGCGGGGTCGCTCTCCTTCGAGAAGAAGCCGTGTGTTTTCACCAACGACGGGTTGAAGGCGGATTGCGCGGTGATCGCGTTTGCGGAGCTGGAGGCGGGCATTGGCGTTTCGCACGGATGGCGGGAGCTGGCGGGGCCTTTCGAGGTGACCGAGGCGGATCGTAACAAGGTGGTTTCGCTTGATTGGAGGCCGGCTCAGGAGGTGTACCAGGAGACGGTGCGTTCTCAGGCGGGGGCCTCTTTCGAAGGGGTTGAGTTTTTCGAAGTGTCGAAGGGCTATCCGTTCGGCATCAGCAAGCTGGGGTCGGAGAAGATCGTGAGAGACCCGATTTCCTTGGATGAGGATGGTTCTATCGTTTGCGTAGGCGAAGTGCCGACGAACGCCTTTGTGCACGTGCTGGCAGGCGATCCTGAAAGCTTGATCGGGGCGGCGGGAGAAGCTCTGCGGCGGGCCGAGGAGCTTTTTCGGGGAGAGCCTGAATCGCGCGGCATCTTGCTGATCGACTGTATCTCGCGACTCCTTTTTCTGGGGGACCGTTTCCGCGATGAGTTAATTGCCATGTCTCCGGATGGAGATGTGCCGGTGTTTGGGGCGCTCACTTTGGGTGAGATCGCCAACAACCGTAAGGACTACCTCGAGTTCTACAACAAGACGGCGGTGGTCGGAGTCTTGCAGGGCTGATGCCTCTCAAAGCGGAAGAGATTCAGATATTTTACGAGATCTCGATGTCGATCGGCAGCGAGCTTGATTGCCGGTCTATGCTGAAGGAGGCCTTGGGCAAGTATTTGAGGAAGCTCAATCTTTCGGCGAGCTGTCTTCTGAGAAAAGTCGCGACCGGGGAAGGGAAATTCGCTTTCGAGCCTTATTACCGTTTGCCGAAAATGTCGGTGCTCAATCGAGCGTCCCAAATGGTGGAGGCTCGTATCGATAGCGAGTACGACCAAGCGGGGATAGCGAGTCTGCAAGCCGAGTTGCCTTTTACGGTGGAGAGTTCGGCCGGGGAGAAGGCTTACTTTTTCGATCTGCCTGATTTTGGAATTTTGGTTTTGGTTAAGAGCGAGGGATCCCTGCGGCAGAGCACGGTGAGGTCGCTTGCTCCGCTTAACCGGAAACTTGCTCACGCTTTGAGCGCCTGCCTGCAGAAGGAGGCTTTGAGTCGAAGCGAGGAGCGTTTGGAGAAGGCGAACGAGCAGCTCCAGGAGTGGAACACCGATAAGCTCTCCTTCATCCAGTACATCTCCCATGAGCTCAATACGCCGCTAAACTGGATAGGCAGCCTGAACATGATCGAAGAGGAGACCCTTTCGCCCGATAGCCAGCGCTGCGTGGAGTTTGTTCGAAAGGGATTTTTAAGAATTTCAAAGCTGGCCCAGCTCGCGTCGGACTACTTCGAGAAATCGCGCCTGAACTGGCCAGGGCAACCGACCCAGGTCTTGCTCGCTGCTTTGCGGGAGGAGTTGCGGAGCCGCTTCGAGTCCAAGGCTCAGGTCAAGGGAGTGCCGCTTACCTTCGAGGGCGATTGGAGCGGTGAGCTTTCTCTCGACGCGAAAGGCTTGCTGGAGGTTTTGGAAAGCCTGATCGAGAACGCGGTTGGGTTTAGCGATTTCGGCGAGGCGGTTAAGGTCGAGTTGGCCAAGGGTGGCGAGACGATCCGGTTTCGCGTTGAGGACCAGGGGGTTGGCATTGAGCCGAACCTGCAAGGGGCTATTTTCAAGCCCTGTCAGATTCCGGAGCACAAGCGTACTCCAGGAGGGTATGGGTTCAGTTTGCCCTGTGCCCGCTTGATTTGCGAAGCCAACAAATGGAGCCTGAAAGTCGAGAGCGAGGGGCTGGGCCAAGGTTCTTGCTTCGAGCTAACTCTCTGAGTTCGAAGAGGCTCGGAAGGGGATCCGAAATTGGATTTGAATCTCTCCTCGCTTCGCATTGACAGGGGGGTGCGAGTGGCATTTTTTCCGAATTGCGACTGGCGAAGCAAAGGCGGGATTGACCGCTGGGAAGCGGTTCGGTTCTATCGCGCGCCTGGGTAGAACTTCTTTCAACAAAACCGCATTACGCTTCCATAAAATCATGAGTGTTTCCACTGCCACGCCACTGCAGGACTATTTGTCCTACCGTTCCGCCGATTCCGTTTCGCCAGCCATGGTTAGCTACTTGGCTAGCTTGCAGCAGGTTGCCGAGGTTAACCCCTCCATCGCTGCCTCTGTCGTAAAGGAGCTCGAAGACCAACGCAGCAACCTGAAGCTCATCGCTTCCGAGAACTTCACGTCTACCAATACGCAGGCCGCTATGGGCAACCTGCTCACCGACAAGTATGCGGAAGGTTTTGCGGGCGCTCGCTACTATGCGGGCTGCGACAATATCGATGACATCGAGTCGGAAGCTTGCCGTCTCGCTTGCGAGCTTTTCGAAGCCGAGCACGCCTACGTGCAGCCGCACTCTGGCGCGGACGCGAACATGATCGCGTTTTGGGCGATCCTTCAGGCCAAGGTCGGCGTTCCTACTTTGGAAGAGCTTGGAGAGCCAAATCCTGCCAAACTTTCTCGCGAGGACTGGAACAAGGTACGTGCCGCGATGGGCAACCAGCGTTTGCTCGGTCTCGACTACTACTCTGGCGGTCACCTCACGCACGGCTACCGTTTCAACGTTTCCGCTCAGACCTTCGACGCGTACAGCTACTCGGTTGATCCCGAAACCGGTCTGCTCGACTACGATGCGCTCGAGAAGCAAGCCGAGGAAGTGAAGCCGCTCATTCTGCTCGCTGGTTACAGTGCGTACCCACGTAAGATGAACTTCCGTCGCATGAAGGAGATCGCCGACAAGGTAGGCGCGGTTCTCATGGTCGACATGGCCCACTTTGCTGGTTTGGTTGCGGGTGGCGTCTTCGAAGGCGACTACAACCCGATGCCGTTTGCGGATGTCGTGACTTCCACGACTCACAAGACCCTCCGTGGCCCTCGTGGCGGTATTGTTCTCTGTAAGAAGGAATTCGCTGAGTTCGTCGACAAGGGTTGCCCGCTGGTTATCGGCGGTCCTCTTCCGCACGTCATGGCTGCCAAGGCGATCGCATTCCAGGAAGCGCTCAAGCCGGAGTTCAAGGCTTACGCGGCCAAGGTTGTCGAGAACACCAGCGCTCTCGCGGCAGCGATGATCGAGGAAGGCCTCACCATCGCGACTGGTGGTTCCGACAATCACCTCTTGCTGATCAACGTAACCAGCTTCGGCCTCAACGGTCGCCAAGCGGAAGCCGCGGTACGTGAAGCGGGTGTGACGCTCAATCGTAACTCCCTGCCTTTCGACCCCAATGGTCCGCACTACACCAGCGGTCTTCGTGTGGGCGCTCCAGCGGTGACCTCGCTCGGCATGGGCGTTGAGCAAATGAAGGAGATCGCCTCCATCTTTAAGCTTATCCTTTCCAACACCAAGCCAGCGACCATCCAGAAGGGCAAAAACGCCGGTAAGCCAAGCAAGGTGAAGTTCGAGCTCGCCGACGAAGTAAAGGCGGAAGCGAAGTCTCGCGTGAAGGCCTTGCTTGACGAGTTCGTGCTCTACCCGGAAATCGACCTCGACTTCCTCAAGTCGAAGTTCTCCGCGTAGCGGGTCCGATACAGTTTCGAAATTAAAAAAGGCGCGTCCCGTTTGCGAGGGACGCGCCTTTTTCTGTTTAAAGTGATTTATTGGGAGCGATCAGGCGTCCGTTAGGCCTTTGATTTTGCCGGTGATGGCAGAGGCGTCTTCGGACTTTGTTATACGCCCGACTTCTTTTCCGGTGGCTGGATCGACGAGAATGATGAATCCGGTTTTCAGACCTGTGCTCTTGTAGATGTCGCCGAAGCCCATGGCTGCTGCGGTCATGCCTGCTTGGTGCTGGGTGACTTTGTTCGAGACGTCGAGCTTCACGAGGAGGAAGGGCGACTTTTTCAGATCGCCAGCGGCGTCATCCATGGCGGGGTCCAGCTTTTTGCACGCGGCGCACCAGGAGGCGTGGAAGTAGAGTCCCACGAGTTTGGGTTCGACCAAATCGACTGACTTGGAAAAGGCGGGACCGGCGAGGAGTAGAGCTGCGACAAAGGTGAGCGCGGATTTGCTAAGCGTGTTCATAGTTTAGATAGGTGTTTAGGGTTCGATGAGGGCAACGACCCGCGGAGCGCTCCAATTGCGTCAAGAAATTGTGACAACTCGATTGGTCAACCGATGAACGGTCCCCAAGCAGGCGACAGGCTCTAGTTGAAATTACTTAAATTTCGTGGGTACACGTAAAACCCGTTCAAGGTTCTCCCTGAGGGACCGATCCAATGTGAGGCCAAGCTCCACACTTGGTCGCTTATCCCATCAGTTATTTAATGTTCACACGACTCAACAGACTCCTAGTCCTAGGTGTCGCTGGATGCTTTCCAATCCTTGCGGCCAGCGCGGACGTTTACACCACCGAGAGCGGAACTGCCTACGACGGGCAGATCGTGAAGGTCTTGGACAATACTGTGTACTTGAGAGTCGGGGAAGAGCGAGTTGAAGAGAAGCTCTCCAAGTTCGACGCGGATTCAAAAGCGGCGATCGAATCTTGGATCGAAGCGAACCCGCAGTCGGTAGACGTCTACACAAAGTGGGACGTGCAGCCCCGCATCGTTTCAAGCTCGATGCCCAATTTGCCCGAGCAGTACCTCGCCGAAGAATTTAAAGGCATGGTTTCGGTCGACCTCGTTCTAAACGAGAATGGCCAGGTAATCCACGCCTCTATCAAGAAATCAACTCATGCCGATCTGGAAGCCCCTGCGTTGGACGCGGCTAAGACTTGGATTTTCGAACCCGCCAAAGTGGGCGGCAAGATGGTCAAGTCTAAGCTCCGAGTCCCATTCCGGTTCGTTAATACTCCACCGCCTCCTGCAGAGGAAGCGGAGCCGACCGCATAGGAGATCTTTGTATCCTAAACACCACTACCGAAAACCGCATCACTCAGTAAAATATAACATCCCACCTGTAACATGAGCTCAATGTCACTCGCCAAAAAAATTGGTTTCACCATTGCGATCGCGCTCACCTTCTTCGTGGTACTCGCCGTCGTTTCGTACGTCGCAGTATCAAACCTCAACAACTCTTTCGGAACGTTCTCCGAAAGCGTAGAGGAAGGAAACGCTGCCGCAGAAAAGGTAAACACCGCACTTTCGATGCGCGGCAACATCGCCGAGTATCTCACCTCGAACAATCCGGAGCACGTCGCTCATCACAAAGAGATGTACAGCGAGCTCGCCGGCGACCTTGATAAGTTCGCGGCTCAGGCAGAAGACGCGACCGCTCGGGCAGCTCTTGGTGAAGCGCAAGAGTTGATGGATGGATACAACGACGCTTTCAACTCGATCGTCGATCTGAAGGACAAGCAAGCGAGACTGCTCAGCGAAGTCGTTCAGCCAGGCGCTCAAGAGATCAAGGATCTTCTCAAGGAGATGCTCGCCGCCGACCAAGGCAAGGGAGACATCGCTGGAGCGTTTGCCACCTCTTCCGCTTTGCAAAGCATGTTCGAAGCTGATTCCGCTATCAACCGGGTGATCGTTAAGTACAACGACACGGACATCGCCCAGGCGAACGCTATGGTGTCCGAGCTCGGTTCGAAGCTTCAGACTCTGAAGGAAGACTACGACATGAACGTAGATTTCGACGAGAGCCTTAAGGATGAGCTAAAGGAAAGAGTGCTAGCCCGCAGCCTTGAAGTTTCCGCTGAGTTTTCGAATGGGGTTGCCGATCTCGCTTCTACTCTAAAGCGCATCGAGGAAATCAATAACAACGACTTGCTCCCAGTTGGCCCGAAGTTCGTTGAGAAGATCGAAATTTTCGAAGGTGTGATCGCCGCTAGCCAAGAGACCCTCAAGGATGACGCGGAGAGCCTCCAGGCAAGTGTTAACCTCTCGGTGATGATCATCAGCCTAGTGGGCCTTTCCATTGGCGCTGTTGGCGGATGGATGGTTGTCCGTGGCATTACACGCAGCATCGACGAAATCGTAGGTCGTCTCCAAGGTGCAGCTGCTGAAACGCTTGTTGCCTCTGAGCAGGTATCTGCGAGCAGCGAGTCCCTCGCTCGTGATTCGTCGGAGCAGGCCGCGTCGATCGAAGAGACCAGCTCGTCTCTTGAAGAGGTCAACGCCATGACCGAGAAGAATGCAGCCAACGCGGAGAACGCGAAGAAGCTCGCTGGCGAAGCTCGCCGTGCGGCTGAGTCTGGCGCAGAGTCGATGAAGGACATGATCACAGCGATGGAGGACATCAAGGAGTCTTCCGACAACATCGCTAACATCATCAAGACCATCGATGAGATCGCTTTCCAAACTAACATCCTCGCTCTTAACGCCGCGGTTGAAGCGGCGCGTGCCGGCGAGTCTGGTGCAGGTTTCGCGGTTGTTGCGGACGAAGTTCGCTCTCTCGCTCACCGTTCTGCGGAAGCAGCTTCGATCACTGCTCAGAAGATCGAGAATTCAGTTCAGAAGTCCGAGCGTGGTGTGGAAATCAACCAGCGTGTTGCCGAGAATCTCCAAACCATCGTGGGCCACACCCAGAAGATGGACGAGATCGTGGGCCAAATCTCCGATGCGTCTGCCGAGCAGAACCGCGGTGTTGGCCTGATCCAAACCTCGATCAACAACATGGACAGCGTGACGCAGCGTAATGCCGCGGGTGCTGAGGAAACAGCGTCTTCCAGCCGTGTGCTTCTCGAGCAGTCGAACAGCATGCAAAACACGATTCAGGATCTTGTGGCAGTGGTGAACGGAGGCTCCGGTTCCGCTCCAGCGGTCGTTGCCCATAGCGCTCCGAGTGCAGTTGAAAACGCGTTCGATATGCCAGCTGCTCGTGCTCCACAGGCTCGCCAGCAGAATCAGGCGGTCAAGGACGACGCATTCGCTGACATGTGGGATAACTAGTCCTGCTGAGATCACTTAACTTTCTAGACGCGTTCCTCTACGGGACGCGTCTTTTTTGTGTCTGGTTGAAGATTCGAGGAGGGAGGCCGAAGAAGAGTATGGAACTCCGTTATGCCTTTATGAAAACCGCTCTGGTCTTACTCTCGCTCGCTCTTATAACGTCTGTCTTTGCTCGGGATGTGTATGAATCTTTGCAAGCGGGAGGGAAGACTTACACGCAGGTGATGGTGCTTTCCGCCAACGAGTCTTCGTTATCCATCAAGCACAGCCGAGGCATCTCGCAGATCGCTCTTGCGGACCTGGCTCCAGAGCTGCAATCGAAGTATGGATACAGGGCATCTGCTGACGCGGCGCGAAATCGGAAGCTGGAGCAAATGCGTCGAGTGCAGACCGCTGAAGCGAACGAGCGCCTGCAGGCGAAGGTGAAAATCGCTCAGTCTCGTTCCCGTGCCCAAGCAGCTACTGCGTCTCCTAGCGTAAGGAGCGCGTTTGCTCGGTTTGGAGTGGATCCGCATCTTTCTTCCGAATTGGATCTGCGCCCGAGCTTTCGTGGTCACGGAATCAGTATCCGGAAACAAAGAGGTCCTAGTTGCTCGGTTCATGCGATTGCAGCCGCTCTCGAATACCAGTTTGCTGAAGAGAAAGGGAAGAAGATCAATGTCTCTGAACGCTATCTTGTGGAGGCCACTTCCAAAACTCTCGGTAGGCAAACGAGAAACGACATGGACGCGGTCAGCGGGGGATCTGGGGCTGTGGAAGAAGGTTTTTCTCTCGAACAGGTGTTTCAAGCCATACGTGGGCACGGGCTTGCTCTCGAGGTTCCGAACGAAAAAGGGTATCCTCAAACCTCGTTGCCAAAGGAGTTCGAGAATATCAATTTTAGCCCGTTTCAGATTCCTGGAGCGAAGACTGAAGCTGGAGTGGGAAACCTGATACATGTGTTGAATGCTAAAATGCCAGTCGTTGTAGGTGTTGGTTGGCCTAATGGCATGCGAGTGCGGAATACGAGTGTGTTATCGAAGCAGCCGCCTGCAGACGGTATTGGACACGCGGTTACAATCGTGGGCTACCGTTGTCCGACTGGGAAGATCGAAGATACTAAGTTCATCTTTCGCAACTCTTGGGGCCCTCGATGGGGGGCTGGCGGTTACGGGTTCTTCACTTACGAATACCTTTTGAAGAACTTGTGGAGCAGCTATGTCGTGGAGCTGAGGTGACGGTAGGACTCGACGGCTCGGCGAGCCGTATTATCAGAGTTAGAGTCCTGTTTATGTTGGGAATAACGGACGGCCCGGCGGTCCGTCCCTACCTTTCAAATTCCGTATCGTAGTGTTCGATACAGTTTGCCCAATCGTAGTTCGCCATTTTTTCTCGAAGTGGACTTGGCTCCTTCCAGGTGCCAGATCGAATGAGTTCGCTGAGCCGGTCCACCGCTTCTTCCGGTGTGTTGAAATAGAGTTCCGGATATTCGCTTGGAGATACGTGGTCGGGGTAGGCGAGTCGGTTTGGTAGAATTGGGTGGCAGCCGCAGTAGATGGCCTCGACGACGCTACCGCCGAAGAAATCTTGTCGCGAGGTGACTGGGAGAATATCGGCTTTCCAAAGCCAACGTGCGTACTCTTCGAATGTATCCGCTCTGCCGTACGAGATGATTCTGCGGCCTAGTTTCTTGCGCGCGTGATTGAAGTACTCGGGCTCTTCCTCGAAGCGTTCGCCGAGCAGGGCTACTTCGAAATCGATGCCGCGATCTGCGAGAGCGAAAAGCAACTGGCAGAAGCCTTTTGGGTTCTTGTCGTATTCCCATCGATGGTTCCAGAGAAGCAGGGGGGCCTTGTTGTCGGTTCGTTCCTGAGGTTTGCACGAGTCGAAGCCTGAGAGGTCCATGCCGAGGGGAAGAGGGGTACTTTTTCTGGAGATGCCCGAGATCGTTTCCTTGTTTTGGAAATCGGGGTAACGATCGAGAAAGGCGGGAAGGGCGTTTACGAAGGCGTCTCGGTGGTATTTGGAATTATAGTACACGTGGTCTGCGGCGAGAGCGGTGGTGTAATTGATGAACGCGTAGTGAAGATCGCGGGCTTTTTTGACATCGGCGTCTCGTGGAGACCAGGGGTAGCAGAGCTGGTTTTCGTGGAAGTAGGCCGCGGTGCGGGTCTTGGCGTAGCGGCTACGGACTAGAGAGAGAAAGACCGCGAAGTCCAGCATGTCGGTCGCCAGCAGCAGGTCGTATTGGGTTTCCCGAGACAGGAGTTCGTTGGCAAGGGTAACCGCGGCTCCGTGCATGCGCCACTTCCAGCTACGACCGGGGAGGGTGATGAGATCGATTTGGTGGCGGGAGTTTTTTTGGAGCTCCTCGGCCCAGCGCTGGTGCGAGCCGGTGAAGAAGGGCTCGATGAGGGCTATTTTGAGGGGAGGAGGCATATTCGAGGTAGCGCGGTGCTTTAGCCCG
>NZ_JAENIL010000077.1 GCF_016595505.1 Pelagicoccus mobilis | reverse complement strand
AGCAGCTCTAACTGTGAGCGATCAGCGGTCTTGAAACTCATGGGGAAAAGCTTCTAGCATCGATTGGAGAGAAGCAAGAGTCTGCAACAGCCTGCTTGGCGAAGGAGGAAGGCCGCCGTGGAAACTCGATCCTGCATTGCGCATTGGTGTCGACGTAAGCGCTCAAAGGCTCTTCATCCGCTTCTGCTACTCGTTCGGAGAGTGGTGCTACAGGCTTGGAGCCTGTATTTTTAGAAGAAGATGAAGAAGGAGAAGCAGAAGAAGAAGAACATTTTGGAGACGTTTTTCAGATACGTTGACGCCAATGTGCATTGCGGCTGACTGGGCCAGTCAGCCCTACCTCGCGCGACTCACCATTCAAAAAAAGTAAGGCGGGTCGCCTACCCCTAAGCGACCCGCCATCGTTTTCTTTGTTACCCCAAAATGTCTCGCTAAGCGAGAACGTGCTTAGTTTAGCAACGGGCGTGCCAACCTTGCGGATTGCTCAAAATGTATTTGTTACGATTGCGTGTTGGCGTTGGGAATCGTGGGGTATTCAGAGTTTTTTTACGGTGCGATTCATACGAGGTTAAGCTAGGGCTTGGTAGGTTTGTGGTCCCAGCCTTGTCCTATGAATCCTGAAATCGAAGCCCCCTCTGGGGTTCCTCTTGTCGAGGGCCCTAAAACTGTTGTTGAGACTCCGCGCGCAGAGTGTGAGGCGGTCCAAGATGCCATCGTGATTTACGGTTGGTACTGGTTGCTGATGGAGGAGCTCGATCTGATGAAGAAGCGTTTGGGTGATTTTTGAGCATCTTGCCTGTTGTAGTTTTTTGAATGCTTCATTTGTTGATGGGGGCGGGGCGTGGGTTAGACGCGCTGCCTTTTCACTCTATGAATATTTACGGGGTACTGGTTGTACTGCATTTGCTCGGTGCTTGTGTCTGGCTTGGGGGACATGCGGTGCTCGCCTATCTGCTGTTTCCGTCCGTTCTGAACGATCGCAATCCGGACGTGATGTACCGCATCGAGACGGCGTACGACCGGATCGGCATGCCGGCGCTTTTTGTGCAGGTGGCGACTGGGCTGATGCTCGCTTACGGGCATGTCCCGGACTTCGGCTCTTGGCTTGCCTTTGAGGTGCCGATGGCGCGGATGATCGTGATGAAGCTGGCGTTGCTGCTGCTGATTCTAGGGCTGTCGTTCGACCTTCGGATTCGCATGTTTGCGAAGGTGGGATCGGCCGGGCTTAAGTCGCTCGGATGGCATACCGCTTTGGTTCTGCTGCTTTCAGCGACTTCGGTATTTCTAGGCGCGTCCTTTCGAATCGGCTGGCTGTACTGACTGAATGTTATGGGGAGTGGCTTACTCCTTTACGGTGAAGGGTGACTTGAGGAGCTGGCGGGCTCGGGAGCTTGCCCCGACTTGGAGTTCGAAGTCGCCGGGCTCCACTACGCGTTGGCTGTCAGCATTGACGATTGTGAATTCGGATACAGGCACTTCGAAGCGGACGCGTTTGGTTTCGCCGGCGGAGAGTGGTACGCGTTGGAAGGCTTTGAGCTCCTTGTCGACCCACGTTGAGGAGGTTACTAGGTCGGAGATGTAGAGTTGGGCGATTTCGATGCCATCACGATTGCTGGTGTTTTTGATTGTGACTTCCGCGGAAAGGATATCGGTGGCGGACAGTTCGTTTGATTTAAGTGTAAGGTCGCTGTATTCGTAGGTTGAGTACGAGAGGCCTTGTCCGAAGGCGTAGAGTGGGTCTTGGGTGAGGTCGGCGTAGGTGTTGCCGTGTTGGCCGCGGACTTGGTTGTAGTAGATCGGTTGTTGGCCTACGTGGCGTGGAATGGATACGGTGAGTTTGCCGCAAGGATTGTTGTATCCAAAAATCGTTTCAGCGATCGCGGTGCCGCCTGCCATGCCGGGGCTGAACGCTTCGATAATCGCTGCTGCCTCGATGATCTCTGGGGGAAGGACGAGCGGTTTGCTGTTGATGAGGACGATGACGAGCGGCTTGCCGGTGGCTGCTAGGGCTCGCAGGAGATCGAGCTGTCCGCCTTGGAGTTCGAGGGTGGCGGTGGATTTGCACTCGCCAAAGAAGGTCATCATGTCGCCGACGGCTACGACTGCGAGGTCGCTCTGCTCGGTGGCGGCGACGGCTTCGGCGATTTGCTTGGGGTCGGTGGGAGCGGCCTCCCAGACTTCGATCTGGTTTTGGCCGTCGTTGTAGTCGGCTTCGATGCGGCCGGTGGGCAGGGCTATGTCGGCGCCCTTGGCGTAGGTGATGGTGGAGCCTTCTGGAGCTATGGCGCGGATGCCGTCGAGGACGGTTTGGGTGCATTCGCGGGGGTGGCCGTCGTCTATCCAGGAGGCTTGGCCGGTGGCTCCGGCCCAGTCTCCGAGTTGGGCTTGGGCGTCGTCGGCGTTGGGGCCGATGACGGCGATCTTGAGCGGCTTGTCTTGGGCGAGCGGGAGGATGCCGTCGTTTTTGAGGAGGACGAGCGATTCGCGGGTGAGTTTGAGGTTGGTCTCTTTGTGGTCGGCTCGGCCGATGATGGTGGCTTGAGCGTCGAGGTCTGGTTTGCCGGGATCCTCGAAGAGGCCGAGGCGGAATTTTAGTTTGAGGATGCGGCGGAGGATGGCGTCGATTTGTGCTTCGGTTACCAAGCCGTTGGCGACTGCTTCTTGAGCGCCGTCGTAGAACTCGGGGGTGGACATCATGAGGTCGTTGCCGGATTTGATGGCGAGGGCGGCGGCGTGGGCGAAGGTGGGGACGACTTTTTGTTCCCACTTGAGGCGTCCGACATTGTCCCAGTCGGTGACGAGGATGCCGTCGAAGCCCCACTCTTCTTTGAGGACGTCGTTGAGCAGCCAGCGGCTGGCGGTGGAGGGGGTGCCGTCGATGGATTGGTAGCCGGTCATGAAGGAGAGGCATCCTTCGCGGGCGGCGCGTTCGAAGGGGGGGAAGAAGAAGGAGCGGAGCTTGCGTCGGGAGAGATCGGCTTCGGAGGCGTCGCGTCCGCCTTGGGTCTCGGAGTAGCCGGCGTAGTGTTTGGCGGTGGCGAGGATGGCCTCGGGGTCGTCGAGGCCTTTTCCTTGGTAGCCTCGGATCATGGCGCAGCCGAACTCGCCGATGAGGAAGGGATCTTCGCCGAAGGTTTCGCCGACGCGTCCCCAGCGGAGGTCGCGGGTGATGCAAAGCACTGGAGAGAAGGTCCATTTGAGGCCGGTGGTACGGACTTCGCGCGCGGTGATGCGGGCGGACTCTTCGATAAGCTCGGTATTCCAGCTGGCGGCCATGCCGAGTTGGGTGGGGAAAATGGTGGCTCCTGGGTGGAAGGAGTGGCCGTGGATGCAGTCGTCGCCGAAGAGGATAGGGATGCCGAGGCGGGTTTGGGCGGCCATGTCCATGGCTTTGGCGGCTTCCTGGTTTTGGATGTGAAGGAGGGAGCCGACTTGCTGGCGGTTGATGAGGTCGTCGAGATTGCCGCGGCCACCGTCGAGCTGCATGAGCTGACCGACCTTTTCGGCGAGTGTCATGCGTGGCATGAGGTCGTCGATTCGGGCGTCGATTGGCTGGGAGGCGTCTTTGTAGAGTGGCTGTGACATGGAAATTCTTTTTCGCTGAAGAAAGAATTTCGCGCACAAAAGCGCAACTCAAAGCGGTGCTATTTCAATAGGACGAGTGGGGTCTTAGTTGTCCGGATCGGCGGGGACGAGGCGGTAGAACTGGCTTGGGGCATTGGGGAATCGAATGCGTCGTGGGCCGGTTTCTCCTTGCTCGAGGCTTGAGGCGCCATCGAGGAATTTTTCAGGGGGCAAGGGGTGCCAGGCTCCGTTTCTCAGGTTGTCGCAGCTCTCTATCTGGATGCCGCGTTGTAGGCCGTTTTCTGGGAGGTGGAGGGTGAGGGTCAGGCCTTCGGCTTCGTGGGTGAAGCTCCAGGGGAAGCTGGATTTTTCGCTTGCTGGGAGGCTGAATGCGTAGAGGGCGGCGAGGTAGGTTCCGTGCTCGTTCGTGCTGTCTTCGTCTTCTAGCTCATATCCGCCGTCTAGCAGCCATTGGCCGAATTTGTTGGGAGCGGAGAATTCGGCTTCGGCGGTGGTGGTGCCTGCGGTCTTGCTGGTCAGGGTGGTATTGGTATCGGGGATTTTCTCTGACTGTTCTAGGTCGAGGGTGGTGTGAAAGGTGAGTTTGTAGGTGCTGGTGGTGCTGTCGCCCTCCGTTTCGACGACCTCTAACCGGATCTCAGGACCCATGGAGGACTCTACGGAGTCGGGTGGGTCTAGGGCGACGTCGATGCGTTGGGTTTGGGTGCGACCGTCTATGGTCAGTTTGGCTGTGAGGATGCCGGCTATGGGGTAGGTCAGGATGCGATCCGTTTCCTGGACCCAGCCTTGGTCGTCGATGTCGTGTGGGCCTCCAAGGGTCTCGACCTTTATTTGCAGCCCGGAGCTGCTTTGTTCGATGCCAACGTTTTTTGTGCCGAAACCCGTGAAGTGTATTTTCGCGGTGTTTTTGAAGGTGGCGTCTGATTCTCGGATCACGCCGCCGGTGAATCGAATGGCGGTGGGTTTCTGGCTCGTTGGGTCGAAACTCAGAACGGCATGCATGGTGCCTTGGTGGGAGATTACTTGTTCGGAGGAGTTGCCGGTGGAGTAGGCGATCGTTTCGGTACGGGAGCTCTCGAGGATGTTGAAAACGATGGGGATGTCTGTGCCGTGCGCACAGGCGAAGGATAGGAGCCATATTGCCCCTGCGTGCAATGGTCGGATTCCAATCACAATCTCTAGGCAATCAAGGAAGCTCGAATAGTCAACGTTGCGGGTTGAGGTTTAGGTGTATTGAAAAGTTGGATGCGAGGAGGAAATTCTCTCAGGGGTCGAAGGAAAAGCTTTGGCTGATGGATTCGAATTCGTCGAGACGCTCTACGAAACGGTCTTTCAAGGTCGTGCAGGAGACCGCGACGCAATACCCGTCGATGATTCTGACGCGCTCAAAATTGTATGAATCGATGCGCTCGTTGTCTGAGGGCCTAAGGTAGGTGAGCGAATAGATCACGCACTCTGAATCTCCCTCCGTGTACCGTCTGATCATCGCGAACTCTCCCGTCGATCCGGAGATCTTGTCGTCCATGATTTTCGCGACGCTGGTTTCTTGCCACAGCCGGTCAATGTGCACGCTGATCATTTCTGTGAATCTTGCGTCAGGAGATTCCGGAGCCCTCCAAAATATGACCGCTGTGCCCATGAAGTTCTCTGCACGGACCTCGTAGGGCGCAGGGAGTTGGACGGTGAACGACTTCGCCTTGTAGTAGCCTCTGTAGATCCTGCCTTCCGGTGTCACGCTGATGCCGGCGTGCATGGGGAGTGATCCGACTGCGGCTAGCAGCGCAATCAGGGCGATCGTGAGGGACTCTGGCTTGAATCGTCTCATGCTGGGTAGCGGGTGATTCGAACTTACTGCGGGTTGAGGGCCATGACGAGCTAACTTGGCGAGAAGGCGAGAGATAGTATCTGTATGTATCGGACTGATTAGTTTGCTTGTTTCCGCTATGGGAAATGGGGTGTTTTTTTGCGCGTGTGAGTTGCAGGTTTATGGAAGGCGGAAATTGGTTTGTCTTTGCGGGTGTGGCGGGATTGCTTGGTGGGTGGAATGTAACTTTGTGAAAGGAACCGTATGGCATTGAGACTTGGCGACTATGTGGTGCGAGGAGAAATGGATAACCGGCACGGCTATGCGACGGTCGGTTGGCTTGAGCTGCGGGGGAGTGGTGAGTTTTTGCGTGTCGAGTTGACGGGTGATCTGTCGGAAGATCTGAAGGGGAAGCGGATTCGCTTCGAGTGTTCTAAAAGTGGATACAAGTCGCTTGAGCAGAAGTCGGCTTCTGAGGGTGCGTTTCCGGATCGCTACGTTGGAGCGACGGCGACGATGACCGCGGATCATCGAGTAAAGGTTTTCGATTGTCCGATTGGGGAGTTCTACATGCGGTGCAAAATGGGGGAGCCAGCTCCGACGTTTTGGCGGCGTTGCTTGTATCTCGAATGGTACGGGAATTGCGGTCGCGTGTTGGTAGAGCTGCCGGATGCGTCGGTTTGGATTGTCGAGGGAGAAGGAGAGGAGGAGCGGATGCATCGCTTGCCTGATATCGAGGAGGGACCTGAAGAGGTGGCGAATTGGGAAGGCGAAGATGGGGCGTCTGAGATCGAAATAGTGGAGGTGGAGCGTGTGGATGACGAAAAGACGCGGGTGACGCGGACACGAGTTTCGAAGGGTGATGAGCAGAGCGAGGGGCTTGGTGAGAGCGAGGATCTGTATTCGCTTTTTTCTGACGAGTTCAAGGAGATGATTGGAGTTTCGGATGGGAAGGCAGATGGTGGGTTTCGGGAGGAAGTTACCCAGATGGAGGAGGTTTGGGAGGGGAAGGCGAATGGGGATTCTCTTCGCGACTTGATTGGTCAGAGACCGGATTTTGAGGCGTTAAGCGAGGCGGAGGCAGAGAATGTATTGAAAATTGCGGTGGGAAAGATGGGATTGCTCAACATCGCGTATCATGTTTGTGAACACATGACACCGCGGGAGGCTTGTCGGTATTTGTGGGAGCGGTTGGGGGATTGCCAAGTTCATCATCAAATGGAGGGTGGGTCATGGTTTTGTCATTTTTCGACGGCGGATGGTTGCCCGCGTTGCGCCGAGGTCATGGAGCGGGAGGAGTTGGATTTCGAAAGTCAAAAGGAGAATACTGATGAAGATTGATGAAGAGAAAGTGGATGAAGCTGTTTTGGCGTTGCTACAGTTGACCTTGTGTGGAGGCAGTAGGGCTTGGAAGGGACACGATTGGGATGTTTTGAATCGCTTGTACGAGAAGGGATTTATCTACGATCCCGTTGGGAAGGCGAAGTCGGTGATGTTGACGGAGGAAGGGATGAAGCGCTCGGAGGAGTTGTTTGAGCGTTTGTTTGGAAAGTAGAGGAGTTAGGGACTCTGGGCTATTCGCTTAGGAGTTGGAACGGGAATTCTTTTTCTGGCGGGTGCTTGGATTTCCAGCTTTCCCGTCGACAAGCGTAGCCGGGGGTGTCGGGCAGATCGCCGTTTGAAATGACGTCGGCTATGGCGAGACGCTGTTGGAGTCCGGTTAGAGTGGGGTAGTTGCTGGCGAGTTGGTTGGCTCGTTCGTAGTAGGTTTCGATATTGTTCTCGTGGGTGGCGAGTTGTTTGAGAGCGTTTAGGGTGTGGATGGCGTACTCGTAGTATTTGGTTTTCTTTCGTTCGATAAACTCGGCGGCTTTAGCCCACATGAGGGCGCGGTTGCTTTGGAGTTTGGCAAAATAGAGCCGCTCTTGCTTCTGGCGCTCGAGTTCGGCGAGACGTTCGCGTTCTGCTTTTGCTGATTGGGCTTGTTTTTGGAGCTGGGAAAAAGGGGGCGTTGCGGTAAGGGGATGGTGTTCGGTGCGTTTCTGTTTTTTTGTCTTTCTCCGAAGTTCGGTTACGAGCTCAGCTCTGGCGCTTTGTGGATTCTTTTTTAGGAGATTACGGAGAAGGTGTTGAGCTTCTTGGGCCGTTAGTTTGGGGAGAAGTGCTTCGAGTTCGTCGCTCTGTGACGATTCGCGTTTGCGTTTGGGCTTGCTGAGAGACTGGGCGGTGTAGAGTAGGTCGTGGTCGAGGCCAATGAAGTTTACGAGATCGAGGTGAGTGTCGTCGAGTTGGGCGAGCCCAGCAGGAATGGACGGCTCGTTTTCTAGCTCGTCATAGGCTTCGGCGGCTTTCAGCCAGAGGATATGTAGGGAGCGTAGGTCGTCTTCGAGGAGTTCCTCGTAGAAGTCGGTAAATCGGGAACCAGTGTAAGGGCAGTCGTCGTAGTAATCGTACCGTGCGTCAGTGTCCCAGTTTTCCTCAAAGTAACAATCGATGATTACTTGGTCATCTGTCTCGATAATCTGGATGGATTGACCGATCTCATAGGTGGCGATGGTTTCGAGATTGATTGCGGCCTTGTCGAAGCGGAAGGCGAGGCGTTGGGTGCCCCAGTTGCTCTCGTACGTGAAGAGGTCGAAGTATTGCCGCAAGACTTTGATCGGGTCGTGCTTGAAGCTGCTGTAGTGATACTCAACTACAGCGCTCGAGTGGCCGACCGAAATGTGTGAGGAGAGTTTGCCGACTGCTTTGCGTTGCGTGGTGGAAAGGGCTCGGTTGATCGCGTCGAATTGATAGCATTGGTATTCGCTCATGGAGGAGGTTATAGCATGAGGGGTGGGACAATCATTGACGGACCCTAGGAAAAAAGCCGATTGCGTTGTCAGCATGTTGCTTTGCACGAAGAGCGGTTGGCGCTTTTGTCGGAGCTCCATGCGATGGAACGTGCTGGCTCGCAGAGGCAGATTGACGCGGTTGTTGATCAAGTTCCCGTAAGTCCAAAAGATAAGGTTTCGCTCTTCAAACGGCGTTTTGCTGCACGAACAGACGTTTTTCCAAGGTTTTGGGAAAATACATCGAAGGGAACCAAGGGCTATTATCCTGTTTGCGAAACTGTCTACGAAGCGGGAGTGCGCTTGAAGCCGTCAGAGATTTATTCGCGTTTTGGCTCTTCCAAATTCTCTCGACTAGATGATCCGGTGATCGAAGACCATTTGAGGGGAAAGCATACGATAGGCTCGTATTCGATTCGAAAGGACGATACCTGCATTTTCCTCGCAGCGGATTTTGATGGTGAAGGATGGGAAGCGTGTGTGGTCGAATATTCGGATTCTGCTGAAATTTTCGGGTTTCAAACCCTTCTTGAGATTTCGAGATCCGGAAATGGCGCCCATGTATGGCTCTTCTTTGCTGAACCAGTTCCTACCCGCCTTGCTCGAAGTTTAGGAACGGTTATTCTGGGTGAAGCGTCTAGCCGACTGTCGAAATTCGATTTAGGGGCGTACGACCGCTTTTTCCCGAATCAAGACACGATGCCAAAGGGCGGATTTGGAAACCTGATCGGTTTGCCGCTGCAGTGTGATAGAAGGGAGGATGGCTGTACTGTTTTCGTTGATACGAATCTATCCGTTTTTGAAGATCAATGGGCGGCTCTAGCAAAGACGCCCTGTTATTGGGAACATCAGCTCCGAACTGCTTTGGAACGCTTCGTTGAAGTCTCACCAATAGAAGAATGCTCTCCGGAGGATATTGCTGATGCTTCTCTGTCAGGAGGCAAGTCGGGAGCAGCGTCAATAAAGATACCGAATTGGCGGGCTGAGTTGAGGGAGTCTTTGTTGGTTTCTGAGGAGGGGTTGCCTGATGAGTTCGTCGCCAAGATTATTCGTTTGGCGACCTTCCCCAACCCGGAGTTTTTTGAAAAGCAAAGAATGCGTTTCCCGGTATTCAACACTCCTCGCTATATTGTGAGTGCAGAGCGGCAATCTGGCAGCATATCAATTCCGCGTGGGTGCATTGAAGCCGTAAAAGAGCTATTTGCCACGAGGGGGTCCCGTTTGGAGATCGAGGATTTTCGATTAAGCGAGAAGCGAGTACGTATACGATTTACGGGTACGCTAACTCAGAGCCAGAAGAGTGCTGTTATCGCGATGGAGGTCAATGAGCATGGAGTGCTGGTCGCTCCACCAGGTTCGGGAAAGACGGTAATGGCATGCTCTTTGATCGCTCGATGGAAACTGGCAACCGTCATTCTCGTGAACCGTCGATCGATCGCTGATCAATGGAAAGAGCGTTTGGGTGAGTTCACGACGATTTCGGATGACCGATTGGGTGAATGGGGCGGCGGCAAGAAGAAGCTCAGTGGCGTTGTCGATGTGGTGATGATGCAGAGTCTCGCGCGAGCCGCGGACGTAGTTGCATTTTTTCGTGGTTACAGTTTGGTCGTAATCGACGAGTGCCATCACATTCCGGCGGTTAGCTTTGAGAACGTATTGAAGCAATGTGGGTGCCGTAAGGTATTGGGGCTCACTGCGACTCCAAAAAGGAAAGATGGCTTGGAAGCGTTGCTCTATCAACAATGTGGGCCGGTTCGATTTCTGTTGTCGGAAGATTCGGATCCTAACTTGCTGAAGCGTATCCAATTTATTGAAACGGGGTTCGGGCGAGGGCTAGGCCAATACTTGGCTCTCCATGAAATCTGGGAAGAACTCATTCAGAATGATCAAAGGAATGAGTTGATTGCTTCTTTAGTGGAGAGACAGCTAAAGGAGGGGCGTCGGTGTCTTGTTATCTCCGATCGTATTTCTCATTTGGAATCAATGGAAGCCTTGCTGTGCGAACGAGCTGGTCGTCTTGGCATCGTTCCTGAATTGATGACTGGAGGAAGAGGCTCGAAGGCTCTGAAGGAGCAAAATGAGCGTATCCGGAAGTGTTTGAGCGATGGATATGGAATCTGCTTGTTGGCAACGGGGTCTTTTCTGGGTGAAGGATATGATCTCCAGGAGTTGGATACGCTTTTTCTAGCTATGCCCATTTCATTCAAGGGACGTCTCATCCAGTATGTGGGGCGTTTGCATCGAAGATGTGAAGGTAAAAGAGAAGTCAGGGTGTACGATTTCATCGATGAAAATTTGCCCGTCGCGATGAGCATGTTTCGAAAGCGTAGGCCTGCCTATAATAAGATGGGGTACTCCGAGGTGAGTGAGCACTCGGGTACCTGTTAATATTACGCTCAAGATCGCCGCCCTGACAATGGTCTGCGTTTTTGCAGAACTCCTTTCTAGGCAAGCGCAGAAGATGTAGAGGTCGCTCACCTTGAGTGGCAGCCCTTTATGGGTGGGATCCTCGGTTTCTGGAGCCTACAATTTTAGAAGCTCTCGAAGTTCTCAACTTCGGGAGCTTTTTGTTTTACGGTTTCTAAGTCGTCTGGCCAAAACTTGATGAGGAAACCGGTTTTATTGTAGTTTTCCAGCATCACGCATTTCGAACAGCCAATCACCTGGCGTTCGGATGCGCATTCCGTAAAACTGTTTCCCTAGCCGGCCCTCAAAATCGACTCGGTCCAAGGTCAATAGATAGTCACTCTTGGTTGCCAATGCTCCGAGCAAGACAGGTTTATCTTTGGCTTTGGAGTAGAGCAGAATGTTATCCGACGACCAAGCATCGCTCACCCATTGGATACGATTGCGAAGCGTGTCAGAGAAATAGGATACAGCTTCTTCTCCTATCTTTGGAAGGTTGCGAAGCGTCTCTTGTCGGCAATAGTGGGAATTTGCGAGCTGCCAACTGTGTTTCTTTGCCTCGTTCACGATAAATCGGCTTGCTCCAACTTCTGAGCCAGTCGCGGAGAGCAGGACGCTCGTGTCGAGGAAAAGCCTCACTTCTTCTTGGCCTTAAACGCCTCCATTGCCGCTTCATCCTCTTTGATCCATTTGCGAATTGTCTTCTTGGGAATGTCGCGGACGGGGATGGCCGTCGCTGGTTCGAGCACCAGTTTTCCGTCTACCTCGTTGGCGATGAGCATTGGATTTTCTAATCCCTCAAGGCCGAGTCGGCGCCGCAGGGCCGGCGGCAAAGTGACTGTCCCTCTTTTGCTGATAGGAATGACTGTAGGCATGCTGCGATGCTGCAATGCAGCAAAGTGAAAGTCAAGTTGCGTGGTAGAGCTCCATAATCCGAAACAATCTGCAGACTTTTAATCTAACGGCTTCCCAGCTACGAGTTAGGGAAGCGAAATGCCATCAAAGTCCTTAAGGAGTTCGGTTTGCATCTACTCTTGTTTGGCGAAGCTGGTGGCTGGCTTTGCTCTATTTAGGGAGGAGAGCTCCTTTTCGGTCTAAGGCTCGTTGAGTAGCTCAGATCTTCTTTGTCCTTCTCGGGTTGGGAAGGTGTGATCTCAGGCAACTTTGCCAATTGGATCAGACGTTTTGAGAGCAGGAGTGTTGATAATCAAACGCTTAAATGGCGGAGAGTACCGAGGAACGCAGTGACGACACTCGAGGAGCGAAGCGAGGAGACAAGGGAGTATCCCTCGATCGGAGCGATTTTTGCCTTTAGCAAAAATGGCGGAGAGAGAGGGATGGGCTCACTGCGTTCGGAGCTGCGCCCTCACACTTCGTTTGCCCGTTCCGCTTTGCTTCACAAACCCTCTGCTCGGGTCCGAATCCCGGTGAGTCTAAACGCAAAAAAGCGTGGACTGGATAGACGACACTTTCAGGAATTTAAATGGCGGAGAGTACCGAGGAATGCAGTGACGACACTTGAGAAGCGAAGCGATGAGACAAGGGAGTATCCCTCGATCGGAGCGATTTTTGCCTTTAGCAAAAATGGCGGAGAGAGAGGGATTCGAACGATAAAGAGTCTTTCACCATTCTTCACAAACCTTTGTTTTTCATAACTTTAAAACTAGTGAAAGATGCCAGAAAATGCCCCAAAATGAGGCAAAAAAACTTCAGACTGGCAAAGAATTGGCAAAGCTCTGAATCTCCTTCTGAGGCACCTGAACACTCTATCGCTCGGCTTCTCGGCCTTAAATGCTTACTATCTTGAGACTTGCTCCCGCAAAAAGTCGATAGTCGCATTCCCTTTAGGTCAAGCCCATCGACCTATACCGTCCCCGTCGAGCGCTGGTGTCGCCGCTTTGGCAATCCAGCCCATCGCGAAACATTTCTCGAGCAGTATGGAGCGCGTTTCGAGAAACATGAGCGATTCAGGTCATCAGAAGAAGGTCCAGCAATTCGGCGAGTTCATTCGCCACGAGGTCGCCCCTAAAGTGACCAACCCCAAAAATGTCGTCACTAAAGCGACTCAGAAAAGCTCGGCAGCACTGTCGCCACCGAGCCAAAGTCGAAACAGCAAATGCTACTTTGTCGCCTGCGTAACTACAACAGACCGAAACGACTCGAAGATCGCCGCCACTTCGTCTTGAGTATCCTTAGTCGCTCCACTGGCTTTAACCGCTGCCAAAGCATCTACCATCGCTAGATCGAATATCTCGTCACTAATGTTCAGGTGAGCGTGCGCAGTACGCATGTCAGCCCCGGAATATGTGGCGGGACCCCCAGTGCCGGTCGCGAAGAATTCCACGATCGTCTTGCGGAACCAAGCGTGGTCGAGATGCACGAAATAGGGAGCGAGTTTCGGGTTTTCCAAGTGTCTCTCCAAGGTGTTTTCGACGATGAACTCCACTCCTTTCTGCCCTCCCAATCGCTCATACAAGGTCGGCTGCTCCTCCGCTTCAGTAGCCCCTGCAGAGTCGCCAATCGCCAAAACTAAAACGACAGCGCAAAAGAGAGAGCAAACCCTCGAGCCGATGCTCCTCACGATCCGGCTCGACTGCATGGCATGATTTGCACTCCGTTCACTTTCGATCTCGATGGTCGGCAAACTGTCAGGATCGCCCAATACATTCATATTTTTAGATATTCTCACTATGTAATTGTTGGTTGAAGGATTCGCTTCCGAAACGATTTTCTGAAGCGATTGGAGAATAACAAAGGGTGCGTTCTCAGAGCGTTCTCAGAACGTTATTCCGGAAATTCACAGGCAAAATGTCGCCGTTTCCCTCGAGCTTCACACCCACCTGTCAGCGATTAGCAGCAATAATATCATCATTGACCTGCACTTTAGGTGTGCCCGAGATGGACCCTTCGGACATAAAAAGTCCTCTACACCGAAGCAAACCCGTACAACGAGATTCCAACTCCTCATCGAATTGCTACCCCGCAATACACAGTCCCTTGAGATTCAGCTCCTCAGCAACGTCGCCGTGATGCACGGCAACGAGCCTATTCCAGCGTTCAGCAAACCACGCCTCCAATCGTTGCTCGCATACCTCGTGCTGCATCGAGGCAAGCCACAGGCACGGAACCAAATCGCCTTCTCCCTCTGGCCTGATTCGGAAGAAAAACAGGCCTTAACCAATCTCCGCCAAACCCTGCATCAACTCAAAGGCGCGATCCCCGACGCAGACTCTTATCTGACAATCGAGACACAGAGCATCGCATGGAAGCAAGAAGCCCCCTGCACGATTGATGTCGAAGAGCTAGAGAATGCACTCGCACTCGCAAAAAGTGCAGACAGGACCACTGACAAAAAAATCCACGCCCTTCAGCAGGCCTCTAAACTCTACCAAGGTGACTTGCTGCCTATTCACGACGAAGAGTGGATAATACCCCGTCGAAATTCCCTGCGTTCTGAATTCGAGAGTTCGCAGAGGGAATTGATCACAGCCCTGGCGCAACGTGAACGCTATCAGGAGGCGAGCGAAGTCGCCAGACAGCAAGTCCGCCGCGACAATCTCAGCGAAGCGAAGCACCACACCTTGATCGATCTCCTAGCCCAAAGTGGAGATCGCTCATCCGCGCTTCTTGCCTACAACGACTGTGCGAAAATCCTGGAAGAAGAACTCGGCATCGAGCCGGGCAACGAACTTCAAAAACTGCGATCACAGATACTAAGCCAAATCTCCTCAACCGCAAAGACTCCGAACCGAGCCAAGGCAGTTCCCTCAAACGAGGTTCGCTCTTCTCCCAACCGCAGGATTCTTCCAATTTTCTCCGTACTCGCGATAGCGACCGCCTGCCTACTTGTTTTTGTTTTCTTTTCCCAACCCCAAGCATCCGAAGAGTTGAGGGAGAACTCCATCGCCATCCTACCCTTCGAAAACCGAAGCCAACTCGACGAGGACCTTCACTTCACCAATGGCATACACGACGACCTAATCACACGGGTCTCTCATATCCAAAACCTGAAGACAATCTCCCGCACCTCCGTCGAACGCTACCGAGGCACAACACGCGACCTTCGAGAAATCGGAAGCGAACTTGGCGTCTCCACGATTATCGAAGGCGGCGTTCAACGATCCGGCGACCAAATTCGCATCAATATCCAGCTCATAAATGCCCAAACCGGTTATCACATCTGGGCAGAAAACTACACTCGGGAACTCACCGCGCCTGAACTCTTCGCCCTGCAAACCGAAATAACAGAGTCTATAGCAAAAGAGCTCAAAACCGTCCTATCCCTAACAGGAAAAGAAAAACTGGATACACTCCCCACTCGCAACCTCGCAGCCCTAGAAGCCTACTTCCGCGGCAACCAGGAGTATGACAAATACACAGCCGAGAGCTTCGTGAAAGCACGCGTACACTACGAACGAGCCGTCCAGCTAGACCCCGACTTCGCTTTAGCTCACGCAAGCCTAGCCAAAAACTACCTTTGCGAACTCCACTACGCCGGGCTCCCCTTCGAAGAGCAAACCATCAAGTCGGACAAGAGCATCAGGACAGCACTCGAGCTCGACCCCAACTCCAGCGAAGCATACACGGCCCTTAGCGTCCTCCGAAAATTCCAACACGATGTTCAAGGAGCCGAGATCGCAGCTCAAAAATCGCTGAAGCTCAATCCCAACAACGCCATCGCGCTCCGCAACTACGCCATCCTAAAAGTCTGGTCCATAGGCGACCTAGAGGGAGCGATTCCTCTTTGCAATCGAGCAATGGAGCTCGACCCTTTCCCTGCTCATGAGAAGCAAGTGATCGCTGGTATCCACATCTTAGCTGGCGACCTCAAAAGAGCTCACGATATCATCGAGAGACTTAACCAAGAAGAACCCAACAATCCACAAACGCTTCTCGTACTCGGCAACCTATACGGCAAGGGCTACCAAAAATACGACCAAGCCATCAAGTACTTCCGACTGGCTCATTCTATTTCTCCCGATGACCATAATTTCACATGGGCCTTAGCCGAGCACTTCAGTGAGATTGGAGATCAGGACAGCTTCCTATTCTGGGCCCGACGCACCCTCAAACTCTCTCCCGTTTCAAACAGGGCAAACTACGTCAAAGGGTGTATTCACCAAGCCCTTGGAGAAGAAGATCAAGCCTACGCCTACTTCGCTTCCATGGAAAAAACGGATGAGTACTTCGAATACGCTCAGAACAAGATCTCCCACAAAGAAGCAGCAAACGGTCTCAGGAAAATCTCGCTTGAGAGGTTTCAGAAACGTTTTCCATCAATCTTCCAAAAGGAAACGACGCTCAACTTAAACAACTACCCACACGCCATCGAGTATGCCCACCTATTGGACTTCTGGGGAGAAACAGCCAAAGCTCAAACACTCGCGTCACAAATCATTGAATACCTTTCAAAGATCCCTCGTCTAGGCCCCAGTGGATACATGTACAAGGATGCTGAACTACACTTGATCCTCGGCACGCCCGACAGGGCGCTCGCCTCCGTACGAGAGTACGTCGAAAAAGGGGGAATCGCTGCTAGCCTGTTGAACAACGAGCGACTCTCGCCCCTTCACAACTCCCCCGAGTTCCAAGAGCTGACTACGACCGTACAATCGAGACTCACAGAACAACGGGAAAACCTGGAAGAATGGGAGAGGAAAGGTAAGCTCGCTGACATCCCTAAACTTCAGGTTACAATTTCGCAAAGGCAGTGAAGACCTGAAATGTCTTAGTAACACCAATTCCATTATCCCCCTAACGGGTAAGAAGCGGCGATCACATTCATCGCATCGGTCGGGCAAGCTAATCAATGGCCAATAATCAGGCAGGCGTTCAATGGGATAAACCGGGTGTTCCAAGCTTCACCATTCGCTCTATCTCAATGTCGATTAGCGAATTAAGAAGCTTATCGAAGAACGAAGCTTTCGGGAGATGCAAACACATGTGAATTTTAACTCAGATCCCTCGGATTGGATTCCTTTTGCTGCAAGGCTCTTCTGCTCGTTACGCTTCACAGCATCTAAAATGGCGGAGAGAGAGGGATTCGAACCCTCGGTACGGTTACCCGTACACGCACTTTCCAGGCGCGCGCCTTCGACCACTCAGCCACCTCTCCGTGCTTTTTTACCCTCGGACCGATGGGTCTCCGGGAAAAGAACGGCCTAATAAGGGGACTCGCCCTAGGGCGGTCAATGTCTTTTCTCAAAAAATAAAATCGAAGACAAATCGCTCTCTTTAAGAGCAAATCCCGCTTGCATAGTAGAAGGGGGCACGTAGGTTCGGGCGTTTGTAGTGTTCCGAGAAAAATGGTCTCTTCTAACGCAGATATAGGTTACAACAGTAAGGTCGAAGGTGGCGTGATCGTCTCCAAGGCTGACGCGGTTATTAACTGGATTCGCACCCACTCGCTTTGGCCGATGCCAATGGGTTTGGCGTGCTGCGCGATTGAGCTCATGGCTTCCGGCGCTTCGAAGTTCGATATCTCGCGCTTCGGCGCTGAGGTGATGCGCTTTTCCCCTCGCCAGTCGGACGTCATGATCGTCGCTGGCACAGTCACTTACAAGATGGCTCCAATTGTACGCCGCATCTATGAACAGATGGCGGAGCCGAAGTGGGTGATCGCGATGGGCGCCTGTGCGTCCTCGGGAGGTATGTACCGTTCCTACGCTACCTTGCAGGGAGTGGATCGCATTGTTCCGGTTGATGTTTACGTGAGCGGATGCCCGCCGCGGCCGGAAGCTTTGCTCGACGCTCTAATAAAGCTGCAGGACAAGGTTCGTACGGAAACGTCGACCACCGACCTTCTTAAAGTAAAATCCTGATCTGTTCGCACGATGATTGCTCAAGATCTACTCGCCGCCCTGCAAGGAGTTAACTCCGAAGTCGCAGAGCGCGAATCTGCCGATTGGCCTTCTTTCAACTGCCCGATCGACTCTCTAGTCGATGTGCTCCGAGCTCTCCGCGACAACCATGGCTACGACATGCTGGTCGATGCTACTGGTATAGATAATGGAGTAGAGGCGAGCCCGCGCTTCACGGCTGTCTACCACCTGCAGTCCACTGCGAATCACGTTTACGTGCGTGTGGCGGCGGATTGCGCGGATAGCGAAAACCCTGTCGCACCGAGTGTCGTCGATCTCTGGGCTGGAGCTGACTGGCACGAGCGCGAGTGCTATGACTTGATGGGCATCAAGTACGAAAACCACCCGGACCTTCGCCGCATTCTGATGTGGGACGAGTATCCGTACCACCCGTTGCGCAAGGACTTCCCGCTTGCGGGTCACGAAGGCCAGCTTTGGGACGGTGAAATCGCGGAAGTCACCGGAACAGGAACGATTCCCGCTCCGATGGCAGGTGGTCCATTCGTTTCAAGTTGCTCCAACTTCGAGGCCGACAAAGAGCCGCGAGCCAAGGACGAGAGCTGGAACGAAAAGAACGAAAAGCCAAACGGCTAACTCGAACCCAACGCCGACACCTCTAAACGAATTTAGCCAATGGCGACCGAATCTAAAGAATACGCAATGCCCGACGCAGGAGCGCGCGCGGCACAAGCTTCGGAAGAGTTCGAGACTGAAAAGCTCGAGCTCAGCATGGGCCCATCTCACCCGTCTACGCACGGGGTTTTGCGCCTCAATCTCGAACTCGACGGCGAGATCATCCAAAAGTGCGATCCAGTACTTGGATATCTCCACCGGGGCGACGAGAAGATTGCCGAGAATATGACTTACAACCAGTTCGTCCCGTACACGGACCGACTGGACTACCTCGCTCCGCTGGCCAACAACGCGATCTACGCTATCGCGGTTGAAAAGCTCGCCGGCATCGAAGTACCAGAGCGTTGCCAATCGATTCGCGTGATCACCAGCGAAATGGCTCGTATCTCTTCGCACCTTCTCGGCCTCGGAGCCTACACCATGGACGTGGGCGCTTTGACCGTGTTCATGATCACTTTCACCGAGCGTGAACATCTCTACACACTTTTCGAAGAACTCACCGGCGCTCGCTTCACTACTAGTTATAGTCGTATTGGTGGCGTGACACGTGACATGCCAGAAGGGTGGACCGACAAGGTTCTCGAATTCTGTACCAAGTTCCTTCCGCTCCTAGATGACGTTGAGAGCCTGCTCTCCCGCAACCGCGTTTTCGTAGACCGTACCGCGGACATTGGTGTTATTAGTAAAGAAGACGCCATCGCTTACGGCCTCACTGGTCCAAACGCTCGAGCCTCCGGTATCGACGTCGACCTCCGCCGCGACAATCCTTACTCCGGCTACGAGAAGTATGACTTCGAAGTCGTGCTTGGCGAAAACGGTGACTGCTACGACCGCTACACGGTTCGCATGGAAGAAATGCGCCAGAGTGTTCGGATCATTCGCCAGGCGATCGCTCAGTTGCCAGAAGGTCCATATCGTGCGGAAGACGCCAAGAAGATTATCCTACCGCACAAGGATAAGACGCTCACCTCCATGGAAGAGCTCATCCAGAATTTCATGATCACGACCGAAGGCCCGCAGATCCCAGCCGGCGAAGTTTACTTCGAAGGTGAAGCTCCCAAGGGCGCTCTCGGATTCTTCATCCACTCAAAGGGTGGAGGCGTCCCGTATCGCATGAAGATCCGTGGTCCTTCCTTCTGTAACTTGAGCATCCTGCCGAAGCTCTGTGTCGGAGGCATGGTTTCCGATATCCCAGCGATCCTCGGTAGCTTCGACTTCGTAATGGGGGAATGCGATCGGTAGAATTTTATCGCCCACGAATGACACGAATATTCACGAATTGAATACGAGGTATTCGAGCGGATTAGTGAGATTCGTGGGGAGAAATGACTTTTAAGAAAATGGACTTAAAGCCAGAGACATTAGCTGAGATCGAAGCTGCGATTCCGAAGTATCCGGAAGCGCAGAGCGCGGTGATGCCATTGCTGCACGCGATCCAAAAGGATCAAGGATTCATCTCGAATGAAGCGGCCGAGTGGGTTGCCGAGAAACTCGGGATCGCTCCGATCAATGTACTTTCGGTAGTGACTTTCTACCCGTTCTTCCGTCAGCACAAAGTGGGCAAGCGTCACATCCGAGTTTGCCGTACGCTTTCTTGCGCGATGGCCGGTGGATCAAAGGTTTGCGACAAGATGCTTTCGGAATTCGAAGCGGAGCTGAATCAAGTCTCACCAGATGGCGAAGTGACCGTCGAGTTCGCCGAGTGTCTCGCTAGCTGCGGAAGTGCTCCAGTGATGCTCGTCGACGAAGATCTTCACGAAAACCTCACGGTCGAGAAGGCCAAGGAAATTTGCGACCAGATCAAAGCGGAGGGGACTAAGTAGTTACGATGGCAATACATCCAAGAGAACAACGTCTCATCCTTAAGTACGCTGACGAGCCAGGCTACACGCCGCACATCGACAGCTACTTGGAAAAGGGCGGCTACGAAACGCTCAAGAAAGCGGTCACCATGGAGCCGCAGTCAATTATCGACGAAGTCAAGAAGTCCGGCCTGCGTGGTCGTGGCGGTGCGGGCTTCCCCTGTGGCGTTAAGTGGAGCTTCGTTGACCGTAAGTCCGGTAAGCCAATCTACTTGATCTGCAACTGCGACGAATCTGAGCCAGGCACTTTCAAGGACCGTCAAATCGTGCACAAGGATCCGCATCAGCTGATCGAAGGCATGATGATCTCCTGTTTCGCGAACAACGTGGCCAAGGCTTTCATCTACATTCGCGAAGAAATGCCGTACGGGGCGAAGATCCTTGATCAGGCGATTCTCGAAGCGAAGGAAAAGGGATTCGTCGGCGACAATGTTCTAGGATCCGGATACAGCTGCGACATCGTAGTGCACCGCGGAGCGGCAGCCTACATTTGCGGAGAGGAAACCGGTCTTATCGAATCTCTCGAAGGCAAGCGTGCGAATCCACGTATCAAGCCTCCTTACTTCCCAGCGGTACTCGGCCTCTACAATTGCCCGACTATCGTTAACAACGTCGAAACCCTCTGTAACCCGATCCACATCCTCAAGATGGGTGCGGACGAGTTCGCTAAGATTGGCCGTCCTAACAACTCAGGTACTCGTATCTGGTGTGTGTCCGGCGGTGTGCAGCGTCCTGGTTACTACGAAGTAGGGGAAATGACTTTGGGCGATCTCGTTTACGATATCTGCGGTGGTCCACTTCCAGGTCGCAAGATCAAGGCGATCATTCCTGGTGGTTCGTCCATGAAGATTCTCAAGAACGGTGACCGTTATAAGGGCAAGAACCCTGATGGTTCCGAATACGATTGGGGCCTCGAGGATATCCCGCTCGACTACGATGGTATCGCAGCTGCGGGATCCATGTCCGGTTCAGGCGGAATGATGGTGCTCGATGACACTGTATCCATTCCGGCAGCACTTGCTAATTTGATGGCATTCTACTCTCACGAATCTTGCGGACAATGTACGCCGTGTCGTGAGGGCTCGCTCTGGCTCAAGAAGATCACTTCGCGCATGGTTCACGGCCAAGCTCGTGAAGAGGATGTCGATCTCATGCTTTCAGTGGCGGACCAAATCGCAGGTCGCACGATCTGCGCGTTCGGATTCGCGGTGGCTTGGCCGGTACAGAGCTACATTGCCAAGTTTGAAGAAGAATTTAGAGAATATGCGGCGCACCTCAGCGATCCAAATGCTGACCGCCAAGCCATAAAGGAACTCGCGTGCAATGGCTGAGGAAAAGAAAGATAATTTGATAACGGTCAATATTGACGGCCAAGACCTGCAAGTGCCTCCGGGTACGAACATGGTTGAGGCGGTCAAGATGCTTGGCAAGGAGGTCCCGCACTACTGCTACCATCCGAAGCTATCCATCGCCGGTAACTGCCGCATGTGTCTCGTTGAGATGGGTATGCCAGGTCGCGATCGCGCGACTGGTGAGCCGATGCTCAACGAAGATGGTACGCCGAAGATTATGTGGATGCCCGGTCCTGCGATCGCTTGCGGTACCAAGGCTGCTCCCGGCATGCACATTAAGACTAGCTCGCCTAAGGCAGTTGAGTCGCGTGAGTCGGTAACTGAATTCCTCCTCGTCAATCACCCGCTCGACTGTCCGATCTGTGACCAAGCTGGTGAGTGTAAGCTACAAGAGTTTTCCGCGTCACACGGACGTGGATACAGCCGTTTCGTTGAAGAGAAGAACGTAAAGCCAAAGCGTACTCGCCTTGGACCAAGGGTTACACTCGATGATGAACGTTGTATTCTCTGCTCCCGCTGTATCCGTTTCTCGCAGGAAGTTGCCAAGGACGATGTGCTCGGCTTCACCGATCGCGGTAGCTACTCCACTTTGACCTGCTTCCCAGGCAAGGAGCTCGCGAACAACTACTCTCTTAATACAGTAGACATTTGCCCAGTTGGTGCACTCACCAGCACGGACTTCCGATTCAAGATGCGCGTTTGGTTCCTCAAGGAATCCAAGAGCGTCGACTTCGAATCCAGTGTCGGCTGCAACACTGTTGTTTCTTCTCGCGAAGGTAAGGTCTACCGCGTGACGCCTCGCCGCAACGACGAGGTCAACGACACTTGGATGCCAGACTCCGGTCGCGAACTCTACAAGCAGATCGAAGCGGACAATCGTTTGTCTTTCTCATCTGTGAATGGCTCGCAGACCTCCGCAGTTGAAGCTCTCAAGGCTGCTGCTGAACTCCTGAAAGGGGAGGGCGTGGCAATCGTCGGTTCCGGTCGCAACACGGTTGAAGAGCAATTCGTTCTCAAGCAAATCGCCGAGCAAACCAACGCCAAAGGCGTGTATCTGGTTGCTCGATACGGTGACGACGACGGGATCCTGATCTCCAAGGATCGCAACCCGAACGTTCGTGGTGCGCTTGCAACTGGCTTAATCTCAGATCTGCCGGCCGAGCAACTCTCCGTTCTCGCTTCTCAGATCGATAGCGGCGAAGTGAATACCATCCTCGCAACGAAGGAAGATCTCGTAGCTGCTGGTCTCACAGCTGAGCAACTCAAGAAGGTTAAGCTGGTTGTTATCGACACGCACGCTTCCGAAACAACTGAGAATGCAGACGTGGTCATCGCGGGGCTCACTCAGTTCGAGAAGTCCGGTTCTGTTATCAACCAGCAGTTCCGTATCCAGAAATTCCACAAGGCGGTTCCAGGCCCGGTCGGTTCGATCGACGACCTCGCCGCTCTGGCAGCGATCCAGGCGAGCCTTTCCGACGAAACCTACCCATCTGTGGTCGGTACGGTTTGGGAGAAGATCGCAGCAGAAAGCAGCATCTTCGAAGGCCTCAGCTTCAAGGGTATCGCCGACACCGGCAATCTGCTCGATGGAAGCGCTTTCGCAGGGCTCGCCTTCGCGGAAGGCAAGTCACTCCACTTTGAACCAGCAGTTGCGGAGGTGGCGAAGTGACGAATTTCAAGATCAACGTAGCGCGGTGCTTCAGCCCGCGTTCTCAATGCAAGAT
>NZ_JAENIL010000076.1 GCF_016595505.1 Pelagicoccus mobilis | reverse complement strand
GGCGGACTGGGCCAGTCCGCCCTACCCAGCAAAAACCCGCCTACGCGTTCACTGCCGTTTTCTCGCGATAAAGAGCATTGACTGCGTCCAAGGTATCCGCTGCCGAACCACCCTTCTTCAAGAAGTCATGAATCGGGAAGCCGGCATTGTCCTGAAACTCAAGATAACCAGCGTAACGTGGACGCACAAAGGCGCGATCGAGTACCGGCAAGGTATCGCGGAAGAAGTTACTAGTGAAAGCGTTACACTCATCACTCTCCCAAGCGGTGCGATGTCCAGGCTGACCGCCACTGTAGAAAGCGATTTCACGCTGGGTCGCTGGAGCCGCCATAAAGGCAGCGTACTGCCCCGCGATCTCCTTGTGCTGACACTCGCCGGATACCGCAAGACCCGTGCCGCCGAGCATGGTACGACCTGGCAGACCTTCACGAGTAGAAATCACTTCGCCGAAGTTCACGATCTTCTTAGCGTAACCGCTGCGGCCGTAATTCGAATAGCCGTAGACGTAAGGATTGTAAGCGCAGCAGTCCTCCTGAGACATCTCTTCAAGAGCTGCGATCGGATTCATCTCATAGAAACGCTCCGGAATGTAAGACATCATCTCCTTCAAGCGCTCGAGAGCGAGCAAACCAGCCTCACGCTCCACGACTTCTTCTGAGTTTGCGAAAATCTCCGCTCCGTCAGTGGCGAGGAGATTCAAAAAGTTACCGTACACATCGAGCGGGATCGAGGAACATGCGAGCAAGCCCTTCTTCCCGACTTCGATCAGGTCCTCCCAAGTCTTCGGCAACTCAAGGCCGTTAGCCTCAAGCAAATCCTTGCGGTAAGCCGAAACGGGAGTCGCCGCATCGATAGCGAGGGCCCACTGCTTGCCATCGTATTCGTAGCTCTTGTGAGACTGTCCCACCGAGTTTGCAGCCTGGTCGGCAAGAAATTCATCCGACAACAAATTCTGCAACGGTTCCAGCACACCACTCGCAGCCGCAAAGCCCGACCAAGGGTGATCGATGACGAGAAGATCATAGGCTTTGGCGAGGTCAGCGATTGGCTTGTCCGCAAACTCCTGCAAAGAGCGTTTTTCCCAAGTAATGCGAACATTCGGATTTAGTTCCGAGAATCGTTGTGCAGTCGCCACCATTGGCGTAAACCCGCGGCTATGACTCCAAGTAATACCGCGCAGAGTAGTTAAGTTGTTTGACATAGGACAGTCTTAATCTTTCAAATCTAAAAACTTCTTTCATATTTTAATCTCAATGTCGTCAACGAAAAACGAGAACAAGTACGCCGCACCCGCACTAGACAAGGGCCTCGACATCCTCGAATACCTCTCTCGAGTAGGCACCCCACAGTCACAGGTAGACATCGCTGAAGCCCTCGAGCGCAGCACCACAGAAATCTACCGCATGCTCTCACGCCTCGAAATCCGCGGATACATCATCCGCGACGGGGCCTCCGGCAAGTACCGCCTCTCTCTTAAGCTCTATCACCTGAGCCACACCCATTCTCCCATCGAGTCGCTCCGCGGTTCTGCAATCGAGGCGATGAAAGAGCTTTCCGATAAAGTCGGGCATGCCGCTCACCTTTCTATTTTAGACGATAATGCCCTTATGGTTGTCTGCCAAACCCGCAGTGCCAGCCCCGTATCCCTTTCGATAGCCGAAGGCAGCCGCTTCCCGCTCGTCAACACGACCTCCGGGAAAATACTGCTCTCAAGCGTTTCCGAAAACGAACGCAGCAAGATCCTTGATCAAGACTCCCTCTATCAAAGTTGGAGCAAGAAAGACCGCAGCTCTTATCTCAAGGAACTCGAAACGATCCGAGAACGCGGCTATCACTACGATGATAGCAAGGTCACTCACGGCGTAACCGACATTTCAGTACGCGTCGGCGTACCCGAAGGTCCCATCCTCGCCACCGTAGCCATCTCTTACGTCAGCTCAACCATGGGCGACTCAAAAACCGACCACGACGAACTCATCAAAGCCACTCAAGAAGCGGCCGAAAAAATAGCGTCCACCAACGGACTATCGTAGGAGGGCAACGCTCCGGCGTTGCCTAATCCTCCCCCTCTCTCTCAACAACATGAAAACCAATCTCCCCCTCGAAGGCGTCCTCGTCCTTGAATTCGCGCAATACCTAGCTGGCCCTTACTGTGGTCTCCGACTCGCTGACCTCGGAGCCACCGTAATCAAGGTCGAACGTCCCGGAGCAGGCGACGCCTGCCGCGCCCTCGCGACCAAGAACATGATCCTCGATGGGGATAGTTTGGTTTTCCACACGATCAACCGAAACAAGCAGTCCTTCGCGGCCAACCTCAAGAACCCGGACGACGTCGAGAAAGTCAAAGACCTCATCCGTCGCGCCGACGTCATGACCCACAACTTCCGTCCGGGCGTCATGGAAAAGATTGGACTCGATTACAGCAAGGCCAAGGAACTCAACCCGAACATCGTTTACGGCGAAGTCACCGGCTACGGACACGAGGGCCCTTGGAAGCTCAAACCCGGCCAAGATCTTCTCGCCCAATCCCGTGCCGGACTCGATTGGCTCAGCGGCAATGCGAGCGACGGCCCGACCCCATTCGGACTCGCTATCGCCGACATGATTTGCGGCACCCACCTCGCTCAGGGACTCATCGCAGCTCTCGCCAGCAAACGTGGAGCCCGCGTCGAAGTCAGCCTGCTCGAATCCATCCTCGATATTCAATTCGAGCTACTCACCACCTTCTTCCAAGACGGCGGTCGCCAACCCGCACGAGCACAAAAAGGAAACGCTCATGCGTATCTAGGATCTCCTTACGGCGTCTATCCATGTAGCGAAGGCCATCTCGCTCTCGGCATGTGCGACCTGCAGACTCTAGCCAAGCTCATAAATTGCGAGCCACTCAAAGCCTACACCCAAGACGACTCCTTCTCCAAGCGGGCTGAGATTTACCAAGTCATCGAAACCCACCTCAACACGCAAAGCGTCCAGCACTGGCTCTCCATTCTCGAGCCAGCAGACATCTGGTGCGCCGAGGTGCTCGACTACGAAAAGCTGCTCACTCACGAAGCCTTTGAAACCCTGCAGTTCAAACAGCAGGTCAAGCGCGACAACGGTGCATCCCTCTACACCACACGCTGCCCGATCCGCATCGATGGTGAACGCCTCTTCTCAGACATCGCTTCTCCAGCAATTGGATCCGGTAACGAAGCAGTGGATACACTTCTCGAATCAACCGAGGCAAAGTCCGATACTCCAGTCGAAATCGATCCCAACAAGCTTCCACTCGCAGGGATCACCGTCGTTGATTTCAGCCAGTTCCTTTCCGGCCCATCCGCATCGCTTCGTCTCGCCGACCTCGGAGCTCGTGTCATCAAAATCGAACGCCCCGGTCGCGGCGATATCTGTCGCGAGCTCTACGTGAGCGACACCGAAATCGAAGGAGAATCCACCATCTTCCACGCAATCAACCGCAACAAGCTCAGCTACGCCGCCGACCTCAAAACCGAGGAAGGAATCGCGAAGGTAAAGGAGCTACTCAAGACAGCGGACGTGGTTGTGCAAAATTTCCGCCCTGGCGTGATGAAGCGCCTCGGCCTCGACTACGAAAGCGTGAAGGCCATCAAGCCCGATATCGTATACGGTCGGATTTCTGGATACGGCGACGAAGGACCTTGGGCCGGCAAGCCAGGCCAGGATTTGCTCGTGCAATCCCTCTCCGGCCTCACCCAATTTAGCGGCAACCAAAACGACGGCCCAGTGCCGATGGGCGTTGCTGTAGTCGACATTCTCGCGGGTGCCCAACTCGCCCAAGGACTCCTAGCCTGCCTTGTTCGCCGTGATCGTACCGGCGAAAGCGGACTGGTAGATGTCAATATGTTCGAGAGCTCTCTCGATCTCCAATTCGAGCCACTAACCATCTATTGGCAAGACGGTGGCGAGCCAGTGAATCGCACTGAGACAAACAATGCCCACCCTCTCGTCGGCGCACCCTACGGCGTTTACGAAACTCAGGATGGGCACCTCGCGCTAGCCATGGGTTCAATCACCCAACTAGGCGAACTGCTCGGCTGCGATTCGCTGCTCGCCTACCAAGATCCCAAGACCTGGTTCTCCGAACGCGACGCGATAAAGCGCCAATTGGCAGACCACCTGAAGACCGGTACCACCCAAGCCTGGCTCGACGTCCTCGAGCCCGCCGACATCTGGTGCGCCGAAGTCCTAGACTACCAACAGCTCGTCGAACACGAAGGTTACAAGGTTCTCGAGATGGAACAGGAAGTGAAAACGAGCAGCGGCAAAACACTCCGCACCACCCGCTGCCCCATCCGCATCAACAGTCAACGACTCTACAGTCCGCTCGGTGCCCCTCACATCGGAGAGCACAACGAGTTCTTGGAGGGCTAAACCGTAGCGCGGTGCTTCAGCCCGCGTCCATATTACAGGATCATCACAACGCTACGCCTCACGCGAAGCCGCAAAGCCCCTAAGAAACAAACTCTCCTCCCCAGAACAAAACGCGGGCTGAAGCTCCGCGCTACGTATCCATCTACACGAAAAACGCCCTCCGTCTCCGAAGGGCGTTTTTGATATAATAAGAACTACAGACAATCAGCGAGGCAGTTGATTTCGCTAGGCGACCCCTGCTGCCTCAGCAGAAAATGTGGTTTCGTCCCTCAGATACGGGGCGAGTTTGTCCCAATCAAATACGACTCCTGTACCTGGTGTATCTGGAGCTACCGCACGGTGGTTTTCCAAAACAAGTGGACGGGTTGTGTATTCATCGATCGGGAAGCTATGTACTTCGAGCCAACCGCTGTTCGACTGAGCGGATACAAGACTGACGTGCAACTCGTGCATTCCATGCGAGCAAACAGGGAGGTCATATTTACGCGAAAGTTCAGCGGCCTTCAACCAGCCAGTGATTCCCATACAGTTGGAAGCATCCGGCTGAATAAAGGAGAGTTTCGCTTGTTCAAAGGCGTATCCAAATTCATGGATCGTATGCAAGTTCTCCCCCATTGCGAGCGGCATACCCGTCGCGTCGGCGATCTTTGCAAAACCGAGATAGTCATCCGGAAGCGTTGGCTCCTCGAACCAGAAGATATTGCACTCCTTCACACGTTCGCAGCACTCGATCGCTTTCTCAACGCTCATCGAGTAATTCGCGTCAATCATGAAGGTAATGTCTGGGCCAACGAGCTCACGAACAGCTTTGATGCGCTCAACATCTTCGTCGAGGTTCTCTTTACCGATCTTGATCTTAACTGCGTTGAATCCAGAATCCAGATACGAACGCATGCTATCAAGCAACTTCGGAAGCGGGAACTCGAGGTCGATACCGCCGCGGTAAGCCTTACAGGTGCTTCCTGCTCCTCCAGCCATTTGCCAGAGCGGCTTTCCTGCCTTCTTACAGCGGATATCCCAGAGCGCGATATCGATCGCGGAGATGGCGAAAGAAGAAATGCCACCACGACCAACGTAGTGGATATGCCACTCCATTTCATCGTTGAGCTCTTCGACTTTCGAAGCGTCCTTGCCGAGCAAGAAGTTTCCGAAATCGTAGTCGATCATCGCCTTGGTCGAGCGACCGCCTTTGCCACCGGTATAGGTGTACCCATACCCCTCTGTCCCGTCTTCGATGACTACCTTCACAATAACCAACTCGAAGTGAGTATGGTTACCGTGCTTAGCATCCACCAGTACCTCTTTGAGAGGCACTTCATAGATACGGGATTGAATCTCAGTAATCTTGTTGCTCACCGGAAACGACTAGTCGTTGAAGTTAACGTAGAAGGTCTTCTTCTCGAGGTAGTTCTCCATACCGTACTTACCGTCTTCACCGCCGGTACCGCTGAGCTTGTGTCCATTGTGGAAACCTTGGCGTTGCTCGCCCATCGGACGGTTGATGTAGACTTCGCCAAACTCGAGTTCGAGTACCGCTCTTTGGATACGGCGCATGTCGTTAGTGAAGACGAAGGCTGCGAGACCGTACTTACAATCGTTAGCGAGCTTGAGAGCTTCTTCGTAGCTGCTGATCTTAGTGATCGGGCTAACCACGCCGAAGACTTCCTCGCGCATCACGTCCATGTCGTTGGTACACTCGGTGAGAACCGTTGGCTCATACCAGTGCCCCTTTTCGAATTCCGCACCTTCTGGACGCTTACCGCCGCATGCGATCTTTGCGCCTTGAGCAACCGCATTCTCAACGGTTTTCGCCATCTGCTCAGTTTCGAATGCGTTTACCTTTGGACCAACGTCCGTGTCGGCATCGAGAGGATCGCCAAGCTTGAGCTTCTTAACCTCCGCTACGTACTTCTCAAGGAACTCATCGTAAACGTCCTCGTGGATGTAGAAGCGTTCTGGGCAGGTACAAACCTGACCGTTGTTGAGGTGACGAGAAACGGTCGCCGCTTCCACCGCCTTGTCGACGTTGCCGTCTTCGAGCAGGATGAAAGGCGCCTTACCGCCGAGCTCGAGACGAACTTCGGTGAGGTTGTCGGACGCCGCACGGTGGATGTGCTGACCGGTCTTTGTGGAACCAGTCATAGTCACGAGCTTAGTGATCGGATTCGTCACGAGCTCCTCGCCCATTGTTGAACCACCACCGGTTACGAGATTGAGAACGCCATCTGGGATACCCGCTTCCTTCGCAAGCTCACCAAGCGCAAGAACAGCAACTGGAGTTACGGAAGGTGGCTTAACCACCATCGTGTTACCGGCGGTCAGAGATGGGCCGATCTTACGGCAAGCGAGCGCAAGCGGGAAGTTCCAAGCAGCTATCCCCACGGTCACACCGTAAGGTACCTTGTGGATCATGATGTGCTCATTCGGCAAGTCGGATGGCATAATATCGCCTTCGAGACGACGTGCGGCTTGAGCTGGGAAATTGATGAAGTCGGCAGAGACAGTAGCTTCGCCAAGTGCGAGCTCGTAAGTCTTGCCCATTTCGCGAGCAAGGATGCGAGCGAGACGCTCCTTGTTCTTCAGGATGAGATCCGCAAACTTGATGAGGATGTTACCGCGCTCGACCGCTGGCATCGCAGCCCAAGCTGGTTGTGCGGCTTCCGCTGTTTCGAGTGCGAGCTTCGCGTCATCTACGCCACCCTTTGGGACCGTATAGATCACCTCTTCGTTTGTAGGGCTTTCGACGTTTTCCTTTTCTCCGGAAATCGCGTCTTTCCACTCGCCATTAATGTACATGCGGTAGTGCTCTACTCCGCCGTCTGTCTCAACCATCTGTGACATATTCGAATTTCTAATTTAGATTTAGTGTATTTGAGGGGTAACTACGAAAGAAAGGGACGACCCTACACGTCCCTTCCTCTCGAGGACTGGGTTATATTAAAGGTCGTTTTCGCCCTTTACGTAGCCGAAGTTGGCGATGATGCCACCGTCTACGTAAATGACTTGGCCGTTGATAAACTCACCGGCTTGGGAAGAGAGAAGAACTGCTGCGCCCGCGAGATCGGATGGCTCACCCCAACGCTTTGCTGGAGTACGAGTCATGATGAGGTCGTTGAACGGGTGGCCGTCTACGCGAATCGGAGCTGTCTGCGCTGTCGCAATGTAACCCGGACCAATACCGTTGATGTTAAGACCGTACTTCGCCCACTCACAGCACATGTTTTGAGTGAGGAGCTTGAGGCCTGACTTTGCAGCCGCGTAAGCGGATACAGAGTTACGACCGTAAACGCTCATCATAGAGCACATGTTGATGATCTTACCGGCGCGACGCTCGATCATACCTGGAGCAACGCGCTTCGCAATGATAAGCGGAGCAACCAAGTCAACGTCGAGGACTGTTTTGAAGTCTTCAACAGGCATGTCGAGGATTGGCACGCGCTTGATGATTCCCGCGTTATTCACGAGGATATCGATTGGACCAACGTCCTTCTCGATTTGAGAGATACCGCGATCAACGTCTTCTTCGCTTGTAACGTTGAAGTTGAGCGTGTAAACGTCTACTCCATCCTTCGCGTATTCAGCCTTACAAGACTCGAGCTTTTCGTCGTCGATGTCGTTAACGACGATCTTAGCGCCCTGCTGAGCGAGGCCCTTGGCGATTGCCATTCCAATGCCGTGTGTGGCGCCTGTGACGAGAGCGATTTTTCCACTCAGATCGAATGAGATTTTAGACATGATATCTGTAGATTATGTTTTGTATTAAAGTTTTGGATTCAGACTAGTTGCACTTGATCAAGTACTTGATGCCGTCTGGGTTCGCGTCGATCTTCTCGAAGGCTTCCTGCACCTCTTCGATCGGGCAAATCTCCGTGATGAGCTTGTCGATAGAGAGTTTATCATCTGCCATGAGAGCGATCGCTTCGTCGAAGTCACACTCCTCGTAAAGGCGAGCACCGATAAGCTCGAGCTCTGACCAGAAGAACTTGAAGAGGTTAACAGGCTTTGGCTGCGGGTGAATCGCCACCATCACAATACGGCCGCGAACATTCGCGAGCTCAGTCATGACCTCGACACCTGGAGCGGAACCGGAAACTTCGAACACACAGTCAGCCATCGCTCCATCGGTGAGCTCGCTGATCTTTTCGGCTACGTTTTCCTTGATCGGGTTGACCACGTCCATGCCGAGTGAAGTGGCGAAATCGAGGCGGTTCTCATTCACCTCGGAGAGGATAACCCGAGCGCCCTTCTGCTTCGCGACGAGGGCGATGAGCAGGCCGATTGGACCACTACCGATTACAACCACGTTTTCACCCGCCTTGACGCGACCGAGACGAACGTCGTGAGTCGCAACCGCCGCTGGCTCAACCATCGCTCCATGAGCGAGGGACATGCCTTCCGGAAGCTTGTGTAGCGTGTAGGCAGGAACTGTCCAAGAGGACTGCATGCCACCTGGCAAATCGATACCGATGAACTTCAAGTTCTTGCCCACGTGCGGGAAGCCCTTGTCAAAATTGCTTGGCTCGCCGAAGAGCAATGGACGAACGGCAACATTATCGCCGACCTTCACATTTGTTACTCCTTCGCCTACTTCAGCGACAACCGCAGACACTTCGTGGCCGATTGCCTGCGGCATATCGACGCGGCCATCCATGTTCCCATGGAAAATGTGGATATCTGTCCCGCAGATACCGCAGTAGGCGACATCCAAACGTACCTCGCCAGCGCCCGGGGCGATGGCTTCACTTTCGCCAACACCGATTTTCTTACTTCCTTCGTAGATTGCTGCTTTCATTTCTAACTTACTGAAAACCTCTTGTTTGTACCCTGATTCGGGTGAGTTTTGAGACATCGAGGACGTCCGACGGGGCGAGGTTAGAAACAGGACATTGCATACAATATCCAAACTGTAAAGCGCTTTCTCCCTCGGGGCCCGACTTCAGTCTTCGACTAATGTTCTACCTTCTGGCCCCAAAGAAACAAGGGCCTGCACGGTGTGCAGGCCCTCGATTAAATTGAACTATTTAAGCGAAAATAATCCCGCTATTTGATATTGGCAGTGAGCGCCTTTTTAGCAGCTCTCTTGTCACCAGCCTTGATCGCATCTGCGATGGCTTCGTGTTCTTTATAGCTTTCCATCCAATCGCGGTGACGCTCGTAGTGAAGCATCATGCTGGCGATGATCGGCTGCCAAAGCGATGAGAGCTCCGGCACGTCCGCCAACTCGATGATCGCTTGGTGAAACTCCATGTCACTCTTCACGATTGCCGGCAAGTCTTGGGCCTCACAGTTCTTGCGATGGGCCTCGAGACGGGCATCAATCAACGCAACCCCCTTCTCATCCATCTTCTTCATGGCCCGATCCAAAGCGAACCCTTCGATACGCAAACGAACATCGACCACCAGTGGTTGAAGCTCCTCGTCGAGTCTGTGAGCTACGCGAACTCCACAATTCGGAGTCGCCACCAGCAAACCTTCCTGCGCCAACTGCAGAAGAGCATCGCGAATTGGCGAACGACTCACCCCATAGGTCTTGGAAAGGGCATGTTCACGTAGGTTTTCACCGGGTGCATAAACTTGACCGATGATGTCGTTCCTCAACTTGTGGACGACTTGTTCTCTAATGGTTCGGAAGATAGGCTGCTCTGCCATGATACGGGATTAGGGATACGGAAAATAGAATAATTAGTCACGAATGGCGTATTGCACGTAAACAACACTTACATTCATTTGCACTTTGTGCGCAAGGAACACTCTTGTAAAGTCTGCATTCCGGACACTCCATCCCCCTCATCTACCCATTTTCTCCCAACCAAACCAAACAGCTCTCTTCTTTCAATGATCACACGTTACTGGGAACACCCCGAACTCACCCACGTCAACCGCCTCCCTGGCCGCTCCCCTTTGCTCTCCTACAAGAGCGCCGATGACGCCCTATCAGGCAAACGAGCCCGCAAGCTCGATCTCAACGGTGACTGGGAATTCCGTTATTTTGGTAAACCAGAGGAAGTCCCCGCCAACATCAACAAGCCCAACACCAAGGGTAAATGGGACACCGTGCAAGTCCCCGGCAACTGGACGCTGCAAGGCTACGGGCACCCGCAATACACCAACGTGCAAATGCCCTTCGACCATCAAGCGCCGAAGGTCCCAGAGGAAAACCCGACCGGCGTCTACCGCCGCACCTTCTCCTGCCCCAAGGCCTGGAACAAGAAGCGCATCATCCTCCACTTCGGCGGAGCTGAAAGCGTACTCTCCATTCATCTCAATGGAGCCTTTGTCGGCATGAGCAAGGACACTCGCCTCCCCTCCGAGTTCGACATCACCAAGCATCTCAACCCCGGCGAAAACACCCTCGTCGCCACCGTTATCAAATGGTCCGACGCTACCTTCATCGAAGATCAGGACCAATGGTGGATGGGTGGACTGCACCGCGACGTCTTCCTCTACGCCCAAGAGCAAAGCTGCATTCAGGACGTATTTGCCAAGGGACTACTCGACGACGACTTCAAAAACGGCGAGCTCGACCTCTTCGCAAACGTGAAGCTCGCCCAACCAGAGCTCAAGGGCCTCACCCTCGACGTCCAACTCTACAAGCCCGACGGCACTACCCAATTCAAGAAGCCCATCTCCGCGCCGGTCGACAGCTTCCGCGACTGGCTTTACCGCTCCTCACCACACGTCAAACTCCGCACTACCATCAAGCAGCCGCTCCAGTGGAACTCGGAAACCCCGCACCTCTACAAACTGCTCATCACCCTCAAGGACGCAAAAGGCAAAACCATAGAAGCCACCTCCACCCGAATCGGCTTCCGACGCGTTGAGATAAAAGACCGCCAACTCCTCATCAACGGCAAGCTCGTCTACATGAAGGGTGTCAATCGCCACGATTGGGACGACACCACCGGCAAGGTCGTCTCCCGCGAGACCATGATCAAAGACATCCTGCTCATGAAGCAGCACAACTTCAACGCCGTCCGCTGCTCCCACTACCCTAACACCGGCGAGTGGTACGACCTTTGCGACGAATACGGCCTCTACGTCATCGATGAAGCCAACATCGAGTCCCACCACTACTACGACTGCATCTGCCGCGATCCCCGCTACGCCAACGCTTTCCTCGACCGCGGTATGAACATGGTGCTCCGCGACAAGAACCACCCCTCCATCATTTCCTGGTCCCTCGGCAACGAATCCGGCTACGGCGAAAACCATGATGCCATTGCCGGGTGGATACGCCGCTTCGACGACAGCCGTCCCCTCCACTACGAAGGCGCCGTCCGCCGCGAGTGGGGCCAAGGCGTCAACGACTGGACCCGCGGCCACCACGCCACCGACATCGTCTGCCCCATGTACACTACGCACGCCGACGTCGAAAAGTGGGCCAAGGAAACCGACGATTACCGCCCCTTCATCCCCTGCGAATACTCGCACGCCATGGGCAATAGCAACGGTGGCCTCGCCGACTACTGGGAACTCTTCGAAAAATACCACGGCCTACAAGGCGGCTTCATCTGGGAATGGCTCGACCACGGCGTCAAAGTCCAAGATGAAAACGGCAAGGATTACTGGGCCTACGGCGGTGACTTCGGCGAAGACCGTCACGACGCCAATTTCTGCGCCGACGGTCTCATCTGGCCCAACCGCACCCCTCACCCGGGCATGCAGGAGTTCAAGAAGATCGCCCAGCCGCTCGCCATCACCGCGATCAATGCAGCCAAGGGCAAGTTCTCCCTCCTCAATAAACAGAACTTCACCGACCTCTCGTATCTCCAAGGCGAATACACTATCGAAGTCGATGGCGAATCAATCGCCACTGGCAAACTCCCCGCCATAACAGCAACCGCGGGCAAAAGCCAAACCATCGACCTCAAGCTAAAGCCCCAAACAATCCCCACTGGCAGCGAAGCCTTCATCCGCTTCTCATACAGTCTCTCGCAGGATACGCCTTGGGCTACCGAGGGCTACGAGCTCGCGTGGGAACAAATCAAACTCCCTTGGAAAAACTCTAAGGCGAAAAAAGCCAAATCCGTCACCGGATCACCACTACAATTCGAGAAGACGAAATTCGGTCACTCAATCGCCAACGAGTCCCTCCAAGTCGAGATCCACAACAGCGGCCCTAGCCTCCGTAATCTCCAGTTAAACGGAAAGACCATCCTCACCGAAGGCCCCTGCCTCAACCTCTTCCGCGGTCTCACCGATAACGACGGAATCAAGCTCTGGGACGACAATCAACCCAACCGCATGATCTCCAAGTGGCTCAAGCAAGGGCTCGACCGCTACGAACTCAAATTCTCCCGCCCTAAGATCATCAAGGCAAAAGACGGCTCTATCACCATCAACACCAAGCAGCAAGCCATCGTCGACGGCAAATCACTTGGCACCACGCTCGAACTTAGCGCCTGTATCCGCCCCGACGCTACAGTCACCTTCGACTGCCAATTCACCGTTGGCAAAAAAGGTGACGACTTCCCGCGCCTCGGCGTTCAGCTCGTCGCCCCCGAGGGCATGGAGCAACTCAACTGGTACGGCATGGGCCCACACGAAAGCTACTGGGATCGCAAAGCCGGCACCTGGGTATCCAAATTCGAGGGCACCGTCACCGAGCAATACGTCCCCTACATCATGCCACAGGAGCACGGCAACAAGACCGATCTGCGCTGGCTCGCGTTGGGAGACGGCAAGGATCGCTCAGCTGTCTTCACAATGAACTCCCTGCTCGAAGGCGGAGCCAGCCACTTCACCGCTCAGGATCTCTTCCGAGCCAAGCATACGAAGGATCTCTCTCCCCGAGCGGAAACCATTATCACGATCGATCACCACCAGCGCGGCCTAGGCACCGCCAGCTGCGGTCCCGACGCCCAAGAGCAATACCGTATCCGCCCTGGCGAATACCAATTCAGCTTCACAGTGTCTGCAACTCAACTGTAGGGCACCGCGCCGAGGTGCCGTCCATTCATTAACGATGATTGACTGACGTCAAACGACGATGGCTTCGCCAGCGATGATACAGAACTCATCATGTTAGCGAAGCTATCATCTCTCGCCGAAGGCGATCATCGTCAAAAACTACATTCAGTAAGATCCACCCCTAGCAACTCCTCCGCGATTTTAGTCAGTTCCTCCTCGTTCCCTGAGAAGTGATAGATCCGGTGGAAATGCGTCTTCGACTCGCCTGGTTTCAACTCAAGCATCGGAGCAACGGACTCCATCTCAAAGAACGCGGTCGTATCCGTTGGCGAGTAGTCTTTAGTCCCATGGTTATAGATCGGAATTACTTCTCCATAATATGGATTTTCTTGAACCGAAACCTCTGAATTGAAGTAGAGCGAATCATCGGTCTGCTTGTACTGGTTAATAGTCAGTCGCTTCTTGCTTGGCAAGTAGCTCGCGTAGAGATCAGGAGCCAACTCCCTCGGCACACCAATCTTGCTGCGATAGCGTCCGTCGACCTTGAACAGCAGCACTCTCCCGAGCAAGCGCAGTCGCGACTCATCAAGCGGCCCGAGATACTGCAGTATCTCATCGAGCGTCGCGACCCTTCGTAGTGGTATAACCATTACCCCATCATCACTCCCCTCGAACATCCCAGCGCTCCAGAGCCCAGCCAGACCGGTTTCTTTACTCCAGGCCTTCTCGCCGCGATTAAATAGTTCGTGAGCACTCTCATAGGCCGCAAAGTCAACTCCATCCGCCAACTCGACACCCAGCTCCCTCTTCACTCTCTCCTCATCAAAAATCGAAACCGTACGAAACACCTCTAACTCGAATTCCGTCCCAACGAAATTCGTCAGCTGCATCTCCTTCCGCATTCGTATCGATTTCGAATCAGACGCCAGCACTTCATATGGCTCATGATTCATCGACACCGGCACAAGCCAGTTGTCATCACTGATAGGCTCGATCTGTTGAAAGAAAAACGAGAACTGACTCCCCAGCGGCCCAATCCACAAGCGATCTTCGCCGCCCACTTTTCCACCGGTGACATTGTCTTCATCAAGTGCGGCCCTATTAACCCATCCGTTGCTCACGCCCAGCTCACCTGAAAAGGTACTCGTAATCACTCGGCCTTGGTACTCGGGAACTACCATAACTCGAGCCCTCCCTTCATTCGCTACGAGTTCTACCACCGCTGTCTTCAACTTAAGGAGCTCAAGATCCTCACCATATCGAGTCCCAGTCCCAACTCCGCAAGACGTTAGCAAAGAGATTATACACATAGACATCAGCAAACGCATCGAATGATCTCAGTTGATTCAGCCTGCATAGCCAAGGATTCGAAACAGTTAAACTATCGAATCCATGACAGGAAGCTGGCCCAACATGCCCCCAATAGGCTCAGCAAGCAGGCAACTTTCGTACGACTCCCCCGACGGTCGCTGAAATTGCCACATATCCGACTTTCCCCAACCATCACGGCTTGACTAGACGGGGCACCCTATCGCTTGCTCCATCCTAGCCTTTCAACCTATGGACCTCGATCTCTCAAAATTCGATTTTAACGTGGAAACGCTGGGCGAATGCCAAGTCCCCAGCCCTCTCGTAGGCGAACGCCTGAAATTCGTCAGCGACGACGAGAGAATCGTCGCCGTGAGCGATTCTCAGGAACTCTCCAGGTATCAAGAGGAACTCGGCTACATCCCATCGATGGAGACCGCCGGCCCGAGAGCGAAAGTTTTTCAACCTCAGCTGCTCGCCAGAGCTGCCATTGTCACCTGCGGCGGTCTTTGCCCTGGTCTGAATTCGGTCATAAAAGGGGTGGTAGAGACGTTGAACCAAGAGTACGGCATCAAGGACGTATTCGGAATCCATTACGGCTACGCCGGGCTAGCGGATCCGAAAACCTATCCTCCTGTGATGCTGGATGCGGACAAAGTGGATACCCTCCACATGGAAGGCGGCTCGATCCTCGGGACTTCCAGAGGCGGCCAAGACGTGGAGACAATGGTGCAAAATCTGGTGAACATGCGAATCAACATGCTCTTCACCATCGGGGGCGATGGTACCCTCAAAGGCGCCGCCCAAATCGCGAAAGAAATCAAACGGCGCGGACTCGAAATCTCGGTCGTTGGCGTTCCCAAAACGATCGACAACGATCTGCAGTTCGTGGGTAGCACCTTCGGCTTTGAGACCGCAGTCTACCAGTCTACACCCGTCATTACCGCCGCCCACGTCGAAGCCCGATCGGTCTACAATGGCTTGGGAATCGTGAAACTGATGGGAAGAGACTCGGGCTTCATTTGCGCCAACGCAGCCCTCGCAAACCCAGTGGTTAATTTCTGCCTCATTCCAGAAGACGAATGGACCCTCGACGGACCGAACGGTCTCCTCAAAGCAGTCGAACGACGCTTTCGCCGAAAGTCCCACGCCATCATCGCGGTTGCCGAAGGCGCTGGCCAATCAAACTTTAACGGTCTCGGCGAGGAGCGCGACGCCTCCGGCAACGTACTCAAACACGACATCGGCACATTCCTCTGCGACCGATTCAAGAGTTACTTCGCCGATCTCAAGATCCCAGTTTCGCTGAAATACTTCGATCCGAGCTACTCGATCCGCAGCGTGCCAGCTTCAGGAACCGACCAAATCCTCTGTCATCGCCTGGCCGAGTACGCCGTACACGCAGCCATGGCCGGCAAGACCAACATGGTAATCGGCTACTGGAATCGCAGCTTCGTTAACGTCCCGATTCCCGTTGCGACCTACGAACGCCATAAGATCGACATCAACGGCTCGCTCTGGCGCTCCGTCCTAGCCTGCACCGGCCAAGAGAAGTATTTTAAAGGGCGCAGCAAATAAGGAGTTCAAAAGGTAGCGGCCGTCGCGTGTCGGGCGTAGCTTTATGCGAAGCCTGATCCCCAACGGCCACAACACGTATGATGGGACAAGGCTTCGGTTTGATCCCGAACCAACGAGGAGCTAGTTTGGAAACCCAGCCCGTTTAAAGCAACGCAGGATCAACCGGATTTCTGTTCTGCTCCTCAAGAAACTCGCCCACCTTCTTCAATACTTCCGAGAGATCATCGATATAGGCAGGGTTCATAATCCCATAATCTCGTGCGGACTCAGAAACAATCCCCTCGTCGCCCGTTAGTAAATCACGCACCTGACTAACACGTCCCGTATCTAGGACTTCGATACACTTACCTCGCCTGCCTCGTACAACTTCAGCTGGTGGCGTACTACTGCCATCAAGCAGGACCCAATTGTCAGCTATGCTAAGATAAGCTGCAGAAAAATTGCATAGCGACCTCTGATATCGTCTCACGATCACATCCTCAGGGATCCTGTGCCCGCCCTGTCTAAATCTCTCCCGAACCCTCCGTTTGGCGAACTCAGCATCTGGCACCCAAGGAAACGTCCGAACCTTGATCCACGAAGCCGGCCACGCCTTCCACAGCTTCGAAGCCTTCGAGCACATCGACCTGATGTTCCTAAGATTTCCAACCCAAGAGTTCACGGAAGTCGCAAGCACGTCCATGGAATTCATAGCGGCTGACTTTTACGACGAGTTCTATTCGCCTGAAGATGTAATCAGGGCCAAGCGCTTCATCTTTGAATTCGCAATTCGGATACTTACTTGGGTTGCGACCATCGACGGGTTTCAACATTGGATCTACACAAACCCCGACCATAGCCCTGAAGAACGAACCGACCAGTGGATAAAGATCCACCAACGTTTCTCCAGCGATACAGTTGACTGGTCAGGTCTAGAATCTGAACGCAAAACGCTCTGGCACTACCAAATGCACCTCTTCGGTTTGCCGTTTTACTATATTGAATACGGCATCTCCATGATTGGAGCTCTCCAAGTCTGGCAAAACTACAAACAAGAACCAGAGGCAACCATCGCCAACTACCGTAAAGCACTCGCCCTCGGCGGCACCCGTCCCCTCCCCGAACTTTTCGCCGCAGCGGGAATCAAATTCGATTTCTCAACCGATACGATCGCCCCACTCATCGCCCGCGTCCAAATAGAATTGGAGTCACTAAAGGATTCAGCATAGGGCTCGGACAGAGCGTTTGAGCTACCGGCATGACCAAAGAACCTAAAACCACACGCAGTGCAAGAGTGAGCATTATTCCATTGCCCTACCTCGCGATATTTACCTGATTTCCGGTCGCTCGATACGAATTAGCTATGACCGAATTCTACAAAGTCTGCCCCCTGCTCGAAGGGAACCTCTACGTGATGCCCAAACCAGGCAAAGGCGACGGCACCGTGGCCGAGGATATTGCCGCTCTCAAAGCTGAAGGAATCAACATCGTCGTCAGCTTGCTGCAAGCCGAAGAGCTGATAGCACAAGGTCTGGAGCAAGAAGCCGAGCTCTGCGCGCAGTCCGATCTCGAATACCTCAACTTTCCCATCGCAGACCACCAGGTTCCTGATGATCGAGAGGCTGCCATGAAATTCGTCCATTCCCTCAAAAAGGAACTGAGCAAAGGAAAGAACATTGCCATCCATTGCCGCGGCGGAGTTGGCCGCACCGGCACCCTAGCCGCTGCTCTCATGCTCGCCTGCTCCCTTCAAGCCGAAGACGTATTCGACAAGCTACACAAAGCCCGAGGAAAGCCGATGCCTGTCACCGACGCCCAACGCGCCTGGGTCCTTGGAGAAAGCTGAAGGACCTTAGATCAGCTACCCAGTAAGATCCCTTCGACCGGCAGCTGTTTCCTTTAGTCAACAGTTTCCGCTCTCACTCATTCAGCAGCCTCAGCAAAGCCGGCTCATCTTCCTCAATCGATGAGAAACGTCCCAGTTCCGTATCCACAAAGAAATTATCGTTCGCGTCATCATTAGCGGTTGAGACTTCACCAATGACACACTCGTCACTTTCGCACCAGAACATGTGATAAACGAGCGGCTCAAGCGTCACCCGCTCGCCAGCCTCAAGTGTCAACACGTCTCCAGAACGGAAGGATCTCCATTCCCGGTTCACCTTTATCTCGAACGACTCTTCGGGATCGTGATCCGGATGCCCCTTCCATAGCCTCAAGGCAAGAATCCCATTCCGACAGATGATATCCTCCTTCTTAACCTTGTGAGCGTGATTCGGTACCATCTGCCCCTTTCGGATATAGATAATCTTTTCGCAGTACTCACTCTCCTCAGCTAAGTTGACCAGTGTGATACCCAATGTATCGAACTTCCCCATACCGAAGTCCGTGATATCCCAAGCCGCATTCGGCGGAAGGGCCCAACAGGTTTGAGCGAAACAAGAGGAAGCGTCTTTAAACGCCTTGTTGATTTGAGAACGTTTCATTTTTCAAAATTTGCTCAGAGCGCCACTGAAGAAAAAATAGCGCAACTCCTGGAGATTTCTCCATCTCATTTCTGCAATGATTCGCTCTTATCCTGTTAAGCTCAACGCCAAGCCAACTCTCTAATTAGAATCGCTCCCGGCATTCCCCAATCAAAGGAGCGTCAAATTATGTTCAACAAGCTGAATCGCCAGTTGTTCCCTCTGTTCGGCAGTCAGGCTCAGCGTCAAGGCCACGGTATCCGAGTAGTCTACGCTGAAGTCGATCGATAGCTTATCAAGGTGGTTTCGAATGAGTGGTTCCATCGAATAGCTGACATTGAGCTTAGCCTCTGTTTTCTCCTCTAATAGAGAGGTTTTCAAACCGGCCAGTACTTCGTTCGTCGCATCTGTGTAAGCTCGGACGAGCCCACCAGTGCCTAACTTGATTCCTCCGAAATAACGCGTAACCACTACAAGAATACAACCAATCCCTGAATGCATCAACACCTTGAGCATTGGTTTGCCAGCGGTTCCATTCGGTTCCCCATCGTCACTAAATCCATAGGCTTGGGTATCGTTAGGGGCACCCGCAATAAAGGCATAACAGTTATGCCGAGCATTCGGGTGATCCGTCCCAATTCCCTCCAGAATGCCATTCACATCGTCCCGAGACTCCAATAGAAACGCCTGAGCGATAAAGCGACTCTTCTGAATCACTATCTCCGCCTCCGTGTTTTCCGATGGTATGAGATAAGCGTCTGACATTGGACAACTGCCTAAAGACTGCTGCCACGAGTGCAAATCAATAGGCCCAGTGTTTCTTCCGATGTCAAAAAGCGACCGTGCACCTCGATTGAAGATCCCCACCGCTAGGAGCGGGGGTTAGACTTACCTTATCTCAAACTGTAGGGCGGGGCGTTGACCCGCCACTCTCTGTCGCCTCACCGCGGCGACCTACAATAACGCCGCCATCCGCTGTGAGGTATCCCCCAAACCGAACGAATTCGTTCAATCCGTGTCGAAAAACTACGACATTCCAGGACTCTCTTCCATCGCTTCGGAGATTCGAGCCGACACTTCCTCAAAACTCGCTTTGCCGTCGATTCGAGTCACACCATGCAATTGCTTGTATTTGCTGATAACCGGCACGGTCTTGATTTCGTGCTCTTCAAGCCGTTTGACGATCTTTTGCGTGCTGCTGTCGTAGGGCATACAGCGATCGGTTTTGCTCCGAGCATCCAAGCGGCGGATCAACTCCAAGGTTGGAACTTCGATCTCTATCACCTTGGAGATCGATGAACCATGCTTCTCCAACAAACCGTCAAGGATGTAGGACTGCACCAACGTGCGTGGAAAGCCCTTGAAAATGAATCCTTTAACATCGCCCGCATTCTCGATCCGACGTTCGATCAAAGGGACCACAATTTCATCTGGAACCAATTGACCGCTCTCGTAGAGCGACTGGATCTTCTTTCCCAATTCAGTATTCGCAGCGACCTCCTCTTCCAGCATCGGCCCAGTCGCAACGAACTCCAATCCGTACTTTTCAGCCAATGCCCTACCTTGCGAACCTCGCCCCGAGCCCGGATAGCCGAAGATGACAACATTGAGCAGCGTCTTACGAAGCTCCTGCTCGACTATTTCTTTGATAGAGTAGTAGACCTCGTCGATCGGAGCAGTCGCATCCACGTCATGGCACAGCCCCTTTTCCTTGTAGAACTGTAGCACAGGCAGAGTCTTTTCATTGTATTCGCTAAGGCGGTTGCGGATCACCACTTCATTATCATCGCTACGACCTGAACTCTTGCCGCGATTAAGTAGTCTTTCGACGGATACTTCTTCTGGAACCTGCAAGTTGATCAAGCAGGTCAGAGAGCTGTGCAACTTGATCATTAAGCCCTCTAGGATGTAAGCCTGAATGTAGGTACGCGGAAAGCCGTCGAACAGAAATCCCTTAGCCTGACGATTGTCGGTTATGAACTTTTCTATGATTTGAACAATAATCTCGTCGGAGACCAGTCCACCTTCGGCGATGATACTACGCGCCTCTTCACCTAGGGGGGACTTATCCGCCATCTCCTTACGCAAGATCTCACCTGTCGAGATATAGTGCAAATTATAGTCTTGGATCAGCCGCTCCGACTGAGTCCCCTTTCCCGCTCCGGGAGGTCCAAACAATGCTATATTCAACATGGCTGCTTACGAGAGTTCGTGAAAACCAAATAAGCATCCAAAACAGCAAATGCAAGCATTGGGGGAGACCCCAACTAATCATTAGCCGAACTCATTGCCGGCCAAAGACTAGGGCACCAGTAATGAATCACTGCCCCAGAACACCGCAACCGAATGTCACCCGCTCCCCTTCGTTTTGGTGAAGCGAGTAACAGTCGATTGGATACTTCCCTAGCCCACCTTAGATTCCTCGGATTGCCGTTTCTCAGCCAAAGCCGCGAGGCCACCGACCGCGCCAAGGTTCATGGAATCAAGCGCCGAGCTCGGTACCATGATCAGGGAGCCCTTTTCCTTGAGACCTTCGAAGAGCATGTTCATACCGCGCAACTGCAAGGCCACAGGATTCTCGGCATAGTTCTTACTCGCGGTAGCGAATTTCTCGGAGATTTCAGTCTCTGCAGTTCCCAAAATGATACGAGCCTGACGTTCACGTTCAGCCTGGGCCTGCTTACTCATCGCATCTGCAAGTGTCTCCGGAATTATGATATCCTTGATACCGACAGACTGACAAGTGATCCCCCAAGGGCTGGTCTGCTCATCTAAGGTTTTCTGAAGTGCTTCCGCGATCTCTTCGCGATGCTGCAATAAGCCAGCTAAATCATTTCGTCCTATGATATCGCGAAGACCTGTCTGCGCCACATACGAAACAGCCTCTTTATACCGCTCGACTTCCAAGGCAGCTTTCTCTACGTCCCAAACCATCCAATACACAACAGCGTCCACATTCACCGGTACCGTATCTTTGGTCAGCGTCTTTTCCGCATGAAAGTCCGACACCCGCACCCGTTGATCAATGAAGGTACTCACTTCATCTACGATTGGGATTACGAAGAAGATACCTGGTCCTCGCAGCCCGACGAACTTCCCCATGCGGAGGACGACTGCCCGATCCCATTGATTAGCGATTCGAATCGAGCAGCCAATGAAGACTCCCAAAACAATGAGCGAGACGCCAAGCGCAGTGGAGAGCACCCCGCTTCCCATCAACAACACCACTGGCACGATGATAATCGCACCCACAGTCAAAGAAACGACACTCATGCCGCTTTCTGTTCTCACACCAGTTCCATCGCGTAGCCTTAAGCTCATTTTTTTCCTCCTTTGTATTTCTTCAATTCCTCGATCAACTGACCTGAATCTATCCCGTACACAGCGGCAGCGTTAACAAACTCCTCGCACAAACCCTTAAGCTTTGCCCGACGTTCCTTAGCGCTCACTTCCACTTCTACGGATCCAATAAACGTTCCCGTGCCCTGTTGAGTCTCGAGGATCTTTTGAATCTCCAACTCCTTGTAGGCCTTCGTTACTGTATTCAGATTCACCTGAAGCTTTACCGCTAGGGCACGCACCGTGGGAAGTTGCTCCCCCACTTTCACTCTACCTGTCGCCATACCAAAACGAATCTGGTCAATGATCTGACGATAATACGGAACTCCGCTTCTTGGATCTAATTGAAAATCAAGCATCCCACTACCCTCTCTTCCCTTTTGTTTCTCTAGTCCATTTGATTTATTGTACTAGTTTTATAGTACAATGTTGTACTAGTCTTAATGACAACTCGTCAATAACAATTTTCAGGAGAGGAAACCGGATGGTTCAGCTCCCCCAAAGCGAACGGGGAGAAAAGCCAGAATACCGAATACTTGGGAATAAAAGAGCCACCTTAAGACTCTGTTGATCATGAGGCTCCTTCTAGCGATTATTCTGACTTCGACTTTTGTCTCCAGTAGTCTAGCGGGGAATCCCGAGGAGGTCGGCGACGTGGCTTGGGGACGAAACTACGAAGCAGCCATCGCCAAATCGAAAGAGACAGGAAAACCGATCTTCCTTCTTTTTCAGGAGGTCCCCGGCTGCGCAGGTTGCAAGCAGTTCGGAAATGAGGTGCTCTCGGATCAGAGCGTAGTTGAAAGGATAGAGGAGAACTTCATCCCACTCTTGATTCACAATAATAAGGGCGGTGAAGACGCTCGCGTTCGCAAACTGTATGGCGAACCCGCTTGGAACTATCAGGTCGTGCGTTTCCTTAACGCAGAAGGACAAGATATCATCCCCAGAAAAGACCGTGTCTGGACAACTCCGGAACTCATGGGACGAATCGATGCAGTCCTCGCAAAAACGCAGCCCAACAAGTCCTAGAACATACAGTCAATTGGGTCATCGCCCTACCTAATCAAAGTCATTGCCGGTCGAAGACCGGGTCATCGCTTGGCGAAGCTAAGGTCTAGCGACGAAGGAGCGGTGTTAGAATCAACACTCGTTCGCTTCACTCACTAGATCCCTTCAC
>NZ_JAENIL010000075.1 GCF_016595505.1 Pelagicoccus mobilis | reverse complement strand
CATGTCGAACGTTCGACATGAAACTGCGCAAAATGGCTGAACCGGTAGGGGTCGGAACTAGATGACGACCGTCCTCATGTCATCTAGTGTTCGTAGAGGGCTTGGTTTGGGTCGATTCGGGCGGAGCGGAGGGCGGGCTGCAGGGCTGCGGCGATGCCTACTGCTAGAAGGGTAAGGCAGGCGAAGAGATAGATGCGCCAATCTCCCGGTTGTACGAGGTAGAGCTGGTCCTCGAGCTTGTTCATGGGGACGAGCGCGACGTAAACTGTAATGTACCCGATGACGATCGCCGGCGTGAGGAGGGCGAGGGTGCGAACGAGAATGCGATTACGGACACTTGCTGGGCTCGCTCCAAGGGCGAGGCGTATGCCGGTGTCGCGTCTTTTCTGAATAACTGAGTAGCTGACTGCGGAGTAGATGCCGACGCAAGATAGGATGAAGCCGATGCTGCTGACCAAAGTCTGGATGAAGACGATGAAGCGAAAGGATCCTTGGGATTGGTCTAGGAGCCTTCCTAGGGGTTCGAAGGATGTGATGACGTTTTCTTTGTCGATTCGTTTGACGGCGTCCAACACGGCTTGTTCGACAGACCTGTCCCAGTTCGGCGATTTGATGTAGACCCAACTCCAGTGGCGGGCGGCGGCATCGGCTGAGTTGGCAAAGTACATGGTGGGTTCCGCTTCGTTATCCCGCCACCAGCGGTGGGTATTGTTGACGACGCCAATGATGCGAAAGTGGCTTACGGTGCCCATCAAGCTGGTTTCGACGTGTTGGCCGAGCGGGTTCTTCTCCTCTCCAAAGTATGCCTCGACAAAGGCTTGGTTGACGATGGTAACCTTCTCGGCGTCGATGGTGTTGTGGATAGGGGTGAAGGTTTCGCCTTGCGAGATCTGCATGCCGATGAGGTCGAAGAAACCGGGGTAGACGATGCCTTTCCAGGATTCGGGCAGGTCTGAGTCGGCTATATCCTTAGGCGTATCGGCGAGGCGGATCCACTGGCGCCAGCCCCAATGTGGGAACTGTAGTTTAGAGTAGGATACGTCTTCTACGCCTGGAACTTTTCTGACCTCCTCCAACACGCTGTGTAGCATGGGGAGGAGCTCGGGTGAGCCTTCCCCGTTGTCGAAGCGGTAGAAGGGCAGGTTTATGTTTCCGTGGAGAATATTGTCGATTTCGTATCCGTATTGGTAGTCTTTTACTTTCTCTAGGCTGACGTAAAAGAAGGTCCCAATTATCAGGAGCCCGCAGGTGAAAGCGATCTTGAGGAAAAGTAAGCTGTTGGTGATGAAGTGAAAGGTTTTGCTACCTGTGGCGCTGCGGGTGTCTTGTTTTATGAATACGTTGATTAGGTTTCGATTTGAGAAGAACAGGGTGGTTAGGCTGATGATCAGAAGCGCGATTATGCAGGCGAGGCCGGTCCAGGCTAGGACTCGGATGTTTAGGCCGAGATCGCCGTTGAGCATGGCGAGGAATCCCCATTCGGCTCCGGAAAAACGGGTAACGACAATCTGAATGAGACCGTAGCCGACGCCGATGCCGAGCAGGAAACCGAGGGCGACGAGTGTGCCGTTTTCATAGATGGAGATGCGGAGCAAGTCCCAGCGGCTAGCTCCGAGGGCGGCGCGTGTCGCGTATTCGCCGCCGCGTTGATTAAGCCGGACGAGGGTGAGGTTTGTTACGTTGAAGGCGGCGATGAAGAGGATGACGAGTCCGACGGAGAGAAGGATTTGAATTTGGTCCTCGACGAAGCTGTTTTCGTTTTGGTTGAGCTTCTTGATGTCGAGCGTTCTTCGATCCCAATAGCCGGGATAGGTTTCGAGGCCTTTGAGTTGAGGCTCTATTGCCTTCAGGGCGGCCCGCGCTTGCTCTTCGGTGACGCCCGGTTTGAGCTTCCCGGCCATATTGTAGTACCAGAAGTAGATGCCGTCCATCTCATCCTCTTTGAAGTTGGACGCGGTGACTATTCCGAATTCTCGTCGCTCAAATGTAAAGGAATCGGGGAGGATGCCCACGATGCGGTGGGGTTTGCCGCTGACGTGGATGATCGAGTCGAGGGCATCTGGCGAGCTGCCCCAGCCGTCTTGCCAGGTTTGGCGGGTGAGCATAGCTCCGGGGATTGCGCCTGGCTGGAAGTCTTGGGTCTCGAAGGCACGTCCTGAAAATGCGGATACGCCTATGTCTCGCAGGAAGCCTTCGCTCACCCGAAGGCCTTGGATACGCAGCGGCTTCTCGATTTGAGAGATGGTAAGCCAGTACTGGGTGACACGAGAGAGGGATTCGAAGGCGTCGAAACTCTGCTCGATTGTCTCTCCGAAGGCGCCGTCGAATTCGTAGAAGTTTTGGAATTGCGGGTCGCGAGGTCCAGTTCCGATGAGGTAGACCTTGTCGGCTTCCGTTCCTGCTGGGGTGGTCACGGATAAATTGTCCGTGAGGGTAAATATCGCGGAGTTTGCCCCGATGGCGATTGCCAGTACGAGGATGGCGACGAGGGTGCTTGTTGGGGTACTGCGGAGCTTGCGCACGGCATAGCTCCATTCGCGGAAGAAATCGCTCATGGGGATAGGGGCGTAACAGAAGAGTTGGCGGACGTGAGGTTGTACTTCTGGTTACGTCGCTGAAGCAAGCATTCGCTTATTTCTTACCTGTGGAGATCTTCGCGGTGGGATTGGAGAAGCGAAGGCTCGATACTGAGGAGGTGTTTAGCCGCCTACTGGTGCGATGTGGCTACGCGTATGAGGAGCGTCGGGGGGAAGATTTCTTTGTTGAGAGTGGCGCTTTGTTTGTCGCCGATGGTCTCGATGGCGGTTTGTAGAGTGGTCCAGCTTTGTTCGTCCCAAGGGGTGTCGCTCGCTTGGATCTCGTACTGTTGGCCAGGGGCAATGGTCCATTCAATGGTGAAGCTTTCGGAGGTTTCTTGAATCGAAGCTTCCGTCGCCACGAGTTCTTTGGGGATGATTTTTAAGGTTAGGAGAAACGGGTCGGCTGTGCGGCCTCCTTTGTTCTCGTTTTCCCATGGGCGGAGGTGGAGCTGATACTCGCCGCCTGTGGTGGGAGTGCCGGTGACGATTCCCGTCCTAGCGTTGAAAACGCCTTGCTCGTTTGTTGGAACTCTCAGTGAACCACTCACCCCTTCGACCTTCATTCCCGGCGGTATGGTGCCCGTGACTTCCCAGGATTTGGGATTCCGGTTTCCTGCCGATACGCTGGTAAGTCCGAAGATTATGAAAAACTCCTCTTGGGCGTCGATGCTGAGTTCCTGGCTTTGCAGGTTGGCTGAATTCTGTTCGTCGCTGGTTGTGGTTGAGTAGTTCGCGGGGGATGCGGCTGAAAGCGCGTGGTGGCTGCCGAGACTGGCGGCGGTGAGCGACAGCTTTTGTAAAATGCGAGTTGCGGGCTCGATGGAGAATTTGAGTCCGTTGAAGACGCGTACGAGGGCCGGCGATTTTTGAAGGATCGCGAATAGGGTCAGGGTCGCGAGCTGGGTGCGCGGGTGTGTGAAACGTAGGGAGGCGATCCTCAGATGGCGTCCCAGGTTCTTGGCAGGGGCAAATCGAAGCATTTGGATTAGGGCGTGTTCAGTTCCAAATACGTAGGGATCTGCAGATGGGATGCGCTTCTTTGCTGAAAAGCTGGGAGTATGATCGCGGAGCAAGGCCGCTTTATGGCGGGATTAACCGATGAAGACTTGGTCGCCTTCGGAAACGGTGTCGAAGAGTTCGATCATCTCTTGGTTGCGTAGTTGAACGCAGCCGCCGCTGGAGGGAGAGCCGATCCTGTCTTCGTGATTGGTGCCGTGAATGTAGATGTAGCGGGCGTGGGAATCGCGGTTGCCTCCTTGGTTGTGGCCCGGCTCCAGACCTTCTAGCCAGAGGATGCGGGTGGTGACGAGGTTGGGCTTTTGCTCCTTCTCGGGAAGCTCCCAGTAGATGCGGCCGGTGTCGACGCGACCTTTCAGGACAGCGCCGAGCGGGGCGTTGCCGCAGAGCTTTTGGCCGATCTTGTGTAGGCCAGTCGGGGTGCCGAATGAGTTTTCCAGGCAAGATGGGGGATTCTTGCTGGTGGAGATGGCAAATTCGCGTACTAGCTGCCCGTTTTCGAGAACCTGCAGGGTCTGTTGGCTAATGGATACTAGCAGGAGACGCGCTGTTTGCTTGATCTCGAGGGCGCGGAGCTTATGGGTGGTCGGCTGCAATAAGTCCGAGGACATAATAAAATGGGTTACAAAGTAGGTATCGTTGGCGCAACCGGAGCGGTTGGCCAAGAGTTTATCAAGCTTCTGAGCGACCGAAACTTTCCAGTTTCCGAGCTGAAGCTATTCGCGTCTGCCCGATCTGCTGGAAAACAGGTCGAGGCTTTGGGCACGACGATCACCATCGAAGAAGCTACCGAAACCTGTTTCGACGGACTTGATTACGTGCTTTTCAGCGCGAATGGAAGCCTTTCCAAGGCGCTTTGCCCAGCGGCGGCGAAGGCGGGAGCAGTGGCGATTGATAACAGTTCCGCGTTCCGCATGGATCCTGAGGTGCCGCTCGTGGTGCCTGAGATCAACGGCGAGGCGGCTCGTGCGCACAAGGGGATCATCGCGAATCCGAATTGCTCTACTGCCATTTCTTTGATGGGTGCAGCTCCTTTGCACAAAGCCTTCGGTCTGAAGCGTATGTTTGCGTCGACCTACCAAGCGGTGAGCGGTTCGGGAGCGGAAGCGATGAAGGAGCTCGAAGATCAGCTCAAGGCATGGTCCGCGGGCGAACCGATCGAAAAGAGCGTTTACCCGCACCAGATCGCATTTAACGCTCTGCCTCACGTGGATGTTTTCCAGGATAATGGATACACCAAGGAAGAGATGAAGCTGGTAAACGAAAGCCGTAAGATCATGGGGCTACCTGATCTCGTCGCGTCTTGCACTTGCGTGCGTGTGCCAGTGATGCGTTCACACTCGATTTCCATCAACGCAGAGTTCGAGCGACCTGTATCCGTAGAGGAAGCACGGGCAGCGATCGCGGAGTTCCCAGGCGTGGACCTGATTGACGAGCCTTCTAGCAACACCTACCCGATGCCGCTCGATTTCGCGGGCAGGGTGAACTGTGGCGTGGGCCGTATCCGTCAGGACATTGGCTTCGACAACGGCCTTGCGTTCTGGGTAGTCGGCGACCAGCTCTGGAAGGGGGCGGCGCTTAACGCGATCCAGATCGCGGAGTATTTGATCAAGTAGAGCTCCTCGCTCGTTCGTGATAAGTTTCTAGGCCGTCTGCTATGCAGACGGCTTTTTTCGTTTCGTTGTTGAAACCCGACATCTGCGTATTAGGTAAAAACATTGCCCCTTTTATCTCATATGTACGTATCTCGAGCTTTTGCCCTATTTACTCTTTTAACGCTCGCTTTTACTTCACTCGTCGGAGCGAAGATCGAGACTTTCTATTTTGATAAGCAAAAGGCTTATCGGGTCGATGCTGTGGTTGCGGATGAGTTGCTGATGAAGGAGATCGATGTCGGCGAGGTCGCGGACTATGAAGGGGACCGGTCGGATGCCTGGTGGGTGCGGGGAGAGCTTCCTTTGGATGCTTCGCACGCTCACCTCTTCGCTCACTACGAGATCGCGAATCGCTCTAATTCGTTTAAGGATCGAGGTAAACCTCTGCTGTCTGACGTTAAGCTACGAATCCCGAGATGGCTCCCGAAGAGAATCGCCAATGAAGAAGGCTGGAATGCTTTTGTGGTCGTGGCTTGGCATTTCAAAGGGAGTTTAAGCGAGTTCCATGTGTTGGATAGCAACAAGATTGGTCGTCGTGGAGGCCAGATCGAGTTTGATATTCCGACCTCTCGATCAGGCGGTATGCCGATTGGTTGGCTTGTTAAAGGAGGTGTGGTTTTAGAAAAGTCGAATGTGTTCATTTGGGATAAGGTGGCATTTTCCAATGAATACGAAGTGGGGGAGCTCGCTGCGGCTAAACCTGACGGGCAAGGGAAGAGCGTCGCTCATTACGCTGCAGCGAATGGATTGCTCGATTTGCTGGCTGCGGCTCTTGGCGAAAACCCCAAATTGGCCCGTGCTGTTGATAAGGAAAAGTATTCACCGATTTGGTACGCGGCCCAAAATGGAAGAGCGAAGGCGGTTCAGCAATTATTGGATGCGGGAGCTCCGTACAAGGATGGCGGGTACAAGCAGAGCGTTTTATCCCATGCGGCACGATCTGGACAGTTCGAAGTCGTCAAAGTTCTTGCCCCTGGAAAGGTGAAGGGAAGGACTAGGGAAGCTTACAATTGGGCTTTGTCTCAAGGTCTTAGCTCTCATTCGGAGGAGATCGTAAATTACCTTTTGGAGAGAGGGGCTAAATTCACGGCCCCCAGCGGCTATCACGGTGATTGGGTGCTCACCTTGTTTTCGAGAGGATATCCGGAACTTGCGTTTACTTTGATGGATGAGCTGAAGGTTAAGCCGGATGTGCAAAAAGGTGGGTATGGCCTGCTGCATTCTGTAGCGGCGTATGCCGATGTCACTCTGCTTGAATCAGTCGCCGAAAGAGGACCTAAGCTCGACCTTTTGACCGACAAGGGAATGGGAGCGGTTGATTATGCGATCGGCTTGGGAAACGTTGAAGCAATCTGTTGGTTTTATGACAATGCGAGCGAAAGCTTAGGGCAACCTGGAGGGATCGACCCGCTTACTTACGCGATCAAGGAGGGGCAGCTGAGTTCGGTAGAGTGCTTGTATGGATATGGAATCGATGTGAATAAAGACGTCGGGCCAGGGATTTCTCCACTGATGTATGCGGCGTTTCTTGGAAAGTTTGATATTGCCTTATCTATTTTGGAGAATGGAGGGAAATGGTATCTAGAAGGAGACTACATAGATGCTATTGTTACAAAGCTGCTTGCTCGAGATCAGAGGGAACTTGTTGTGAGCCTCATTGAGCAGGGATGGCGATCTGATCGGCTTCTCCTCGGAGAGTTTACTTTGCTGGAAGCGAGTGATTTCTACGGAGCTGATCGTGTCGTAGAGGAGTTGAAGGCACGTAGTTGGGAACTTGGTACACGCAACATTCTTAGTGTGAAAGAGACTGAGGTTAAGCCCGCGCTTTTGAATGCTCTAAACGTCAAGTACCCAGAGACGCTTCAAAAGGAGTTCGGTGAACGATCCATAAAGGCGACCTTGGCAATTTCGGCCAGCGGTGTGCCAGTTTTTGTGAAACCCAAATTAGCGCCTGAGGAAGAGGCTCTCAGATCGGTTGTCGAAAATGCAGTCCTGAAGCTTCGATTCGATCCGGCAATGACGGGGGATGAAGCCGTTCCTGTGGCCATCACAGTGAGAGTGCCTCTGGCAGTGGATTTCGATCCCAGTAGTGTACTGACGATGGCAGATGTGGATGAGAAGCCAAAGGCAATCCGTATAGCCACTCCGCTGTATCCGTTTTCGATGCAGCAACTCAAACGGGAAGGACGTGTTGTTGTTGAGTTTGTGGTTTTGCAGGATGGATCTGTTCGTAATGCGAGGGTCCATAGTTCGACTCACTCCGAATTTGAGTATCCTGCAGTTGCGTGCGTCACGGAATCGATTTGGCAGCCTGCAAAGCGAAATGGGTATCCCACTGCGTGCCGAGTGAGAATGCCGATTGATTTCAAGCCCTAGATCGACTGGGACGACTATTGCAATGTATGGAAATCAGGCACAAAAAAACCGCTGATAATCAGCGGTTTATTTGGTAGGCCGACTGGGACTCGAACCCAGAACCAATTGCTTAAAAGGTCCTAATTATGGGTTTCTTTGCGTCTCTCGTTTTTTCAAGTTGTTGAATAACAATTTGATACGTTTAAAAAGTGCAACCTCCCGAAACGGGTTAAAACAGGCTGAAACACGCCCAAAAAATTCAAAATAGTCGAACAGGGTTAACAAGTTAGGGTTAAAAGCTGAGGAAGGGGATTTCGGGTTTTAACCGGGAGTTCTGCCGCTATCGCTTCCTCGCAACGCATTCGATTAGCTTCTTGGTCTTGGTGTAGCGGTCGGTATCGAGTTGTTCTAATGAGACTATCTCGAACCTGTTTTCGAGTAGCTCGTCAATCATCGGTTCATTGAAAAACTGCTTCTGTACTCCCCCGACGTCTATCAGAGCCCAATCTGGTGAATCTACTGCTGCTCCAAAGTTTTTGTCCTCTTTCGAGTTCACCCTGAAGATGAAGAGACCTCCTTCTGTGAGTGCATCGTGAATGCCTGATACGATTCTCTCTGTCTGTGCTTTGCTGAAGTAGTGAAGGGAGAGGTTGGCAACGACCAGAGAGAAGGATTTCTCGAAGTGGCCGATTCCTTCAGAGAGGTCGCGTTGGATATGCGTTGCTTGAGGATTTCTGGCTCTGCTGTGTTTCAGGGCTTCAATTGCAAAGTCCACAGATGTGACCTCGAACCCAGCCTTTAGAAGCCCTTCTGTGTCGATTCCGAATCCACAACCGAGGTCTAGGGCCTGTCGGCTTTGGCCGTCTGCAGATTGTAACCAGCTATCCAGCCATTCTGAAGAGTGGTTGCTTCCTTTCTTCTTAGATGAGGCATAGCGCGCCTCCCAGATGGAGTGAGGATTGTTCATCGATTCTAATGCAGGTAGAGCCCCTGAGGGGAATTAGTCCACGGAGTAAACGACGTATATCCGGTTGCGTTCGATGTTCGTGGTTAACGAACACCAACCATCGTTTCCGTTTTCATTGGGTATTGTGTAGGAGTAGACAGTTGGTGTGATGATGGGGTCTATCTCCTCATCGTTGATGCTTATCTCAACTGGCTGACGAATTATGGACAATCGCTCGTAGGTCGTGTCCTTGGTGAATTTGTTGCCTTCCAGAAGTTCGTCCAGGTCCTCGGGAGAGATCTTGCAATGGAATCTAACGCTGTAGTCTGTCCAGGCGTCCTCTACAAAAGTGAAGTCTTCGACACTGCTTGGCATATCTTCACCCATGACAAGATTGAAGAGTTCGTAGGGCTGGACCCAAATGCTGAGTTTCAGAATGATAGCGACTGAAGCGACTACTGCGGGAACGATTGAGTAAAGTCTGTTTGTTTCCTTCTTTCCGGTGATCTTCCGAGCCAAAAACTCGATTATCAATTGAACGATGACGACCGCTGGTATCGAAACAGCTCCCAGAAGCATCACCACGAAGAAATCAGCGGTGCTCAATAGGGCTAGGCTGACGAGTGTGATGGAGATAAGGATACGGAGCATCATTCCTATTTTCGGATGATCTTTTGCGGCCACATTCCTAGTTGTTCTTCAATTCGATGAAAACTGCAGGAGCAGCTTGTTTACTCTTCGATTACTATTTCTATAGGGTTGGATGTTTGTGTCGCTAATCCCATTGCATTGAGAATTGTAGTTGGATCACCGAGACCCAGGGCAGTGTATTGGGTTTTTGCTTCTCCAGTAGATTTAAGCAACCAAGCTCCTTTTCTTGTCGGGATTTCTGTTGGGCGTACAGGCGAGGCTCTGTTGAAGTACTCTGGTTCAGAATCGGTTACTCTGACTAGGGCTATTCCGTGTTTCTTTGCGTATGCAAGTGCTCCACTTTGAAAATTGACGGATGCGAACACCATACCTTTTTGTGCACCAATTGAGCCCATCCTGTCTTTAAGAACTTGGATCACATCACGTTTTATGGGGCTTTTGTGGTGCTTGCATTCAATTAAAACGAGGAACTTGGTATTGAGAGCAGAGAAACGAGCAACGACGTCAATTTCGTACTCTCCCTCAGTGCCTTGGATTTTCTCGCGTTTTGTTGTTCTAAATTCCTCAAGTCCAATTCCAGATGTCTTGATGATCTTTAGAACATGTTCTTCGAACTCATCAGGTGTGAGTTGGGCTACCTGATTTCTGTTTGTTGGCATTATGATTAGTGGTTACGTAAGCTTCGAACGAGGAAAAGTTGGGCTGTGTTAGAGTCGTTCAGTTTTTCCTGCTTCGTAGGGCAACGAGTTAGAGAATTGAGCTAATTACCGTTAGTTTGAACGCTAATTTATTGGTGTTTGTATGCAAGTTATACCTAATTGTTTGCATTGGATTCGTAAACCGGTACCTCTTTGTCGAGGGCTCTTTTGAGGAGCGAACTAAATCCTAGAAACTAAAAGCCTGGATTGATAGCCAGTTTCCATGATGCAAAACACCCTGCACAATCCTGACCAGTTTATGTTCGATTTGCGGCAAATTCTCTCACAAGGGAGAAAGCGAATTGGCATTTTGATTGGAGCGGGAGCTCCTGTATCCATTAGCGTCGACGCGGAGGGAAATCAAGAGGAAGGCGGAGAGCCGTTAATTCCAGACGTTGCACGTTTGACAACCAAGGTTCTCGATCAACTAAGTGCAAAAGATAAGGAGATTGTTGATGCTCAGATTGAAGATATAGGTGGGAATCCGAATATCGAAGCTATCCTCACTAGGCTTCGACAACTATCTCAGGCAATTGGAAACTTCAAAATCGGCGGTGTTGATGGTGGAGAGTTTGGAGGTATAGCAGACACTATTTGCCAAAAAATCGGTGAAATTGTGGCTGCTAAATTGCCTCGTAGTTCAAATCCGTATACCGAGTTGATTTCTTGGATCGGAGGAACTCAACGAAGTCATGCGGTTGAGATATTTACTCCAAATTACGATCTTCTCTTAGAAGAGGCCTTTGAGAAGGCGCACAGTCCCTATTTTGATGGATTTACAGGGGCACATAAGCCGTTTTTCGATCCTGTTTCTATAGCTAGCGATACACTGCCTTCTCGATGGTCTCGTGTTTGGAAAATACACGGTTCACTAGGATGGGATGTTCAGGAGAATACAGTAGTCAGGACGGGTAATCGTTGTGCTACCAAGCTGATCTATCCTGATCATTTGAAGTATGATCAAATAACCCGGCAGCCATACTCGTCGCTTTTTGCTAGGCTCAGTGATTTTCTAACTACTCCAGACAGTCTTATGCTGTGTACTGGTTTTTCGTTTTTCGATTCCCATATTTTGGCTGTGATAGATGAAGCTCTATCTGCTAACGCCCATACCGCCCTATGGGCTTTCCAATTTAAGCAGCTAAGTGACGAAACCAATGCTGTTGAATTGGCAAAACGTCGGTCTAATGCTAGTGTTTTTGCACGAGATGGTGCAGTCGTTAATGGTCTTACGGGAAATTGGCAACCAGGTCTTCTCAAAGATGCATTTGCTGAGCGGATACGTAAGACCTATTGGAATCGTAACGAAGAAAATGGTGAGTTTATTCTCGGTGACTTCGCTAGCTTCACCCGATTTCTAGCGTATTCACAGGCTAATGACCTGTCTCACGAATCTGCTGATAATAACTCTGATCCGGTAGGAAAGGAGTTGGATGAAGAATCAATTCAATCCCCGAAAGAAGATGCTCAGCAATGATCCTACTTTCTTGGGAAGTGTCGCATCCGTGTCAGGATCTGCTCTAACTGTTCATTTAGCTCCTTCGGTTGCCTCGGGGCTTTCCATAATAGAGGGCAAGACCTACAAGATTGGGCAGGTTGGAAGCTTTATAAGGATCCCTCAAGGTTATCAGGACCTTTTTGGAATAGTATCGGAAGTAGGGGCGAAGGCAGTTCCTGAAGAGCTGAATGCCGCCGTTCGAGGGGAGACTGGACGCTGGATGCAGATTCAATTAATTGGCGAGTCCGTAGGAGGTAAATTTGAAAGGGGAATAAGCCAGTATCCAAATATTGGGGATAGTGTCCATACGACGACGGAGTCAGATCTTTCGAGAATCTACAACTCTTTAGATACAGGGTATCTGAATATTGGTACCCTTTCCAGTACTGAGAGTATATCTGCAAAAATCTCTATCGACGAGCTCGTGACTAGACACTCAGCTGTTCTTGGTTCAACTGGATCGGGCAAGTCTACGACCGTTGCGAGCGTGATTCGTGCTTTTACAACTAGGGAAGATTCACAAGCGGCATACCCAAGTGCTCGAATTTTGATGTTGGATATTCATGGGGAGTATTCAGAGGCATTGGCCGATGTTGCTAATGTTTTTTCCATAGATCCTCGCCCAGGTGAATCGCAACTTTTTGTTCCGTATTGGGCCCTGGGAAGCAATGAACTCATCGAGTTCCTAACAGAAGGAGTTTCAGGTGATCGGGAAATTGCATTCACTGACAAAATTTTTGATCTAAAATCTGAATCGCTCGAATCGGCCAACTTTGCAGGGATTGAACAGAGTTCCCTTACTATTGATACGCCAATTCCATTCAGCCTGAAAAGGCTTTGGTATGACTTAATCGAGTTCGAGTTGACCACATTTGAGGGAACAAACAGAGATATCCCGGCATTGCTTGATCGCGGAAACCTAGACGCTCTTATCCCCCCTAAATTCAAACCCCACGCGATGGGAGCACAAGGCCCATTCTTAAACCAGCAGGCTAAGGGAATAAGGCGTCAGTTGAACACCCTTAGGTCTCGATTGATTGATAGAAGATATCAATTCCTACTTCAACCTGGGAACTGGGAGCCTTCGCAGACAGGAGACATCGAAAGTGATTTGGATGCATTGCTAGATGGATGGCTGGGTGGTGATGAACCAGTAACGATTCTTGATTTGTCAGGTGCACCAAGTGATGTGTTGGAACTGCTTGTTGGTTCCATCGTTAAGATTGCGTACGATGCCCTGTATTGGAGTCGGGAGAAGTCGGAGGGAGGTGTTTCGAGACCTTTGTTAATCGTAATGGAGGAGGCTCATCGTTACCTTGCCTCCGAGAAGGATGGATTAGCATCAACTACAGTTCAAAAGATAGCGAAAGAAGGTCGAAAATATGGTGTAGGAGCGATGATTGTTAGTCAGAGGCCCTCTGAAGTGGACGAGACGATATTGTCTCAATGTGGGACTATCTTTGCAATGAGGTTATCGAACCCCGCGGATCGGTCGAGAGTACAGGGGACGCTGCCAGATAATCTGACAAGTTTGCTTGATGCTCTTCCGGTACTGAGAACGGGTGAAGCTGTAGTTGTTGGTGAGGCGACAAAACTCCCTATGAGATGTCGAATAACACTGCCGGCACGTGAACATCGCCCTCAAAGTGCGGATCCAGAAGTTGCCAAGGAATGGGCTCTGGAACGGAGGTCCGAAGGTTATGACCGTGTTGTTGCTTCATGGAGATCACAACGCCCGAGAGCTGTTGTGAATGATGTAAGAATCGAAAGACAAACTATTGTTGATGAAACACCCGAGAGCTGAATTATGAATAGAAACTATGTGGCGTCCTCCAATCTGGCATCGGTCGGATATGATGAGAATTCTCAGACTCTAGAAGTGGAGTTTTTGTCAGGTGCTGTGTATCAGTACTATAATGTCCCAGTCAGTATTTTTGACCAGCTTCTGGCATCTCCTTCTAAAGGTCAGTTTTTAAACATATACATCAAGAACGCATACCCTTACTCTAGAGTTTAATGGATATGTATTTGAGTTTTGGATGCGATATTTATTGATCTTTGAAGTCGTCGAAAGATGAAGAGTCGAGAAGTTCAGCGGATTCTTGTTGCTGCTTGTCCTAAGCCTGAGCACCCCAAATACTTCCCATGGCAGACAGCGAGGATTTGTGTCTTAGTAGGTGAAGATGATCGCGAAATGGCTGTTGAAAAAGCGAAAACGGAGATCGGTAGAAAGTATTGGCAACCTAAAGGTGCTTTTGAGTACGCAACGGTTAAAGAGGACTTTATTCGTGAATGTGATACCGAAGAAGTCGTAACTGCATATGAAGATGCTCGATCAGGTAAGATAATATTCCTAGAATGGTTCGATCAGATGCCTATGGCGAAGAAGGACGCTGGCATGGTATTCTCTGCTCCCAAAATTGGTGAGCTGTTCATCGATGACGTAATCGAAAGCGTCGGTGGCAAGCGACTTAGTACTGAACTAACGGAAAAGAGATCTCAGAAATGTGCTGACTATTTACTGAGCAATGTAGCAATTGAGCTAAAGGATATTCAGTCTGAAGGTCTTCTAGTTAAATCGCGTCAGGAGAAACTGACAAGTTTCCTAAGCTCAGTAGTTCAAGAGGAAGGAGAGTTCATAGATCTCTCAAGAGATGACCTGACAGACGATGAATGGAGAACTTATGTGGATATCCTTGGTGGTCCGATCAAAAATCAAATTAAGTCTGCTGCGAGACAGCTTAAAGAAACACGGAGTAGGCTCGGTTGTTTGAGATGCGGTGTCATTTTTTTGAATACCGGTTACTTGAGTATCCCTAGTAGCCTTTTTGCTTCAATTGTTCGAAGGTATTGTGAGAAGGATACTAATCAGATTGATTTTTCAATTTGCATAAGCTCTCGACTACTAACCAACGGCTTTGAATCGGAGTTAACATTCTCTTTCGATCCATCGGATGAAGACGATACACTCATAATGCGGATTCGAGAGGGCTTTTGGAAGCAAGTGGACAGCCTAATGAGTGATTTTGCGAAAAACGGATTTCAACAAGATAGGGATACAATGGGGCCATTGGAGCCGATCGCATTTAGCAAGGACGGGGTGTATTTTAGTACACATGTTCCTAGACTCCAAAGCGAATTGGATGAGAAATGGAAGGGCAGTCCGGAGAGTCGGTGATTGTTTTCAAACTCTTGAGAGCGACCATTTTCTATTGGTTGAGTTTTAAATGAATTTGGAGCAGAGGTTTCGGAAATTGCGGAATTTGTAGAAATTTCCGCATTTTCCCCATTTCCGTGGGTGCAGGTATTTACGGATGATCATCTTCTTTAAGGAATCCGAATGTTCGCTTTTTCCCAACCTGCTCGAGTTCGATGCACTTTCTTTGGCGTTTCAAGTCCGGTATGATTTCGTTGTAGAGTCGTTCAATCGTCATTCCGCCCCGGCGAGAGTCATTCGCAAAACGAGATGTTAGTTGTGTCTTCGTTAGAACGATAAAAGTCCCGTCTTTTCTCTCGGTAGATTTCAAGCCTTTAGGGTTTCCCAGAATGTTGTAGTAAATTCTTTCGGAATCCTCTCGAATTTCCGCTTTCTGGGAAACTTTTTCCAATGCCATGGAATCCTGAATACACTGGCGTACATGAGCATTCGCATAGAGGAGTTCTTCTGCTTCCATTTCGAAGGAATCCTGATTCTTTGAAAAGTAGTTTTCCCGGAGAATTATTCTGAAGGCAGTGAAAATCATTCCTATTTTGAGAGAACAAGTAGGTTCGTTGGCCAGGAGACTCGCTTTCGATTGGCTTCCTTTGCTTGTCTGGAATTTGCATTCGCTGATCTCCGCACGATTCCTATCCTGAATCTCTTTCCAGAGTTCAAAAGCGGAATCACTGAAGGAAATCTTTCCTTCTAGGTTTGGAAGGAGGGAAAGGTCTAAAAGTAGATTCTCAAATTCTTGGGATTCCTGGGATTTCGGAAGATAGATCGTGCGAACAAGGTTTTCGCTAAGATAGGTCAGGAATCGTCTTTGCATTCCGTCTTTAGCTTCGAGTCCTCCGAATCCGGCAGGACCAAGAGTAGCAGCGATTAACAGGTTTGTTGATGATTCCTCGATGGATTTTACCACGGAATCCCCGTCTTTCAGATTCTGTTTGAAGGCCTGTTTCCAGGATTTGCAGTCGTAAAGACTAAGGAATCGCTTGGAAACCGTTTTCCCGTATTGGGAATTCGACCAATTCGTAAGAATCGTGTTTCCTTCATCCTCGATAAGGATTTTGTCTGCACAACCTCCGTTTTCAGGATCGTATTCATAGAAAAGAGCTTCCTCGCTCGCTTGTCCGGAAAGGAATCTGTCCTTATTCAGGATTCGTGCAGCTATGGATTCCGCCAGATTTACACAGGTCGATTTCCGGAATCCTGCAGGAGCTGCAAGAATCGAGTAGATATTTGGATACAGCTTCCTTCCGAAATCGAACCAAACGTTTCTTCCTAGCATTGCTCCACATACTGGGAGTAGGGCACCGATAAGAAGGTTGTCCTCGCTCTCGCACATGTCGCGGGCAAAGTCCAAATATCGATCTATGAGTTCGTTTGGAGGGTAGATAGCTTGGCCAGATGTTCCAGTAGGCTGGCTATCGAGAAGCTTGCTGGTGACGATCTCGCTCATGCTACGTTTCCACTTTCCTGTGACGCTTCTAGGTAGCGAATAAGCTCGCTACGAGGGAATAGAGCCTGGCCTTGTGCTTGTAGCTTGCGGAGGTATCCACTTTTCGTGATACGCCAGAGGCTCGTGCGTGAGATGCGGAGGATTTTGCAAACCTCAGCAGCGTTATAGACGGGCTGATCCAACATGGACCAGCTGTTCGTTTGATTCGTTTCGGTGCTTTTAAACATGCACACGATCATTTCAAAACCGTGCACCTTGTTAAGGTGTGCTAACCGACGGCAATGGACGTGAATCGACGTGAACTGCGCGGACAGTTTCTGAAAAAGCCCACAATCGCCTCGATTCAATAGGTGCGGAGTTAGTGTATACCACTAAAACAAGTGGCATTCGAATAGGGAAGAGGCTGATTTGGCTCTAGAAACGTCGAATCTGAATCTAGGCACCCAAATCTAGGGCATCAGCAGCCGCTCTGCCTTTATCCTCTAGATAGTGATTGTAGATCTTGAGGAGGATTGCTCCGCCATCGCTGTGACCGAGCCAATTGGAGACTGTAGGGATTGGTACTCCTTTATCCAAACATGAGGTGGCGAAGTAGTGCCGCAAACTATGGTTCGTGATGGTATCTCGCTGCCCAGTTTTGGTTTGTTTCGGTATTCCCAAATCTTCGCAGGCTACTTTGAGCTGCTTGTTGAGGTCTTTTACTGGAAGGATTTTGATGCCCTTGAGTTCACTAGCCGTGGCCTTGCTAAGAAGTGATTTGTACCGCTCTTCAAGAAGTTTGAGGAGTTGAATGTTCATAGGCAGGCTTCGGTCACTGGTCGCGGTCTTGGTGCCTGGAATGAAGAGCGTGCGATTTGCAAAGTCGACTTGGGACCAAAAGATATTCCGGGCTTCGTCGATTCGAGCTCCAGAATAGGTGAGGAATCTCAAAGTGAATGATCGATCAGTTCCGCCTCTGTTCTCTGAGATCTTTTCTTCGATCATGCTTAGTTCCTCGGCTGACGGAATGTATGGTTCAGATGCTTTTACTCCTTTAAAGATGCGACGCTCTTTCGAGATTTCTCTAACCACGTTTTCGCTCGCGAGTCCTTCCTCAATGGCGAAGTCGTGAATTTTAACTAGGATCTGGAGTGACTTTTTAACTGAAGACTCAGAGTTGCCGGTTCTTTTTGTGTCAGTGCCGGGAAGAGTGAATTGGGTGCCCTCGGTGCTCAATCTACGAACCCATCGCTCGACATCGTGCTTTCGAAGCTTCGCGGGTTTCATCGTTAGAAGATCTGGCCAGCTCGTTTCGATTCGAATGATCGAGTTTATTTTCGCCATTCTTGAGTTGGGTTTGATGGAGGTATCAGCCTCGATTTCTTTTTTGAATAGCTCGAAGAGGGTAGAGTAAGTGGCTCTTGCTAAGGCTCGTTTGCCTTTGTTGCTCTTATTCCGAGCTTTGCGGATTCGCTCCATGAATTTGAGGAGCCTTCTGTCAGCTACGGCACGTTCTTTCGTATTGAAGCAATCGTACACTAGACTGCCGTCCACTTTAGCCCTTCCATAGTAGATTCCGGTCGGCCCATAGACCACCAGATTCTTATCCTTTTTAACCCACTGTTTATCCTGCTCATCCGAGCCCTGTTGCGATTCCATGCAAAAGGTTAAAAGTAGGGGTTAAAAGAACCGCAATGCCGCTATCTCTAGATACACAAAAACCGCTGGTTATCAGCGGTTTAAAGTGGTAGGCCGACTGGGACTCGAACCCAGAACCAATTGCTTAAAAGGCAACTGCTCTACCGATTGAGCTATCGACCCATTCGAGGCCCCGGAGGGCGTTCAGAAGGCAGGGAATACAGGATGTGCTTAGAGCTTTGGCAAGTCCTAATTTTACATCTTTTGCGAGTTGGTTGCGTGTGCGGCCGACTTCGGATTTTCCGAGGGATTATTGAGCAACCGACAGCCCCGATTTCGCGTATTAGTTGGAAAATGGCGCTCCTTAAGAACTGCTTTTTGAACGAAAGGGGCGAAAATGGATCAGACGAAGTAACGTGGGAGACAAACCTTAGCTGCTGAGGGGCGGCGTATTTTCAGTGAATAAACTGCGAAAAGGGGAGTCTTAATCCGAAAATTGGAACAAGGAGGAAAAATGGGAACAATTGCTGAACAGACACGTCCCAAGGCGACAACTGCTATGTCAACAAAAGCTCAAGAAGTCGCTCTAGACAAAGCGCTTGTAGCGCGATTCAAGGCCGGAGACGAATCGGCCTTCGAAGAAATGGTTTCTCGTTATTGGGATCGCATTTACGCGATGGTACACAAGCTTCTGCGTAATACCCAAGATGCGGAAGAGGTTACACAAGACGCATTTATACGAGCCCATCGAGGCTTGGAGAACTTTCGTGGAGATTCGAGTTTCTCCACTTGGCTCTACCAGATTGCGACGAATCTGGCCCGTAATCGCTACTGGTACTGGTGGCGTCGCAAGCGGGACAAATCTGTCTCGTTCGATCAGCCGATCGCTGCTGAGTCCGCGACCACTCTAGCGGAAGTTTTTCCTGCGGAAATCGAGTCTCCAGAAGATATCGCCATCACCAACGAGTTTAAGGATCGTGTGGCGGCGGCCATGGAGTTGCTTAACGAGAAGCACAAGGAAGCTCTGATTCTGAGAAATGTGCGCAATCTGACTTACGAAGAGATAGCAGATGAGTTGCAAATCAGCATCGGAACTGTCAAAAGCAGAATCGCCCGAGCCCGCGAGAGTCTGCGCGAGAAAATGGGTCACGAACTTTTATGAACAAGCAAGTTTTCATCGAGCGATTGAATCTGTACTTGGACGGAGAGCTGTCTGCTGAGGAATCAGAGGAGCTTTTAGCCGAGGTTCGCGAGAATCCAGAGTTCCACCGGATCTACGTGCAGTACTGCCAATTGTTTAATGCATGTTCGAAGCTCGGAGAAAAATTTGTGGAAACGAAGCCAGCGAGCCAATGGCGGCAGAAAGTTTACGCTATTGGTGGGATGGCCGCAGCCGGAGCATTGCTGTTTATGGCAGCACGCAATCTCACTCCGCTGATTGGCGGGCAAGCTGATCAGCTTTCGCAGTCGGTTCCTATGATGGAGCCGGCGAATGGTATCGAGTCTGAGCCGCTTTTGGTGATGGACGTGAACGAGTTGGAAGGGCAACGCCTCAGTTTCGGCGATGGTGTCGTTCCGGTCGCTTTCGATATTGAGAAAGCGTTTGATCGTGGTGACCAGCCGTTGAATTTCGGAAGCGATAGCAACGTTTCTTTCGCTCGTTTCACTGTCGATTCATCTAAAAAAGAAGAAAAGGTCTGGGCGAAAAAGGAGTTTAAATTCGGCGAAGCGGTCCGCTCATCAACCTTCGAGCATGAGTCTCTTAGCGGCGGAGAGGGCGATAACCGGATCTTTTCGGTTCGAGCGTTGGGCTCAGCGTTGGATGAAGATGACGCGAGTGTCGATTTCAGTCGAGCCGCCGCTACGGCCAGTAAGCCTACTCAGTAGGCAATGCACTATTTCTGACAGCAGCTATCCATCTGTTGCCGAAAGAGCACGAGCAGCCGCTCGTGCTTTTTTTTGTTTAGCCCAAGGCCGCTTTGATGAGGGCTTCGGTTGAGGCGTTTGGACCAAGGGCATCGACTGCCTTGCCAACTGCTTTGCTGGCGTCGGTCTGTTTGTAGCCAAGGGCCAGTAGGGCGAGAATCGCGTCGTCCTTATGGCTTCCTTCTGAGGAAGCTGCAGGACTGCCTGAAACCATTCCCTGAAGGGGATTCGTGTCTGCTGTTCTCGCGAACGCGCTTAGTTTGTCCTTGAGCTCAATGATGACACGCTCGGCGGTTTTTTTGCCAATGCCAGGTGTCTTCGCGAGCAGGACTGCGTCCTCGTTACTGATCGCTGAGATGAGGGAGGGCAGCTCCAGTTTGCTCATCATGCTGATGCCGACCTTTGGTCCGACACCAGATACTTTTTCGATGAGAAGCTGGAAGAAGTTACGTTCCTCTTCGTTGGCGAAGCCGTAGAGAGCTTGCGAATCCTCTCGATAAACGGCGTGAGTGTGCAGCTTCACCTTCTCGCCGTTTGCAGGGAGTTTAGAAGCGGTGGATACGGGGATGTTTACCAGATACCCCAATCCACCGGCATTGATGATCGCCGTGATAGGAGTTGCTCGTTCGAGTATTCCTTCGATGGATACGATCATATTCTAAAATCTATGCAAGACCGAGAACTTCGCGGATACCGTAGATACCTGGCTCTTTGCCGACGGACCAAGCCGCGGCACGAACAGCGCCACGTGCGAAGATCGCTCGGCTGGAAGCTTTGTGTGTCAGCTCCACGCGCTCACCGACGTCGGAGAAAATCACGGTGTGATCGCCGACAACGTCGCCTCCGCGTAGGGAGTGCATGCCAACCTCGCGTTCCGTGCGCTCGCCTGTGATGCCTTCGCGACCGTGACGAAGATCGTCGTAATTGAGGCCACGTGGCTCGAGAACGGCGTCGGCTAGCATGAGAGCTGTACCACTTGGCGCGTCTTTCTTTAGGCGATGGTGCATTTCCACGATCTCGGCGTTGTACTCGAGCGGTAGAATGCCAGCAGCCTTTTCCACGAGGTAGCAGAGAAGGTTGACGCCGATGGAGAAATTGCCGGCCCAGACGGTTGCGGTCTTCGCAGCGATCTCGAGCAGTTTGGCTTTCTCTTCCTGGCTGTGCCCGGTGGTACCGCACACGACAGGTTTGCCGAGCTCGGCACAGAGAGAGAAGACCTCTTCCGTCACGGTGTGGAAAGAGAAGTCGATTACCGCGTCCGCAGCGGCGATTCCGGCACGGAGGTCGTCACCTTGGTCGACTCCGCCGGAAACGGTATGGCCTGCTTCCTCGACGGCAGCGGCTATAGCTTGGCCCATGCGCCCCTTGGCGCCTACGATGCAAATCTTCAGTGACATGGCAGCTTACTACGCTTGAGCAGACAGTTCTGCCTGCAGTGCTTCAAAAATGGAGAGAATCAGAGTCTTGTTTTCCGGCTGCAGTTCGCAGAGTGGAAGACGGACCCGCTCGGTCTGGAAGATGCCAGCCTGAACCATGCAAGCCTTCACCGGTACTGGATTTGGCTCGATGAAAAGGTTCTTGAAAATCGGGAAGAGCTGACGATGCAGTGCGCTCGCAGTCTTTAGGTCACCATCACGGCAGGCCTTAACGAGAGCTACGACCTCGGCTGGAATGACATTTGAGGCCACTGAGATCACGCCTTCAGCTCCGGAACCGATGAAAGGTAGGGTGAGGCTGTCATCGCCACTGAGAACAACGATATCGTCGCCCATGGCCTTCTTGAGTTCATCCACGCGCTCGACGCTACCGCCGGCTTCCTTTATGTGGTTGACGTGCGGGTACTTAGCGAGGAGTCGTTCCACAGTAGCCACATCGATCTGAATGCCGCAACGACCTGGGATCGAGTAGAGGACGATCGGGCGGTCGGTAGCCTCCGCGATGGCGGAGAAGTGGCGGAACAGGCCTTCCTGAGACGGCTTGTTGTAGTAGGGAGCAACGTGCAGGAAGGCATCCGCGCCCGCTTCGTGGGCGGATTTGGTCAAGGAAACCGCTTCGCGTGTGGAATTCGAACCGGCGCCAGCGATTACGGGGACTCGCTTAGCGGCGGTTTCAATTGTCAGTTCAACCACGCGTTCGTGCTCATCGTGGCTGAGAGTTGGGCACTCACCGGTGGTTCCGACGGGTACGAGCGCGTCGATACCAGCCTGGATTTGTGCTTCAACCAGTTTTTTAAGATCAGCCTCGGCTAAAGACCCATCTTCAAGGAAGGGGGTCGCTAGGGCGGTCATTGATCCGGTATACTTTGGTACGCTCATAATTCGAAAGTGAAGGAATCGAGTTCCAAGCCGATTTATAAGGACGGTCAATCTTTTAGAGACCCTCAAATCAGACCATTTTGTGAAAGCGTCTGATTAGACGGTCTCTTCGAGTTATTAGGGCCAATAATTCTGCAACGTATACTCTCTTTCGATAAATGGCATCCGAGATCTTCGACGAACTCCTCTACCTAGCCGTGGACAACGGCGCTTCCGATATTGTGGTCAAAAGCGACAAACCGGGCTTCCTGCGACTGCACGGGGCGCTCGAGCCAGTGGAAATGCCGCCCATCGATGGTGAAGCGGTCTTGGCTTTCGTGGACGACAATGTGCCCGGAAACTACAAGGAAAGCTGGGAGATGGAGGGGCAGGTCGACTTTGCTTATTTCCTAGAGCGGGCCGGTCGTTTCCGTGTGAACGCCTTTTTGCAGCGCGGGACGGTGAGTATCGTTTTCCGTCATATTAAGAGCAAAATCCCGAATTTCGAGGATCTCTCTCTTGATCAGGACGTTCTGTTGAATCTTGCCCAGAAAAAGGACGGAATCGTTTTTGTCTGCGGGGCGACAGGATCCGGTAAATCGACGACTTTGGCCTGTTTGCTCAATTGGATTAATCACAACATGGATAAGCACGTGGTGACTTTGGAGGATCCGATCGAGTTTAACTTCATCGATTCCAAGTCCGTTTTCCAGCAGCGGGAGGTTGGGATCGATGCCCCGAGCTTCCAAAAAGCCCTCAAGGCGGTGCTTCGACAGAATCCAGATATGATTCTAATCGGGGAAATGCGTGACAAGGAGACCTTCGAAACGGCTCTCGCGGCCGCGGAGACCGGACACTTGGTTTTCACCACCTTGCACGCGGCGAGCGCGCAGCAGGCGATCACGCGTCTCTTTGAATATTTCCCTGCTGAACAGCATCAGCTGGTGCAACGTAAGCTCTCTGAAACGCTACGCGGCATCATCGTTCAGAAACTGCTCCCGAACCTCGAAGGAGATGGCCGTGTGCCAGCTCAGGAAATTCTGATTGGTGACTCGGTCGCTCGCTCTACGATTCGTGAAGGTAAGTTCGACAAGGTGGGCGCTCTGCTCGACGTGTCGGCTGACAGTGGTTCTCGTTCCTTCAACAAGGAGCTGGTTCGCCTCATCAAGGAGGGGAAGATCAGCAAGAAGACTGGCATGAAGAACTCACCGAACCCGCAAGCCCTCGATATGAACCTGAAGGGCATCTTCCTCAGCGATTCGAACAGAATCTTGGGGAACTAGCGGAACTCGAAAGGTAGCGCCCGCTGTCCCTAGCGGGC
>NZ_JAENIL010000074.1 GCF_016595505.1 Pelagicoccus mobilis | reverse complement strand
CGGACTACTGCTTGTTGGCGTTTTCTTCCTCTTGGGTTGGGAAGGGGAATCCGTCGTAATGTTTTTTGGGGAAACGGGTGATTCGCTTGGATTTCGGACGGAGGAGAGGTCCGATGAGGCCGCCGATCACGATTCCGACTCCTATTCCGCCAAGCATGCCTATGGGCATCTGCTCAGGGTATTGGGTGGCTCCTATGAATCCGCAGGCGACTCCAATGACGATGCCTAAGTTGGCGCCCAAGGGTACCTGGGCCCGGCGTTGATAGCGTCTGGGGCGGACTCGGTCTGAAGCTCTGACTATGAGAAGGTCGTCCATGAGTTCGGCGGCTGCCGTTTACGATATTTTTACTATAGCGTCGGCTCCGACTTTGTCGATAGGGGGGACGACTATTTGGGCATGGGGGCTGAGGCTGGAGCGGAGCGCCTAGGACGGGAAATCTTCGAAACGAGCTTGCGTTTATGAATAAATGGACTACAGTTGTAGTACAAAGATGGTCGTGTGTGGATGACTAAGAACGAACATCTGCCCGGTATGTGATCAACGGCGAGGGAAACGCCGCCAAGCAAAGAGAAGGGGACCCCGTATGGTATCTGTGGAATAGGAGGGAGGGGTCCTCTTCTTTTGGTTCTGAGGCTATGGGCTTTAGGCTCGACTTTTTAAGAAAGAATAAGCTTTAAAAAGGAATGCCATTGAAGAACGGGAGTTACAAAGGGCCGAATTGGGCCACCCGCCGCTCTTTGCTTGAGATGCTGAAGACGCGGGGTGAACTTTCGAGTCAGCAGATGGCGGAGGAGCTGGGCGTCTCTTCGATGGCGATTCGCCAGCACATGCAGGAGTTGGAGTCGGTGGGCGATGTTTCGTCGGAGGATCGTGCCCAAGGCAAAGGGCGTCCGACGAAGTTTTGGTTTTTGACTACGAAGGCCCAACGGCATTTTCCGGACCGGCATCGGGATCTGATTCTCGATCTGCTGGGCAACGTTAAGAGCGTGTTGGGCGAGGAAGCCTTGGACAAGCTGCTCGACGAGAGGGCGGAGGAGCAGATGAGTCAGTACGGGAAACGGCTGGCGGGAGCTGGGTCCTTGGAGGAGAAGGTTGGATGTCTGGCAAAGGCCCGTAGCGAAGAGGGCTATATGGCCGAGGCGACTCAGTCTGAAGATGGCGTGTTTGAGCTTGTGGAGAACCACTGTCCCATCTGCGCGGCTGCCGATGCGTGCAAGGGGCTTTGCGCTCGTGAGCTATCGGTCTTCGAAAACGTTCTTGGACCGGGCTGCAAGGTGGAGCGGGTGGAGCACATGTTGTCTGGTGCTCGTCGGTGCGCCTACCGGATCGAGAAATCGAAGTGAGGGCTGGTTGCTCTTTGCGACCCTAGCGAGTTATCCTCTATCGGAAAGGAGGAGGTCGGCGTAGATGTTTAGATTGTCGACCTCGAAGGTGAAGCGGTATTGCTCGGCGGTACCTGCGGTGCTGATAGCCATGCGCTTGCCTTGAACGACGGTAGGAAGGGTGAGGGTGGAGGGGAGACCGAGGTCGGCCAGCTTGTTTTTGAAGGTTCCGGCGAACATGTTGGTGAGCTCGCCGCAAACGTCGCGCACTACATCGTCGTCGAGATCTTCCCTGTCCAGGCCGGTGATTTTTCCGCCTGCCTTGTAGGCGAAGTTTTCGGTCATGAAGAGGTAGCAGACGCCGCTGATGTCGCCTGCGAAGCCGACGGAGGAGGCGAACATGCGCTTGGAGTCATCCTTTGCTGGGTCGATCTGCGGGCTGAAGGCTTGTTTGCCTGCGTAAGCCTCGTGACCGGTGCATTCGCACTGAAAGCCGATCATGGTATCGACCACCTTGCTGAGAGAGGTGCTTAGAAATTCGTGGATTTTTCCGACGGGGACAGAAACGGACATTTGCGTGGGATTTCTCGATTTTAGGCGGTCGAACCTTGGCTAGCTCAGCGTTGCGGGCGCGAGCCGGATTCTGTTGGTCGAGGTAGGGCTAGGTGTTGGTGGCGTTGCTCGAAAATGGTGGTTTGAAAGTTAATCGGAATAATTCCCTGCAACTGAGACGTTTGCGAGCCTGATTAGCGGGAAATTTACGGCTCCCGCTCGCCGGATGAAAAATCGAGGTTAAAGGGCGAGGAAATTCAGGGCGATGCTGGCTAGGCTGAGGAAGAGGAAAAATCCCATCACGTCGGTAACTGTGGTGACCATGATGGATGAGGCAAGGGCGGGGTCGACTTTGACTGCTCGCAGTCCGATCGGTACCATGACTCCGGCGAGAGCGGCGGCGATCATGTTGAGCAGCATGGCGAGGCAGACGACGGCGCCGATGACCCAACTGCCTTTCCAGAGCCAGGAGACGAAACCGACGACGAGGCCGATGGCGATGCCGACGACTAGGCCGGTGATCACTTCTTTGACGAGGACGCGTCGCCATTCGTTGTTTTCGATTTCGCCCAAGGCGAGGGAGCGAACGACGATGGTGAGGGTTTGGGCTCCGGCGTTTCCGCCCATGCCGGCCACGATGGGGAGGAAGGCGGCGAGCATGGCGTACTTCACGAGGGTGTCCTCGAAGAGGGAGACGACCCAGCCGGCGAGGAAGGCTGTGCCGAGATTGATTAGCAGCCAGGGGAGGCGGTTTTTTACAGAGCGGCTCCACGGGGTGGTGACCATTTCCTCGCCGCTCAAGCCGACCATGCGCTGCATGTCTTCGGTGGCCTCTTCCTGGATGACGTCGATGACGTCGTCGGAGGTCACGAGGCCGACGAGCTTGCCGAAGTCGTCGACAACGGGGAGGGCGAGGTAGTTGTACTTCTGGAAAATATTGGCGATCTCCTCCTGGTCGGCGTTGACGGAGACGGAGCGGACGTCGGTGATCATGACGTCGGCTACTTTGAGCCGGAGGTCGCGGAAGAGCAGGTCGCGCAGCTTGAGGACGCCTTGCAGGCGCTCGTTTTGGTCGACGACGTAGATGTAGATGGCGTTGTCCTGGTCTTGGTCCTCGTCGCGGCGGATCGCTTCGCGCGCTTCGGAGAGGGACATGGAGGTGAGGACCGCGTTGACCTCTTTCCGCATGATACCCCCGGCGCTGTCTTCCGGGTACTCGAGGAGGTCGGTGATCTCTTCGACGTCTTCCTCGGGCAGGGTATCCATGATATCCTGCAGGCGGTCTGGGGAAACGTGTCCGAGGGCGTCGGCCGCGTCGTCGGAGAACATCTCGGGGATGATTTCGGAGACGCGATCCAGCCTCATGTTTTCCATGAGGTCGGTCTGGATTTCTTGGGGGAGCTCGGTGAGGATATCGGCGACTTGCTCGTCGCTGAACTCGCGCAGGAGCTTGCGGATTTCGTCGAGGTCACGATCTTCGAGATCCTCAGCGATATCGCTTGGGTGCATCTCCTTCAGCCGGTTTAGCGTTCGGTTGAAAGCGTTGCTTACAGGTTGAATCTGTTCTTCACGCTCCGCCATTTGCTGCTTTTTAAGACAAATAGTGGCTCGGGCAGCAAGTGCGGTATTTTAAGATGGCGCAAAAAATGTGGGAATGTGAGCTTCTTGGCTGTCACTTTCAGCTGATTTTGTATCCGGAAACGCATGCCAGTTCTATCTGCTCCAGATTATCGATGTCCGATGCTCCTACGTGGGGAGCATTGGGAGACGATCGTGCCGAACCTGACCCGTCGCCGTTTCAAGGTTCGCTACGAGCGTGATCGAGTGGAGCTGAGTGATGGCGATTTTGTGGATCTGGACCATTTGGGTAGGGAAAGTTCTGATACGTGCTTACTGGTTTTGCATGGATTGGAGGGGTCGTCGCAGGCGCCCTATGTGAAGAGCTTGGCGATGGCTCTCGGTTCGTTGGCGTGGGATTTTGTGGCGATGAACATGCGGGGCTGCAGTGGAGAGATGAATCGTGCGGTCCGTTTTTACCACAGTGGCGAAACGGGAGATCTGAGGGAGGTGCTGGAGTATTTGGGAAACCGATACGACTCGATCCTGCTTTGTGGCTTTAGCTTGGGGGGCAATGTCGTTTTGAAATATCTTGGTGAAGATCCTGAGACGGTTTCACCCAAGGTGAAGGCGGGGGTTGCCGTTTCGGCTCCGGTAGATTTGGAAGGATCCGCTCTCAAGATCGGACGAAAGTCCAACCAGCTCTACATGCGACGATTTATTCGGATGTTGAGCCAGAAGATTGAGGAGAAGGCGCAAGTCTATCCGGAGGAGCTGGATGCGGTGGGGTGTCGCGACCTGCAGGATTTTCTGGCGTTTGATGGGCGGTATACGGCTCCGCTTAACGGATTTGAGAGCGCGGAGGATTATTGGAGGCGTTGCAGTTCTCTCAATTGGCTGGATGCGATTCAGGTGCCCTCCTTGTTGCTCAACGCTCGAAATGATCCGTTTTTGTCGGAAGCTTGTTTTCCTGAGGAAATAGCGAAAGCGAGCGAGTCTCTGTATTCGCTATTTCCTGACGAGGGTGGGCATTTGGGCTTTCCCTCTCGCCGTGTCGACGGCATGGCGTGGCACGAGGCGGTTGCGCTGCGTTTCCTTGAAGGAAGGCTAGGAGTCGGAGAGAGGGATCCAGTCTTGTAGAAGGACGGACGAGCGAAATTTCGGTTTCTCCTCTGTGCCCGTTCCTTCCAGGCACTCTGGGCCTTCTTGTTTCGGGCTGTTCAGTTTGGGGTTGGCAAACTGGGAACTCATTTGTCGTGAGTCGAAAGGGGAGAAGAAGCTGGCTTGGTCTGCCAGGGTCAGGCGTGAGAGGTCCGTTTCGAGCCATTGCTCGATTTTGTTGCCGCTCAGAATCACGGGCATGCGGTCGTGGTAGGCGGAGATGAGGGAGTTGGCCTGGGTGGTGAGGATGGTGTAGCTTTCGAAGCCTTCGTTTTCGTGGCCTGTCCATTTTTCCCAAATTCCCGCCATGAGGAAGACGGAGTCGTCCTGCATCGAGAAGTGGACGGGGACTTTGCCTCCCTCTTGCTGTTGCCATTCGTAGAATCCGTCGGCTGGCACGAGGCAACGTCTTCGTTTGAAGGCGGCTTTAAAGGACGGTTTTTCGGACACCGTTTCCGAGCGGGCGTTGATCATGGGCGCTCTGGTGGATGGCGTTTTGGACCAGCTGGGCACGAGGCCCCAGCGCATGTGAACGGGCTCCAGCAAATGGGGATCGGCGATGGACTTCCTCAGGACGAGGCTGTTTTGGGTGGGGGCGATGTTGAACCGGGGGCCTTCGGCTTCGATATTCTTCGCCGCTGGGCCAAGGGCGTAGTCGCCCAACTTTTCAGCGACATTGCTCAATCCTTTTCTCAACGTGTAACGCCCGCACATACTCAGCCGGGAGAGTGGGGGATACGTAATCCGTTTACAACTCGGAAACGGATCGAATTTCCGAGTGGGATACGGATCAGTTGAGTTCGGCTTCGTCGATCAGCTTTTGGATGCGGGGCTGCCGTTTTCTGCTGAGTCGTTTGGCCCGTTTGTTGGCGATGTCGATGGCGGCGATTCGATAGGCTTCGCCGAGGGTGGGGAAGTTGAGGATGTTCTCCAGGAAGGTGTCGACGTGGTTTCCGTTTAGGATGGCCATCTCGCCGACGTGCACGAGGTCGGTCGCTCCTTCGGCCACGATGTGGACTCCGAGGATCTTCTCGCCTTTTTCGTCGGCGATCATCTTGAGCATGCCGTCTTGGATGCCGGCGATTTGCCCGCGGGCGACTTCCTCGAAATTGGCTCGGCCGATGATGATGTTATCGCCGCATCTCTCGCGGGCTTGCTCTTCGGAGAGTCCGACGGAGGAGAGTTCGGGGACGGAGTAGATGCCGATGGGCACGAGGTCGATGGCGTCGCTTGCTTCCTTGCCGAGAATGTGACGGACGGCTCGTCGTCCTTGCTCCATGGATACGGACGCGAGGGAGGGCGGGCCGATAACGTCTCCTACGGCGTAGATGCTTGGCACGGAGGACTGGTAGTTTTCGTCGACTGCGATGACTCCGTTGCGTCCTCGTTCGACGTCCATGGCTTCGAGGTTGAGCGCCTCGACGTTGGCGAGGCGACCTTGGGCGACGAGCATCTTGTCGCTGAGGAGCTCCTCTCCATTGTCGAGCACGGTGCGCACTTGCAGCCCGTTCCACTCGACGCTCTTGGCTTTGACGTTGCCGATGTACTTGCCGCCGTTGCGGGTGAAGTTGTCGAGGAATTTGGCGGTGAGCTCGGGCTCCATGAACATGAGTGGGCGCGGAGTGCGGTCGATCATGGTAACCTTGACGCCGAGTAGTGAGAATATGGATGCGTATTCCGAGGCGATGACTCCGGCGCCGATGACGGTTAGGGATCTTGGCAGGTAGATCATGCTCAAGATGGAGTCGCTATCGAGAATGTGCTCGTGATCGACCGGGATGTCCGGTGGCGTGCGAGGGCGAGAGCCGGAGGCGACGATCACGTTTTTGGCTCCCAGCACGATTCGCTTTCCTTTGACGGTCGTGACGAGCACTGTGTTTTGGTCTACGAAGCTGGCTCGGCCTAGGAATACCTTGCCTCCGCTCGAGCCGATGTGGCTGGAGATGAAGGAGGTGTAGGACTGTAGGACGGAGTCGAGACGCTTCATGAGCGTGGAGACTTCCATGTCGTCCTTCAGCTTGAAGTCGAAGACGTCGGCGTTGCGTTTGAGGGTGGCGATGGTGAGGGCGGCTTCGCGCAGCGTCTTGCTCGGAATGGTGCCGAGGTGGACGCAGGTGCCGCCGACGGCGCGCTCCCTTTCGATAATGGCGACTTTGAGGCCTGACTTTGCGGCTTGGTCCGCCGCTTTTTGACCGCCTGGGCCGGAACCGATAACGATGAGGTCGAACGTTTCTTCTGGGGTCATAGTTCCATGGCTGCGACGACAGCTTTCACGTCGTCTTTTTTGGCGAGAAGGTCCTGGAAGTCGTCCTGGTAGAAATTGAGGTATTCGATGGCGGGATCCTTCGCTAGGTCGATGACGTTGAATTTCGTGGGTTCCATGACCCAGCTACCGAGGAGTTGGGAGAGGTAGGTCGCGGCGCTTTCGTCTTTGAAGCTGGGGGCGTTTTCGTACTTTTGGTAGAAGACAGTGGTGACTTGGAGCTGCTTGGGGAGCTTCCAGTCGATGGCGACCTTGGTCGCGATTTTGGAGTGAAGGCTGTTGACGATTTGCTGCACCTCTTGGGGATCGAGCGAGATCCGTTCTTGCGATTGGACCTTGGCGATTAGCTGCAAGCAGATGGGGCGTCCCACGGAGTGCATGAGTCCGCATAGGAATTGGCCTTCGACATTGCGGCGGCGTTTGCGGGCGATTTCGCGACCGTAGGCGCCTGAGGCGAGAGCGTGGCGGAGGAGCGCCTTGATTTGGGTTTCGAAACCGGCGGCTTGGAAGATGTCGCCTTGCAGCGAGACGGCGATGGCGATTTCTCCGAGCAGCTTCATGCCGAGGCGGGTGACGGCTTGCTGGAGGGAGACGATCGGCTCGCCGCTGGTGTAGCTAGCGGAGTTGGCGATGCGCAGGACGTGGCTAGCGATGGACTGGTCTCCGTGGATGAGCTTGGAGAGCTCGGCCATATCCGCGTCTGGATTGTTGGTGAGGCTGAAAATCTTACTCGCGACGCTTGGCATCACAGGCAGCTCGAGCTTGCCTTCTTTGATGCCGCGGACGATGGCGTTTGCCACCTTCTTGGCGGGCGAGGCGTTTTCTTGCTGATCGGGCATTTGGGAGGTGGTCCGTATGGTTCTGTTTGTGGCTGGGTAACTTTGGGTGGCCATATGAAATACAGTTGTTTCTTACTTCGGCGCAACTGGCTCTGCGATTAAGTAAAAACCACCTTTCGAAGCTGGGGGGAACTTGCTCTTTTTTCTGGGGTGTCTGTTTGTCGGGATCGGGTGTTTGTCGGGCCGTTGAGTGGTTGTACGCATATTATTCGGTAGGAACTTCAGAAGTATCTGCAGGTGACGATTAGAGCCTGTCCCCTTTCCAACATAACCGACCCACACTACCCATCTCTCCCGTATGAATCAAAGCATGCCAACAGAAGAAATTCCTAGCGAAAGGCTGGACAATCTCGCCCGCGAAGCGGTTGTGACCGTCTTCGACTCGATGGTGAGCGAAACGGTCTCTTGGAAGAGCCGGGCTTGCTTGATCGAGAATGGCTCGAGCGACATGTTGGGTAGCTTGCCGATTGCGGACGGTTTGTACGCGATCGTGGTGAGCTGGGTAGGTGATGTGAATGGCAAGGTAATGCTGGTGCTTCCGAAGGCGGCGGCCGAGGCGTTTGCGTTGAAGCTGTTTGATTTGCCGAGCTTGGATTGGCTGGAAGGGGATAGCGAGGAGGCGTTGCAGGATACGCTGGGTGAATTGGGGAATATGTTGGCAGGGCTCGTGAAAGGCGGGCTTACCAAATGGTACCCGAGACTGGCTTTGACGACTCCCAAGGTTTTGAAGAATCGTCGGATGAAGGTGGACACGGCGACTATGAGTTTCCGTCGTCAATATCTCTTTGAAGGGTTCGGCTCGGAGCTGCTGATCGATTTTTGCTGCGAGTAAGCGGCGGTTTGTCGGGTGGTCGGTAACGTCTCCGATCAGAAATCGGATTTGACGGCGACAGGGAATCGGCCCACCTATAGCGTGACCGATGCGGATTTTTACAAATGATGTGGCCACGGCGAACGCTCTGGAAAGAGCGGAAGGCCGAGTTGTTGCGGTGGCGTGGCAGGACCCGCTGGCGTTTGGCCGTTTGATTGCCGGGAACGACTTGGACGCGTTTGCGAACGCTCGCTCTTTCGCCTACGCGTCGGCGCATTGGGACGAGGACAATGTGGTCGAGGACGACTTGAAGCTTCGCAATGCGGAACTGCTAGCGGCTTTCGAGTCGGAGTCGGAGGTGTATTTGCTCTTTGGCGGCTCGCTGGCAGACCAGTTGAGCTTGGCCCAGATCTTGGGGTGGCTGAGCGAACGACCGATCAATGAGCAGGCGAAAGCTCGTTTGATGACGGTGGATGGTCCGCTTGCGGTGTTCGATGACGGGGCTTTGCTGGAGATCGCCAAGGCGGGAGAGATCGTCCCGGCGGGTACGCACGCGATCTACGCGGTGGCTTGGGATGCGGTTTCGGGAGCAGATCCGACGGAGGTCGAGGCCGCTTTGGAACGGGCGAGTTCCGAGGGGCTTTCTTCTCTGGCAACTGGATTAGGGCGTTGGCTGCAGGAGCTGCCTAGCGTCGAGAATGGGCTTTCGATCAGCCAGATGCAGGTGCTGGACACGGTGCGTTTGGGGATTGGCGATGCTCGCGAGCTTTTTCGCCAGGTACAATCGACGGAGGCTACGCCGTTCCGGATCGATTGGGAGTTTTGGCAAGTAGTGGACGGTTTGTGTTCCGGGGCTGATCCGTTGTTGACGACTGCGTCTGGGCAGCCGTTTTTGTGCCCTCCTAAGGATCTGGCGTTTGAGGCGTTCGACGCCCAAGTGCTTGAGTTGACGGAGCGCGGCCGTGCGGTTCTGGAGGGGCGGAGCAATTACCTTAGCGGACCGTTCGCGGAGCGTTGGCTAGGCGGCGCTAAGATCGACGGGGAGTCGCCTTGGTTTTGGGATTACGCTTCGCGCAAGGTTGTCGGTGCGGCGGCGGCGGGCGCTTAGCCCTTCGATCCGATTTACATCGGAGGGAGGCAGAGGGAGTCGATGAGTTGTACGATTTGGCGTACGTCTGGCTTGGCTAGCTGAGCGTCGGCGCCGACTGATTCGCATTTGAGAGCCATCTCCTTGTTGATGAGGGAGGAGTAGACGATGACCTTGGGCGGGTGTTGCGAGCAGGCTTCGGTCTTCGCTTTGCGGCAAAGGGTGAGGCCATCCATCTTCGGCATTTCGATGTCGGTGAGGATCAGGTCGTAAGGAGCGTTTCCGTCGAAGTCTTTCTCGGCGATCCGTTTGCACATGAAATTGTAGGCGTCCTGGCCGTTTTCGAAGGTGTCGAGCTGAAGGTATCCGGAGTCGTTGAGGATACCTTCGGTAATGCTGCGAACCATCTTCGAGTCTTCGGCGTAGAGGATGCGGACTGCGTTTCGCTCCGCTCTGTTTTCGACGCCTTCCATGATGCCTTGGTTGCCGTGGCTGGTGGGGAAGAGGGCGAGCATGAGCCGCTCGAGATCGAGGATGATGATGATCTTGTCCTCGAAGGTGACCGTTCCGGTCGAGTAGCCTCCGGCGCCTTCGCTGGTGACGTCGGAGCTGAGCGGCTCGAAGTTTTCCCAGGAGGTGCGGTGGATCTTGGAGATGCCGTCGATGAGGAAGGCGGTTGTTTGCTTGTTGAAAGTGGTGACGAGGATGAGCTGTCGCTCCAGGTCGATGGAGTCGGGATCGAACGGGATGCCGAGGGCCGTTTTCAGATCCATCAGCATGATGGGTTCCTCTTGGATGTGGATGAGGCCGACTGCTCCCATGGGGGCTTGCGCGACGCCGGTGATTTCCACGCTGCTGCGGGCGAGGACTCGCTGGACCTTGGAGACGTTGATGCCGTAGCTGATGTCGCCGAGGAAGAACTCGATGAATTCGACTTCGTTGGTTCCGGATTCGAGGAGGATGGCGTCTCGCGAGCTGTTGAGTGTTGTCATCGCTGTATGGGAAATGAGTGCTGTGGGGGCGATTTTAAGGGGGTGAGTTGGGAATCCAGCTTTTCTCCCATCGGCGAGGGAGCGGTTTGTTTAAGTCGGAAAGTGTCAAATATAGGGTAAATTCCTCGATGTGGCTGCGTAGTGCTCGCCATATGCCCGAAGAATTTGCGACTTGGCTGCCTTTCGCGTAGATTTTTGCGATGTTTCTCCCAAGCTACGCGGCCGAATGAATACATACGCAGTTGGACAGCGATTTGTGAGCGAACCTGAGCCGGAACTTGGGCTTGGCATTGTGGAGGAGGTTGACGGCTTTCGTGTCAGTTTGAATTTCCCGGCCGCAGGGGAGCGGCGTATCTATGCGGCGGGGGCCGCTGTCCTGAAGCGGGTGCTTTTTCGAGTGGGCGAGCGGGTCAACACTCAGACGGGTGCCTCTTTCTCTGTAGAGGAGACGGAGGAGGTTGCAGGTGTGATTCACTACAGGGGCGAGGGGCAAAGCGTGAGCGAGGCGGAGCTGGTGGCCGCGGGGAGTTTTAGCCACCCGCAAGACCGGTTGATGGCTGGCCAGGTGGATGACGATGGCGTGTTCGAGTTGCGTCAGCGGGCATTGCTCATGCAGAACGAGCTTCGGAGCTCGGAGCTGCGTGGTTTCTTTGGAGGGCGTTTGGACCTTATCCCGCATCAGTATTATATATTGAAGGAGGTTTCATCGCGTCAGCTGCCGCGTGTTTTGCTTTCGGACGAGGTGGGTCTGGGGAAGACGATCGAAGCGTGTTTGATTTTGCAGCGTTTGCGGGCGGTGGGACGCGCGCAGCGGGCTCTGATTTTGGTGCCCGAGCCGTTGGTTCACCAGTGGTTCGTCGAGTTGCTGCGTCGTTTCGGCTTGTGGTTCGGGATTTTTGATGAAGAGCGTTGCCGTGCGCTCGAAGCGAGCAACGAGGGGGAGAACCCGTTTTTGGACGAGCAGCTTGTGCTTTGCAGCGTGGACTATCTTGCCAACAGCGAGGTACGCAGCTTCCAGGCGATCGATGCTGGCTGGGATATCGTAATCGTGGACGAGGCCCACCACTTGGAGTGGTCGCCGGAAGAGGCGAGTCCCGAGTATTCTCTCGTCGAAGAGCTTGGCCAAAAGACTCCTGGACTGTTGCTTTTGACGGCGACTCCGACCCAGCTTGGTTTGGCGGGGCACTTTGCTCGTTTGCGTCTTTTGGATCCGGATCGGTATTCGGATTTGGATACGTTTAAGGCGGAGATGCAGGACTTCGGAAAGGTCGCCGAGATCGCGGGCAAGATTATCGATGAAGAATCGCTTAATAAGTCGGACGAGAAGGCTTTGCAGCAAATTTTCCATCGTGATCAGGAAGGACTCAAGAAACGTCTCCAGGATTTGGCTACGAAGCAGGTGGGTGCTCGTGAATCGTTGCTAAAGGCCTTGCTTGACGAGCACGGTACGGGGCGTGTGGTTTTCCGCAATACGCGGGCGAACATGAAGGGCTTCCCGAAACGCATGTATTGTCCGGCTCCATTGGAAGGAAGTGATAATCCAACCTTGCTGGCGAAGCTGGTGCGTGAATTGCAAGCGGAGTGGAAGAGCACTGAGTCGGATATTCGCTACAACTTTAAGGGGGATCCGCGTTTGGATTGGCTGGTGTCGTTTTTGAAAGCCCGAAAGGGCGTGAAGACTTTGTTGATCTGCAAGTCGCGTCAGAAGGCGATCGCTCTGGAGGCCGCATTGCGGGAGAGTCTGAATGTGAGTATCGCGCTCTTTCACGAAGAGCTTCAGCTTGTGCAGCGCGACCGCAATGCTGCTTGGTTTGCGGAGGAGGATGGAGCTCAGGTATTGATCTGTTCTGAGATCGGAAGTGAAGGGCGTAACTTCCAGTTCGCGCATCACCTCGTGCTTTTCGATTTGCCGATTAATCCGGGGCTTCTAGAGCAGCGAATTGGGCGTCTTGACCGTATTGGCCAGACGAGTACGATTCAGATTCATGTTCCTTTTATCGTTGGTTCAGCTCAGGAGTGTATCGCTGAATGGTGTCACCAGGGAATCGATGGGTTTGAGAGCTGTGTGCATGGTGGAGCGGAATACTTGGCTCGCTTTGGCGAGCGTCTTGTGTCGTTGGCATCTGAATACGGTGCGAGCAAGAATGCGAGCCGTGACGCCTTGGAGGCGTTTATTGAGGAGACGCAGGTGTTTCGTGAAGAGCTGTCCCGCAAGTTGGCGAAGGGGCGTGACCGTCTGCTTGAGTTGAACTCGTATGACGGGAAGGTGGCGGAGGACGTGGTGAAACGCGTTCGTAAGGCTGAGTCGGATTCGAACTTGAAGAGCTTCCTTTATGACTTGCTCGAGTTTTACGGGGTGCGCGTTGATGAGCAGGAGGATGGCGATGTGATTCTGGATCCGTCTCATGCCTATGTGGAGTCGTTTCCATCCCTTCCGGCGGAAGGCGCGTTGGCGACTTTTGAGCGTCAGCGGGCGATTACGCGTGAGGACATGACTTTTGTGACGCCTGACCATTCCTTGGTGCGCGACTCGATTGACCTCTTGGTTTCGTCGGAGAAGGGAGTATCCGCTTTCGCTCTCTATGAAAGTGATGAGCCGGGCTTGAGCGTAGAGGTCGTTTTCTTGGTAGAGACGGTTGCTTTGTCCCATTTACATGTGGACCGGTTTTTGTCGCCCACGCCGATTCGTGTGGTTGTCGACATTCGCGGCAACGATTTGTCGGATGAGCGTGACGCTGATTGGGCGGAGGAGAACTTGGAGCCGGGCGATGTTAATCGCTTCCTCGAGCGTCCCGGTTTCAGTCGCGAGTTTTTGGAAGCCATGATTGGTGGCGCCGAGGAGATCGCGGAGAAGCAGGCGAAGAAGGTGAAGACGGCGGCGAAGGCTAAGGCGAAGAAGGTGCTGGAGCAGGAGATCGAGCGCTTGGAGGATTTGCAGAAGATAAACGACAACGTGCGTCCGGATGAGATCCAGATTGCCAAGGCGGAGCTCGAAGGAGTGCGGCAAGCGATCGATGATGCGAGTTTGCGTTTGGATTCGCTTCGGCTGGTTGTGGAGGGAGAGATCGACGGTTTGCAGAAGGTGTAGGCCAGATGAGCCTTCGATCTGTCTGATTAGCTGAATTGATAATCGATCCATGTCTCCTGCAGGATTGATTATCAAGAGCTTGAGCGCTAGCGTGCTTGCTTCCTTTTAAACCTCCTCTCCCAGCTCGATGAAACGCATAGTATTGATTGGAAACCAAATCTGTTCGGACTTTTGCCCGGTCTTGACCGCGCTTTTAAGCGAAAAGGCTGAACTTTGGGCTCCGGCGAAGTCGGTTGAGACTTCTGTGGATTTGCTGGTGGGCGCGAGGGAGTGGGTGCTCAAGCGGCAGCCGGAGGTAGCGGTTTTTGCTTCCGGGCTTCTTGATACGCGGAAGATTTGCTTTGGAGAGAACGAGCGGCTTGTGCCTCTCACGGCCTATGCTCGGAATGTACGCTGCATCTTGAAGATAGCCCTCGAGCACAGCACGGCGGCTCCGGTTTGGTTGACGATTCCTCCGGTTGACGTCCGGCGCGTGCAAAGCGAGGACGAGTTTGGCTACGATAACGAGACGATCTCTCTCTATAACGAGGAAGCCAAGGCAGTCGCTCGGATGCTGGGGGTGAAGATTATCGACCTCTATGGCATTGTGAAAGCGGCGGCCCGCTTGGACTCGAATCGTCCGGATGGGATTCGTTTTGACGAGCGAGGCAGCGATTTCATCGCGGGAGCAATTGCGTCCCGTCTAGGCGAATTGTGCGAAAAAGTTTAGGGTTATCACTAGTGTTTTGAACCCCTTGGAGCTTTTCCTTTAAGAAAAGTCCGTAAATTGAGCGCTATACTCTATTGTTTTGCTGAGTTGTTCTGCTAAAACAGTAGGCAAATGTCTTTTGATAGCGCGATTCCAGTGAACCGTATCGTTTACGGTCAGGCTGCGGACTTTGACAAAGGTTCGCAGGAGGAAAGTGCGTATGGTCAAAAGGAGGAGCGTTCCGCCCCAAAGCAGTCGGTCAACATCTCGCAGGAAACGATGATGAAGGTCGCTCGAGCGAAGCTTGGCCGCATGGTGAACCAGAAGGCTGGCTACACGCAGCGCGGCACTTTGAGCCCTACATCTTATGTAGGAAGCCTCTTGTCTGCGAAGGCGTAGAGGCGAGGGCGTCTCGTTTCCAAATCCTTGCCGGTTAGGGAGTAGTTTCCGATTGGCAAATCCGATCCTAGGCGGCAGCGTTTGGCCATATGGATCTGAACAGTCTTCTCTACGCTCTTGGATTGTCTGGTTTTTTCGCTTCTCGCGCTTTCTTGCCTGCGTTCGCAGCGGCGTTCGCGATGAAGTACGGAGGAAGCGTCCCGTTTTTGGGTAGCGTCGAATTTATCCAGCAGATTACTGAGAAGATGGCGGATGCGCCTTCTTGGTTTACGCATCCGGCGACCGTTTGGGGGTTGGGTGGCCTGGCGGCGGCGGAAATGTTAGCCGAACGCTCGCCTGAGATTCGCGAGCTGATGGAGGATGGGCTGGTTTACGTGAAGTCCGGTTTGTCGATGGCGACCAGCCACGGGCTTTTGAGTACGTCGGACGCTGCCTTTGCGGGGGAGGTCATCTCGCAAGCGGGATTTCTCGACTCGATCCCGGCGGCCATTTCTGGAGGGATCACTTATTTTCTCAGCATGACGCGTAATGGCGTGGTTAGTATCCTGAGTGAGGCGGATGAGGATGACTCGCTAGGAATGCGCAAGTTCATCAGCTGGTGCGAAGAGCTGTGGGCGACCTTCGGGGTGTGGATTCTGTTGGCGATTCCGGGTGCGGTTCTGTTGCTCAACGGGATCGTGTTCGGCGTGCTCTACCTGATTCGCAAACGCCATGAGAGCAAGATCGAGGCAGCACGTATCGAGTGTCCGAAGTGTCAGACTCGGATCCACTGTTTCGCTACCGCCTGTTTGAGTTGCGACGAGCCGGTCAAGGAGCCAGTGGCGCTCGGTTTGTTAGGCGGAATGCAGGAGCGCAAGGAAAGCGATCCGCTTGCCCAGAAGGTACGTCTTATCGAGTTGAAGCGTTCTCCCAAGTCGGGGGAGAAAGTGAAGGGACGTGGCGCTGACATCTCTTGCAAGGAAGATGGAGTCTCTCTTTTCAGCGACCGAGAGGTGAATGAGGCTTATTTTGCGACTGTGGATGCGCGTTTGCCGAAGGTGCTCATCATCTCTGCGGCTTTGGGGGCGATTCCATTGCTGGGGTTGATCGCGGGTGTGATTTTCTACCGTATTCAGCTCGTCGCTCCTTACCGTCGCTATTTGCCGTGGAGCAAAGGATTCGTGACGAAGTGGCTAGTGCGTTTGGTGCTTCTGATTCTCGCGCTTCTGCAATTGGTTCCGGGCGCGGGTGTGGTGGCGGTGCCGCTGATGGCAGGGATCAATCACTGGATGTATCGCAGCGCGTTTAAGTCAGGCCTTAGCAAGGCGGGGCTTATTTAGAGAGGAATCTTTTTCGATGCTTGTTGGGAGTAGCGGGCTCTACCTTTAATTGAATTATTCCCAGTCGCGGAGCGTTCGGTCGAGGCGTTTGTTGGCATCGGAATCTCTGATGAACTGTTCTGTTTTCGGATCCCAGTTCAGTTTCCTGCCTGTATCCATTGCTATAAGACCCATGTGTAGAGTGGTGCTGAGCAAATGCAGAGTTTCGGCGCTATAGGTTGGTGTCTTTCCAGAGCGAATACAGTCGATGAAATTTCGATGTTCGCCCGGAGGAATCGGCCAATGCTTGTTTTCTGATGCTCTGTATTTGGTTCGGAGTATTTTAGGATCACTGGCATCGAAGGTGCCACGCCAACCAGTGATCGATACCCAGCCATCGTTGCCGATAAGCTTGATGCTAGCTTTCGCTCCGAGCCACTTCTCGTCGACCGCATTTTTTACCTGCATAGTGATTCCGTTCGAGTAGCGGTAGTTGACTTCGTATTCGGCGGGTATGTCCGACTGGGAATTCTGTGGAAGCTCTGCACCCCAACCTTCGGCTTCGACGACGCAGCCGTGCGGATCGTTGGCTGCGAGTTGAGCGGTATCCACCAGATGGGTACCCCAGTCGGTCAGTACTCCGGTGGAGTAGTCGCGGATGTAGCGCCAGTTGAGCCAACCGGTTCGAGTGGGAGTGTAGGGGTGGAAGGGAGCGGGACCGAGCCAGAGGTTCCAATCGAGTCCGTCGGGAACGGGTGCTTCCTCGTCGGCGGGGTGTATGGAGCCAGGGGGAAGTGTGACTTCCATATGCTGTAAGTCTCCGATCGCTCCGTTTCGTACCCATTCGACCATTTTGTGGTAGTGGCTTAGCGAGCGATCTTCGAGCCCGGTGGCGAAGGTGAGTCCGCTGTTGGCGACGCTTCTTTCGAGTGCTCGACCTTCGCGAATGGTGTACGTTGGTTTTTCGCAGAAAACGTGTTTACCGGCGGCAAGCGCCATTTGCGACATTGGAACGTGCCAGTGGTCGGGTGTCGAAATGACTACTGCGTCGATGCTTGGATCAGCGAGTAGCTCGCGGAAATCGTTAGCGGTACGGCAGTCGGTGTTCTCGTAGGTTTCGTTGATTAGCTTGGCGGCGTTTTCTCGGCGATCGCGAAAAACGTCGCAGACGGAGACAGCACGGCAGTCGTTGATTCGGAGGAAGTTCTTGAGATTGAACTCAGTGCCGTGTCCGCCAACGCCTATGAAACCGAGCTGAATTTGTTTGGATGGAGCGTTCTTTCCGAAAATGCGGGAGGGGAGAATGAGGGGGGCGATTCCTGCAGTGAGGCTGGCTTTGAGGAAAGAGCGGCGGGTAGGGACTGTCGTTTTCATGGGGCGGTGGTTCCGGAGAAACTGCCCTCAATTGACCGTTAACGCAAGTAGCTGCGGAGGCTAGCTCTGGTTGCGGGTTTGCTTACTGTAGAGCTGAGCGGCTTGGAGCACTAGAGAGTTTGGCTCTTTTTGCTCATTCCCGTTTTCCGAGTCCTTTGCGTTTTGCTGATCGCTAGCGGCTGCGGCGAAAACTTGTCGGGCAGATGTTATCTCTCCTGAAAGAGATGCGTTGCCCGAGTTGGAGGGACTGCCTTTCTCCGAAGCTTTATCATTCAGCTTGGCGGACGCCTCCATCTCCATGCTCGCAGCAGCTGCAGCCACCTTCATGTCTTGCGCGGATGGTTCCGAAGGAGCGAGCGCTGCGGCGCGGATTTGCTTCGCTTTTTGAGCGGTTTCTTCCGGTGTCCGCCCGGGCGAGGTGTCGATCTTTACGTTTCCGCCGACGGCGTACTGTTTTCCGTCGGGACCGGTTTGGAAAACGTAGGTTGGGCCACCCATTGCGAGACTGCCTGCGGCTGCCATGTGAGCTTGCTCGTGGGCGCGGACTTCGGCGTCACGCTTCTTCAGTTTTTCGACCTGCTCTTTTTCGGCCGGGTCGAGTTGGTTGGGGCCCTGATTTCTCTCTTCTTCCTCCTTGGCCTTAGCGGACTTGAATGCTTCCTCTTCGGGTTCGTCGCTGTGAGGATGCCGAGCGGAAGCGAAGCGATCACCTTGTGAGTGTTGCTGAAAGCCGTAGCTGGCAAAGCTAGCGCTGCTGACTGAGCCGATCATGTTGGGAGATTTCTCAAGGCACCTGGCCTTAAGTATCCTATCGACGAAAGCGAAGCCTGCCTAAGCGGAATCCGAGCCAGCCCGATTCCCTGCGCAGTTTGCTACGTAACGTTACGTTCATTTCTGCGCACGCGGGGTCGTGCTTGGTTGGGGCGGCAACGACGGAGCGTTGCCCTCCTGAATTAGCGTTGCTCTCCTGAATGAGCGAAGCCTCCAGCTTGTGGCTGGAGGCTTCGGTTTGAGTTGGAACTAAGTTCCTGGTTTTCTTAAATTTACGAACTAACTAGGCGTGCGAGCTTTTCTTCACCTGGCGTGTTTTCAAACGGGAGCCAGTGCCCCGGCGCAGCTCAAGCGCACCTAGGAAAATGAGCGCTGCGACAACCACAGTGCTCGCGGTAAGCTTCTCTGAACCAGTGTAGAGGTTCAGAATGCCGAGTAGCGTTGCGAAGGCTATCAAGGCAGCTACCAATATGTGTCTGGTGTAGTGTTGTGTGTTCATTGTTTGGAGTCAGTATTTGCTGACTGATACCAGTATACGGGATTTCATTTATAAGTTGAAATACTTGTTGGGTATGTAAACCATAGGAAACGACTATGGAACTACACCAACTCAGGTATTTTTTGGCAGTGGCCGAAGAGGGAAACTTCACCCGTGCGGCTGAGAAATGTTTCGTTTCGCAGCCTTCACTGAGTGCTCAGATTATTAAACTCGAAGGCGAACTGGGGCAGAAACTGTTCAATCGCCTTGGTCGTACTGCAGAGCTGACCCGGGCGGGGGAATTTCTGGAGTCGAGGGCTCGCACAATCTTGATGGAAATCGAGAACGCGGAGCGGCAGATCAAAGAAAATGAGGAGGAGATTAAAGGTGTTGTGAAGGTGGGAGTGACCCCATCGGTGACACCTTACTTTATTCCTCCGGTTATTCGCATGTGCCGAGAGCAATACCCGGACCTCGAGATTCAGATCCAGGAGAGTTTGAGGCGTCGTCTCATTGACGATGTGGCACAGGGTCGGATCGAAGTAGCAATCTCCTCCTACACTGGGGATGCACCGAGTATCGATGCGGAGCCTATTTTAAGGGAAGACTTGGTTTTGGCTGTTTCCAAAGACCACCCCTTGGCGAAGCAGAAGGAAAAGGTATCGATCGAGGACTTTAAAGATGAGCCTCTTATTCTGCTTGGAGAGTCAGCAACCTTGGGTGACAAGGTTTTCGACTTCTTTGATCTGATGAATGTCGAACCGAAGGTGGTGGCCCTTTGCGCTCAGCTGCGTTCAGTAAAGGAGTTGGTTAACCTCGGTGTGGGAGTCGCGATTTTGCCGGCGATGGCGAAGGAGGACCACATCCCCTTTGATATTGTCTATCGTTCGCTCGTATCGGAGCGCATGAGCCGTTTGCTTTTTGCGCTCACCCATTCGCGTCGGTATTTGTCACCAGGTGCTCGTGTATTTATGGATTTGATACGCGATGTCGCGTATACCTACGATTCGAAGTAGGCGACTTGGGGAACCATCGATATGGCCGTTGGAGACAACGGCCGCTACCTTGAGAGTTTTGCAAAAAAAGGACGCCACGATGGGCGTCCTTTGAGAGTTTTCGTTCGGGTGCTGCTTAGGCCTTGATGAACTTAGTCCACTTGGACTTCGCCTTGGCAGACTTTACTACGGTCTCGATGAAGGCCATGCCTTCGATGCCGTCTTCGACGTCTGGGAAGTCGAGGTTCTTTGGCATCTTCTTACCGTGTACTTCCGCATCGATGGCTTTTGCTGCGGCTAGGTATACGTTCGCAAAGGCTTCGATGAATCCCTCTGGGTGAGCGAAAGGCGTACGGGTGTTCGCTTGTGCTGCCGCTCCGAGATAGTCGTTACCGCGGCGGTAAATCTCACGTGGCTTATCGTGGTACTTCACGATGAGCTCGTTTGGATTTTCCTGATGCCACTCGAGGGAGGCCTTGGTGCCGTAGATGCGGATGTTGAGGTTGTTCTCGTCACCGTTGGAGATTTGAGAGGCGTAAAGGATGCCTCTTGCACCGCCCTTGTAGCGTACGAGTAAGTTTCCATCGTCGTCGAGCACACGGCCTGGGATGAAGGCATTGAGGTCTGCGCAGATCTCTTCGATCTCGAGGCCAGTGATATAGCGGCCAAGGTTTTCTGCGTGTGTACCGATATCAGCGATACAATTTGAGATACCTGCAACCTCAGGGTTTGTACGCCAGGAATTGATCTTGGCTGGTCCCTTGCGATCCACGTCGCCCACAGCGTAGCCTTGCGGATACTCTGTAACAACTTTCAGGATACGGCCAAGTTTGCCTTTGCTTGCCATCTCACGCGCTTCCTTGACCATTGGGTAACCAGTGTAGTTGTGAGTGAGGGCGAAGACCTTGCCTGACTTCTTAACAATCTGACGGAGCTGCTTGGCTTCCTTCAGATTAAAAGTCATCGGCTTGTCGCATACCACGTTGAAGCCTGCTTCGAGGAAGCACTTGGCGACAGGGAAGTGGAGGTTGTTGCGAACAACGATGCTTACGAAGTCGATACGCTCGTCAGCAGGCAGAGCTGCTTCCTTCTCTGCCATCTCTTCATAGGAAGAGTAGACGCGAGAGGGATCGAGGTGGAAGTCTTTGCCGGAGAGCTTGGACTTCTTTGGATCCGAAGAGAAGGCTCCAGCTACGAGTTCGATCTGGCCGTCGAGGTTTGCAGCCATGCGATGCACGGCTCCGATGAAGGCACCGCGGCCACCGCCGACCATGCCCATTCTTAACTTACGCTTCATTGTGTATTTAGGGAATTGGGTTGTTAAAGAATCATCCTCTTAATCCTAATCATCCTCCTGATCTGTTTTTGATTAAGATTAGGAGGATGATGAAGAGGAAGATTGTTGGGGAATTAGATTTCTACTGGCTTACCGGTATTGGCGGACTGGTAGAGTCCGTCGATGACCTTCATGAGGGAGAGCGCTTGGTCTGGCGTGTTGAGTGGCTTCTCTTCACCAGTGATAGTCTTGATGAAGTTCGCTGCGGAGCGGGAGCGTCCCATGTCTTCGCAGGCTTCGGTAACGATGCTGCGGTTGACTGAGTTGCCCTGCTCTTGGGTGTAGAGTTCGCAGCTGTCGATGCTGGTTTCGTCGAGACCGTCGGTGCCGAAGAGGCGCTCGATCTTGCCACCTGCTTGGGTGCCTTGGAATACGACGGAGACTTCTTCGCGTTTGATCATTTCCGCCCATGAGACCTGCATGGTGAGGGTCTGGCCGGACTTGAAGGTCACGAAACCGTGTGCGGCTGCTTCAACGTTAGTCGGACCGCCGGCGTCTGGGATTCCCCATGGACCCTTGAAGTCCTTGTTGTCGATGAAGTCTGAGAAGGTCTGACCGAGCACGTAGGCAGGCTCTGGGTAGTCCATCAAGTACATCGCCAGATCCACCATGTGGAGGAGGTCGATGAGTGGACCGCCGCCGGCGAGATCTTTGTTGGTGAACCAACCACCGAAGCCTGGGATGCCAGTACGGCGTATCCATTTTGCTTGGGCAGAGTTGATGCGACCAATCGTGCCGTCCTCCGCGTAGGCCTTCATGGCGAAGGACTCGGGACGAGCGCGGTTGTTGAAGTTGAACATGAGATGCTTGCCTGCCTTTTCGGCTGCTTCCTTCATCTCCGCAACTTCAGCTGCGTTGATGGCGGGTGGCTTTTCGCAGAAGACGTGCTTGCCTGCTTCGAGTGCCTTGATTGCGAGCGAAGCGTGGAACTTGTTCGGCACGATGATGGTGACCGCGTCGAGTTCTGGCAGCTCGTTGAACATGGCGTCGATGTCGCCGAATGCGTTTGCTACGCCGTAGTTTTCAGCTGCTGCTTTCGCGGCTGCTTCGTTGAGGTCGGCGATCGCGAGAATCTCTGCTCCCGCTTGCTTGAAGCCGGCGATGTGGTACTGGGCCATGCCGCCTGCTCCGATAACTCCTACTTTGATTGTCATTGTCTAAAATCTGATCGGGTTGAAGGGTGGCGGACGCCTCGGCGAGGCGTCCCTACCATTTACTGCTTTTCCTTATCGAAGGCGGCGTCGAATGCGACGTTGCTGGATGGGAAGTCGCACTTGCGAACGAAGTCGGATGCCTCGGATGCGCCGTGGACGCGATCCATGCGGATGTCTTCCCACTCGACGGAGAGTGGTCCGGCGTAGTTGATGTCGTTGAGAGCTACGATGATTTCCTCGAAGTTCACATCACCATGGCCGAGGGAGCGGAAGTCCCAGAAACGTTTTGGATCGCCGAAGTCAGTGTGGCCACCAAATACGCCAACGGAACCGTCGCCGTGACCCCACCATGCGTCCTTCATGTGGACGTGGTAGATGCGCTCGGAGAACTCGCGGATGAAGCGAACGTAGTCGACGCCTTGGTATCCGAGGTGAGATGGATCGTAGTTGAAACCGAAGCGCTTGTGGCCCTTGACTGCCTTGATGGCACGGCGAGCGGAAGCGGTGTCGAATGCGATTTCAGTTGGGTGAACTTCGAGCGCGAAGTTTACGTTTACCTTTTCGAATGCATCGAGGATCGGAATCCAACGCTTCCCGAAGTCAGCGAAACCCTTGTCGATGAAAGCTTGGTCTGTCGGCGGGAACGCGTAAAGAGCGTGCCAGATGGAAGAACCGGTGAATCCGTTAACAACCGCTGGGAAGTCGTCCTTAGCACCGCGGCCAGGCTTGCAGTCGAAGAATTTGCGAGCGGCCTTTGCTGTAGTGATCATCATGCGAGCGGCACGCTTGCGGACGCCTTCTGGTTTTCCGTCGCCCCATACATCTGGTGGGAGGATGGCTTTGTGGCGTTCGTCGATGTTGTCGCAGACCGCCTGGCCAACGAGGTGATTGGAGATCGCGTAACAGGTAAGACCGTTTTCTTCGAGAAGCGCCCACTTCTCTTGGCAGTACTTCTTGCTCTTGGCGGCTTGAACAGGGTCGAAGTGGTCGCCCCAGCAGGCGAGCTCGACGCCATCGTAGCCCATTTTCTTCACGAGCGGTGCGAGTTCCGCTATTGGCATGTCGGCCCACTGGCCGGTGAACAGGGTGACGGGTCTTGGCATGATTATGCTTTCGTTTCGTTTTAGGGGTGAACCGCTTTTCTATTCAGCGGTAAATGCAGGGTGAATTCTGAGGGCTTCGAGTAAAGTTGCAGCCCTTGCCGAGGCAATAGGAAAGAGGCCTCGAGCCGTGGCATCTTTATGCTATTGTTTGAGTTGAGGCAACTGAACCAGTTAAGCTGCTCAGCTTATCAGAAAACCGGATACGCGTCACCCAGGGCGTGTCTTTGAATGAGCTCTTTGCTGGTTCGAGCCCAAATCGAAGCAGCGCAAGGCTGCCAAAGCCTTGCGACACAAGTGTCGGATGGCTTTGGCGGACGCCGCG
>NZ_JAENIL010000073.1 GCF_016595505.1 Pelagicoccus mobilis | reverse complement strand
GTCGTTGGGGACAACGACCGCTACCTATTTTCATCCACAGATGGAATATTTTCCCCACTTGTGGGATGTTTAATAGTTTTAGCAGGGAAGGGGTTCCGAACTCTGTCCTCGCCTGCCTGACTGTTAGAAAGTAGCACCTATGAAGCGTTTATTCCCCTGTTTGCTGGCAGCTCTCTGCCTTCTATCAATTGCTGCCACGGCAGCCGCTCCGAACGTCGTGATCGTCATTACAGATGACCAAGGGTACGGCAACTTGAGCGCGGTTGGACATCCCATCCTTAAGACACCGCATATCGATGCTCTCTATGACAGAGGGGTACGTTTCACGGACTACCATGTTGACCCGACCTGCGCTCCCACACGTTCAGCTCTTTTGACGGGGCGTTATTCGGATCGTGTCGGAGTTTGGCACACGGTGATCGGTCGTCACCAACTGCGTCCTCGCGAAGTGACCTTAGCCGAGGTTTTCCGGGACAATGGATACGCAACCGGTATTTTTGGTAAATGGCATTTGGGAGATCTTTATCCCTTCCGCCCACAAGACCGCGGTTTTGAAGACCGTGTCGTTCATGCAGCGGGTGGTGTGGGACAAGGTCCTGACTTTTGGGGAAACGACTATTTCGATGATGTTTACGACACCAACGATGGGCTGAAGCAATACCAGGGCTTTTGTACGGACGTGTTCTTCGACGAATCGATCAAGTTCATGAAGGAGCAGGCCAGTAAAGGAAAACCGTTTTTCACGTACGTATCCACAAATGCGCCACACGGACCTTATTGGGCGAAAGACTCCGATCACGATCGTTTCAAGGGGATGAAGCACAATGGCAAGCCGCTCGGTGTAGATACTGAAAAGTATTACGCCATGATCGAGAATATCGATGACAACTTCGGCAAGCTCGTGAAGTTCCTCAAGAAAGAGGGACTCTATGAGAACACCATTCTCGTATTTACCAGTGACAATGGTGCGGTAACCAGCGGCCAGAAGGTATTCAATGGAGGCCTAAAGGGCGGCAAGAACACTAATTGGGATGGAGGACACCAAGTGCCATGGATCATGCAATGGCCGGCAGGTAAAGTAGAGGGAGGCAAGGATCTCGATCGGGTAACGGCTCACATCGACATCATGCCTACATTGATCGACATCTGTAAGCTCGACGCTCCGAAGATTGAATTCGACGGCAAGAGTCTGAAGCCGCTTCTCAAAAACGTAAACGCCAAGTGGCCGTCGCGTCGTATTGTTGTGGAAAGCCAACGTGTGTACGACCCGATCAAATACAGGAACTTCGCCGTGCTTTCCGATAAGTGGCGTCTTGTTGGCAAGGATAAGCTCTTTGATGCTCGAGGTGGAGACCGTGGCCAAGAGAACGATGTTGCCTCAAAGAATCCGGAAGCGATGCAGTCCATGCTCGACTCGTACGAGGAGTTTTGGGCCGATGTATCCCGAGAGCACCACTTGGTGACGAGTCCGGAAGTCGGAGCGGATGCTTCTAATCCGGCTGTATTGAATTCCCACGACTGGACGACGGTCGGTTTTTGGCACCAGAACCATATTCGCGATCCTTTCAAGCAAAAGGCTGAGCCCTTTGGTTCTTGGGTGATGGACGTGACGAAGTCTGGATGGTATCAGATCTCCGTGCGCCGTTGGGCTGCGGAAGCGGACGTGGCGATCACAGAGGCCTATGTGGGCCAAGCGGTTGAAGCTGCTACGGCGAGCCTCGAGATACAGGGTAAGACTCTCAAAGCGAAAGTAGCCCCAGGAGCTAAAGAAGTGACATTCCGAGTTAAGCTGAAGAAGGGGCCGGCTGAGTTGAAAGCTACTTTCTATAACTCGCAGAAGGAGGCGACTGTGAGCCCATTTTACGCGTATGTATTGCGCGAAGACGGACGAGATCTCGATGGCTGGCAAACTCGTGAAGGCCTTGGCTTGCCCCAAGCTGCATGGCCTGAGGTTCCAGGTAGGGATCCGAGCGTCAACTAGACTTTATGAGACTGCTACTACTCCTTTTAACGTTCAGCTGTTCCCTGACTGCGGCTGAGCGACTGCCTAACTTTGTCGTCATCTTTTGTGACGACCTCGGATACGGTGATCTTGCTTGTTATGGGAATCCAACAATCAAGACTCCGAATTTGGACCGAATGGCTAGGCAAGGCCAGAAGTGGACTCAGTTCTATGTGGCGGACCCGGTTTGCACACCAAGTCGTGCGGCTCTGTTGACAGGGCGTTACCCGATCCGTAATGGGATGAGCTCTGCAAAAAGAGCCGTTCTATTTCCGGATTCTGCCCGCGGCTTACCTCCTAGCGAAATCACCATTGCAGAGGTGTTGAAGCGAAAGGGGTACGCAACTGCCGCGGTCGGTAAGTGGCACCTCGGGCATCTTCCGAAGTATTTGCCGACGAACCAGGGCTTCGATTCCTATTACGGAATTCCGTATTCAAACGATATGGACAAAGTAAAGGGTAAGACGAATTACAAAAAGGCAGCGGTCGATCCCTACTACTATGCGGATACGAATGATTTCAACGTGCCATTGTTGGAGAACGAGATGGAGATCGAGCGCCCGGCGAACCAAAATACAATCACACGCCGTTACACCGAGAGAGCAGTCGCGTTTATTGAGAAGAACCAGGAACGCCCCTTTTTCCTCTATCTTGCTCACTCCATGCCGCATATCCCGTTATTTACCTCCAAGGCGTTTAGAGAGAAGAGTAAGCGTGGCGTCTATGGAGACGTAATTGAAGAAATCGACTGGAGTGTGGGGCGTATACTCAAGACGATACGCGACAAGGGCTTGGAAAAGGATACGGTGGTTGTTTTCACCTCTGACAATGGACCTTGGCTCGCATTTCAAACCCATGGCGGATCAGCCGGGCCGTTGAGGGCTGGGAAGGGAACGACTTTCGAAGGAGGGCAACGTGTGCCGACTCTTTTCTGGGGGCCTGGCTATGTGAAGTCCGGTGTAGTCTCGGAGATGGGATCGACCTTGGACCTGATGCCAACGTTTGCTGCCCTTGCGGGAGCCGAGCCTCCACAGGATCGTAAAATGGATGGGTTCGATCTGTCTGAGGTCTTGAAAAGCAAGTCGGAGAGCCCGCGTCGGGACTTTCATTATTGGACCAAAGGTACGCTTCACGCCGTGCGTTCAGGCCCATGGAAGCTGCACGTGATGCAACGAGAGCCCGTCAATTACGGTAAGCAAGCTCCCATGGATGGTCCTGAATTGTATCACTTGGAGAATGACATTTCGGAAGCTTACGATGTGGCAGCTGACAACCCCGAGATTGTTGAACGCCTCTTGGCGATGATCAGTGCCCATGAGGCGGATACAGCTGATAGTCTGCCGGATCAGTTGGCTGAGAGGATTGTTGCGGAAACGAAGTAGTTTTGTCTCGTTTTGATCGGTTCCTGACCGATTGGCCTTGGGGCCCTGTTCGACTATCGACGATGGCTTGGTTGAGAGGATGGGGCAGCAAGGTGCGAGGAATGTATGTGATCTCTTCGTTCCTTATGCATTTAAACGACAAAACGCGGGATAATTTGGATTTTTGCTGGCAAAAGTTAGGTAGTCATTTGATTCGCAATGGGATTGTTGAAGCCGCTAGATATCAAATTCTGTTGTTTTGTTCCCAAATCGTAGCACCCCTTAGATTCCCCCTATGAGCCTTGTTCCTCTCCTTACCTTCGTCCTTTTTACCGCTTTTGTCGGATTCATTTCCTACCTCAAATCTCGAGATGAAGATTTGAGTCATTCGACTGGTTATTTCCTAGCGGGCAGAAGCCTGTCTTGGTACGTGATCGCTGGGTCTTTGTTTTTGACGAACATCTCGGCGGAGCAGCTTACCGGCTTGAATGGTAATGCCTTTTCGTTTGGGGCGAGCGTTATGGCTTGGGAGACGACTTCGGTGATCACGTTGATCGTGTTGGCGGTGTTTTTCCTGCCGCGATACTTGAAAAGCGGGGTGACGACGGTACCGCAGTTTTTGGAGGAGCGTTATGGGACGGGGATGCGTCGCGTGTCTTCCTTTATCTTTTTGTACGCCCTGATCATCGGTTTTCTGCCGTTCGTTCTGTACGCTGGCGCGATCACTCTGGGGAAGTTGTTCGATGTGTCTGGACTTCTGGGCGTCTCGGAGAGTTCGGCCTTGTGGATCATGATCGTCTCGTTGGGCGTGATCGGTGGCTGCTACGCGGTGTTTGGCGGGCTTAAGGCGGTCGCGGTTTCTGACAGCATCAATGGGGTGGGGCTTGTCGTTGGGGGGCTGATTATTCCGGTGCTGGCATTGATCAAACTCGGCGGTGGAGACATGGGATCTGGCTGGTCTATTCTGGTGAACGAAGCGCCGGAACGCATGAGGGCGGCCGGAGTGGATCCCGACATGGGGATTCCTTGGCATACCTTGTTTACGGGGATGATCCTGATCAACCTCTTCTACTGGTGCACGAACCAGGCGATCGTACAACGGGCCCTTGCGGCGAAGACCTTGGCTGAAGGGCAAAAGGGAGTGTTGGGAGCCGCATTTCTAAAATTGATCGGTGTGTCGATGCTTGTACTACCGGGGATCGTTGCTTGGCACATGCATCAGAAGGGTATTATCGATGTGCCGGTGAAGAGCGTCGGTGAAGATGGTTCAGTCGTTTTCCATCACGATATGGCTTACCCGTTGCTCGTTCGGGAAGTTCTGCCTGCGTGGTTGACTGGCTTTTTCGGGGCGGTGATGTTTGGTGCAATCCTGAGTTCCTTCAATAGTGGCGTAAACAGCATGTCGACGCTCTTCAGTTTGGATATTTACAAGGGGATGATCCGTAAGGACGCGAGCGATGAGCAGACGGTGCGGGCGGGTAAGATCTTCGGATCGATCCTGATTGTCGTGTGTATCATCATCGCTCCGGTTATCAGCCAGGCGGATGGGCTTTATACGTTTATGCGAACGATTATGGCTGTCATTAACGTTCCGATACTGACAGTCATCCTATTCGGAGTGATCTCAAAGCGGGGGCCTGCTTTGTGCGGTTACATCGGTCTCCCGTTCGGTATGGCGTTTTTCGCCTTCGCCAACTTCTACCTCGAGAATGATTTTGGAGTTTTTAAATGGCACTGGCTGCATTCCGTAGGGCTCAACTTCGTGTTGATGATGCTGGTGATGACCATTGTGCGCTACCTTAAGCCGATGCCTGAACCATACGTGCAAAAAGAGTCGGGCGAAGTTGAGATTCGTAATTGGCGTTATCTCGGACTGGCAAGCGGGGTCGCGGTAGTGTTGTTGGTCGCTCTCTATGTCGTATTTTCCGATATCGGTATTCTGAATACGTAGTTTGCTGGCCTGTAGAAACGAAAATGGCCGTTCGGAGTGAACGGCCATTGGAGAAAATGAGGAGACCTTGAGTTGCTTAGACGTACTTGTTGCGAAGTACGACGCGGGAGGATGAACCGTCGAGAGCGATTTCCTTAACTGCTAGAGAGATCCGATTGTCTTCGTCGAGCGCGTTCCAGTAGAGGTCGAGGGTTTCTTCCGGAGTTGCGGCGATCGGGAGAAGGAGTGGATCTACGTTGAAGGTTGGCAGTGGGTTACCGTCGCCCATGTACGTTGTCAGTCCGTAGCCGATGCCGGCTGCTGGCTCTTGCGGGTAGTAGTAGTGGCGGTCCGAATACGTGGGGTCGATCTTGTTCGCCTTGAGGATCGAGAGACCGATTTCTGCGGAATCGCCGGTTAAGTCGAGCTGACCGGTGATGCGTGGCGTGTAGTTGGGAGCGTCTGGTTCACGGTCGCGAACCGAGAGGGCCTCCTTGGCGGTTTTGCCAGCTGCGAGACCGTCGCAGAGCGTGCGGGTCTGGTCGCCGTTTGAGACGAGAAACTGATTGGGGAGCTCGAGCATGGCCTCGTAGATGATGAGGCTCGGGTCTTCTACTTTAGATGGATCGTACGGTTCGGTGCTGAGAGTTGTGCCATCGAGTGAGAACTGGCGGTTGCGGCTGTTGGGGCTGCGGCCCATGATCCAGTAGACCTGCTGCCATTTGCTGCCGTCGGCTGATTTGCCGATGACGAGTCCGCGGCCAGGGTAGGGGTTGCCAGCTACGTGGCTTTGAAGGGTGGAGGAAGCAATTTCTGATGCGCTCATAATAGGAGTTCGAGGGATAGGAGGGGCTCGCGGGGAGGCAACGTTTTTGTTGGTTGCCGCGGGATGAGTCATTTTGCTCACAAATCGCTAGGTTTAGTTACTTTAGTCTAAATAGGGTAAAGGGCCTACCGATACTAGGAGGCAGATACTATTCGGATAGGTCTATCCAAGTCTCAAATGCTTACTCACTCAAAATTTCGGCTTTTAGGTCTGCTGCTCATTGCTTGCACAGCGGCTGCTAGCACTGCTTGGACAGCTGCCTCTACCGGTTCAAAGAGCGCCCAGCTGCTAGGGGTTCTGGAAGCGGGGGAGTTGGCGATTGATCCGCAATCTGTCGCGGGTACGCATCGCCCGGTAACCGGAACTGCGGTTACGAAAGCGGAGGTGCAGAGGGATGCGATCGTGTTTCGACTCGAGGATATTCGAGTGATGGATTTCAATGGGGATGGTCGTGGATTTCGCCTGTCAGCCGTGCCGAGCGTTTTGGAGCATGATGGTCCGGAGGAGCATACTCGGCGGGTATTGCCGGTCGGGACGTTTCGCGGATTTAGCAATCCGAGCGTGCCTGAAAACTGTATCATCAAGAGCCGGCGTCGCGGGCAGTTCAAGTACAGCACATTGACTTACCGCGAGGGCTCTGGAGTGGATCTGGAGGTGGACTTGGAGTTGGCTTACGACATTCCGGCCTACGCTGCGGTTGGCGAATACACGGGTGTGGTCAGCTTGAACGTGTACGCGGAGTAGAGTCGTTCCGGCTGCGGTTGGTCGGCGTCGATTCGATAGGCTATAGCAGCCTGCCTCGTGGCGGCAGGCTTGGAAAGCAGGACAAGACCTTTAGTGACGTGATGCTGAAGGCCCGCCTACAAGGTTGTTGATGTGGTCTGGTATTGTTTGGTCGTTCGCCAGGTTGCTGTCGGGTTGAGGGGAATCGTAGCTGAGGCGAGTTGGAATGACGCCAGCCCAATGGGGGCCGGAGAGGTCCGACTCGATGTCGGCAACAGGTCCGTTGCGAACCTTTAGGGTGGCTTCTTGGATGTCGAGGGCGGCGATGGCGGTGACTTTCGCTTCCGACTCGTTTGGCTGCCGGCAGTTTTCCCAGCGTCCAGGGATCAGCTTTTCGACTGTGCGGCGAAAGGCTTCCTGGCGTTCGGTCTCGTCTTCCACTAGTTGGCCGGTGCCGAACGCGACCACGGAGCGATAGTTCATCGAGTGGTGCATCGCCGAGCGGGCGGCGACGATGCCATCGAGAAAGGTGAAGGTGCAGCAGATTTGCTGGCCGGATGCGATGGCCTGCAGAAGTCGACTTTGGGTGGAGCCGTGGAAATACAATCGATCGTCCTTGCGAGCGTGGATGGTGGGGATGACGAAGGGTTGGCCGTTTGGCATGGCGAATCCCACGTGCACGATTGGAGCTTCGTCGATGATGGCGAAGACCGGGTCGCGCTCGAAGGTGACTCGCTTGGGGACGCGATTGGGCGTGCTGCGTTCTGTTCTGGCAAAAGGGCAGGATTGTGTGGACATGTGGCGATCCTAGTTGAAAAGTGGATCTGTTTATAGGTCCACTAAGTTGAAAAAGAGTAAGTCCAGTTTTTCTCCTGAGCTCTATGGCGGGAAGCGTCCTGCTTATCGCCTAGTGTATGAGACGTTTAGGGATGCGGTGCGGAAGGGTCAGTTGTCTGCGGGGCAGATCGTCCCGTCCTCTAGGGAGCTTGCGAAACGTTATGGTGTGGCCCGGATTACAATCACCCAAGCTTATGAGCAGTTGATCGCGGAAGGGTATCTTGAAACGAGGCGAGGCGCGGGAACCTTTGTGTCGAAGGCTGTGCCGGAGACGTTTTTTCGGGTTGAGGGTGTTGCGGCTGAAAGGCGCGAGCCTTGGCGGAATTTTGAAGATTCCCGCTATTTCGAGCAGCCTCCCTTTTTGTCAGGGTGTTCGGAACTTGATAGGTTTCCCATGGAGCTTTGGCTGAAACTGTACTCGAAACAGTTGAGAGGGTCGCCGTATTCGCTGAACACTTACAGGCATGGGGATGGTGGTTTTCTTGGTTTGCGGGAGGCGATTGCTGGGCACTTGAGCACGCAACGTGGCGTGCGGTGCGACGCGGATCAGATCTTGGTTCTCAACGGTAGCCAGCCGGGCATCGAGCTGGTTGCCCGGGCATTGATCAAGCTGGGCGACCGAGTGGCTGTCGAAAACCCGAGCTATCGGGGAATTGTTGACTCCTTTCGATTGAATGGAGCGGAGGTCTGCTCGGTGCCTGTGGATGGGCAAGGGATGCAGGTGGAGCGACTGAAGGCGTTTCGCAGGAGTCCTCGTGTTGTGGTTGCGACGCCCGCTCGGCAGTTTCCGATTGGTTCGGCGATGCCAGTAGGGAGGCAAGCAGCGCTGCTGGAGTGGGCGAGGAAAAACGACGTTTGGATCCTGGAGGACGACTACGATAGCGAGTTTCGTTTCCGAGGAAAGCCCTTGCCGGCGATGCAGGGTAACACCGACTACGAACGTATCCTGTATCTGGGCACGTTTACGCGCTCGATGTTTCCGGATTTGAGAATCGGGTATTTGGTGGTGCCTAAGAACGTGTATCCAGACTTTCTGGCTCTTTGGAAAACGGGAGCCATGAATCCGAGTGTCGCGCTGCAGGCGACATTGGCTGATTTCATTCGGGAGTGCCACTATCAGCGGCACATTCGCAAAATGCGCTTGCTGTACGCCAAACGATGCAAGTGGCTGGCTCAGCGAGTGGAGGAGCTGCTGGGAGATTGGATAGAGGTTGGGCTTACTGATGGTGGCTTGCACTTTGTTGGCTATTACAAGCGGGAGGTGGATGTGCGGAGACTTGCTGAAGAGGGGAGAAAGCGAGGCTATATTTTCATGTCGATTTCGAGCTATGGTCCGGATCTTGTGGAGAGAGATGGGATGATGTTTGGTTTCTCGTCGTTTGACGAGGGTAGGATGGAAGAGGGACTGAAGGTGCTGCGGGAAGTGTTGGATGGGATGTAGGTTGTGTTTGCGGTTTTTCTTAACGATGATCCGGCTATGCCGGAGCGATGATGGCTTTGCCAGCATGATTTGATTGAGGTTGTGGGGATTGTTTGTTGAGGGTTGGGGATGGAAAACGACTCACTCACTCAACTGGTTATTGGAATTTGCTTCGACGTTCATAACGAACTGCGAACTGGCTATGCAGAAAAGGTCTATGAGAATAGCCTTTGTATCGCGTTGAGGGAGGAAGGTTTCGATGTGGAGCAACAGCACCCTATCGAAATTATGTTTCGAGGGCATGTTGTTGGTGAATATTTTGCAGACCTTATCGTGAACGGTGAGCTTGTCTTGGAATTGAAGGCTGTGAAGGCATTGCTCCCTGAGCACCGAGCTCAGCTGATCAATTATCTTCGCGGCACAAACACACGTCGTGGTCTCTTGTTAAATTTTGCACCACCTCGTTTAGAAGTACAGAGAGCCTACAATCCCGAGCTTAGCTAGTTTTGATCATGCTGCTTCGCATCATGCTCCCGCGAAGCGGGATCATCATCCGGCAATCTGCTTCCACTGGTCGCAGAGGGTGAGCCATTTTTTTAGGCTGTAACTGATGTGCTTTTGCTTGTGGGTGATGAGATAGAGCTTTCGGCTAAAGTCGCGCTCGGGGCAGTTGATTCTAACAAGATCACCGCGCTCGAATTCGTCTGCGAGCGACATCTCTGAGAGGCAACCGACTCCGATATTATGCTTGACTGCACGCTTTATCGCCTCTGTTTCGCGCAGCTCGAGAATGATGTCCATCTCTGGAATCAAGCCGTGCATCGCTCTGTTAAAGTTTTGCCGCGTTCCGGAACCGAGCTCGCGAAGAATCCACTTGGCAGCGAGCAAATCCCTGTCGTCGACAACATCCTTTGAGGCGAGGGGATGTTCGGGGCTGCAAAACAGATTGAGCTGATCGTCGCGCCATGGGACGACGCTTAGTTGGTGATGATGTGACTCGCCCTCGATCATTCCCATGTCGAGTTCGTAGTTGAGTACTTGTTCGACGATATGCTCGGTGTTGTCTATCTCCAATGAGATTGGGGCATCAGGATACTGTCCCAAGTATTCGGATACCATCTGTAATGCCAAGAAATTGGCGATGGTTAAAGTCGCACCGATTTTCACCGGACTTGTTTCGTCCGAATGAAGTAGGCTCTGCTCCAGCTCGCCAGCTTCGGCCATGAGCCTTTCAGCCCTCGGTCTGAGTTGGTTGCCTTGTTCGTTTAGGTGTAGGCGTTTTCCTGCACGGTCGAATAGGAGGACGTCGAATTGGGTTTCAAGGTCCTTCAGAGCACTGCTAGCCGCACTTTGCGACATCTGGAGTTGTTGCGCTGCCCGCGTCATATTGCCGGTCTTGGCAATAGCGAGGAAGACTTCCAGTTGGCGTAAAGTGAATTGCATGGAATCAGATCTTGGGTAGGGACCGACCGCATTGTTAGATCAAACTTCTGCGGCTCGCCCGGCGGTCGAGCCCTACCTTGTAAACTCTAGTCCCAGAAGTCGGTGGAGCTTTGCTTCACTTCCTTCACGATGCCGGCACGGATTACGAAGTCTCCGAACTCTTCACCGGCATTGCGTTCCTTGGACCAGCGTCCGATTAGCTCGTCGGTCTTTTCGAGAATCTCTGGAGTCGTCGCGTTTTCCAGGAGTTGCTTAGGAACTCGAGTACCGGCACGATTGCCGCCGACGTACATGTTGTAGCGTCCAGGAGCTTTACCAACGAGACCGAGCTCGGCTAGCATCGCGCGTCCGCATCCGTTCGGGCAGCCGGCGATACGTGTAACCAAATAGTCATCACCAATGCCGTGCTTTTCCAGCATCACTTCGATGTGATCGATGAACTCGGGCAGGTAGCGTTCTGCTTCCGCCATCGCCAATGGGCAGGTCGGCATGGATACACAAGCCATCGCACGCTGACGTTGCTGGGTCGTGTCTGAGATCAAGCCGTACTCGCGAGCGATGGACTCGATGGCTTCCTTATCTCCCTCGGCGACGCCTGCAACGATCAGGTTCTGATTGGCAGTTAGGCGGAAATCACCTTTGTGGATACGTGCGATTTCTGCGGCACCTTCCTTTTTCTTTCCGATTAGGCGGCCGTTTTCGATGAACAAGGTCAAGTGGTGCAGTCCGTCTTCTCCTTCGATCCAACCGATGCGATCTCCACGCTCAGTTAGCTCGTAAGGTCGAACCTCCTCGAACTTGTGATCCATCCGCTTCTCGACCTCCGCCTTGAAGGTTTCGAGTCCTACGCGTTCGATGGTGTAACGTGTTTTCGCATTCTTACGATCGACACGATTTCCCCAGTCGCGCTGCAATGTGACGACAGCTGCCGCGCAATCGAGTAGCTTTTCGACAGGGATGTATCCAAAATCGCGGGCAGTTGTAGGGTAGGTGTACGTGGTGCCGTGAGCGAAAGATAAACCGCCCCCGAGGACTACGTTGAAACCAGCGAGGGACTTGCCTGACTCGTCTGCGACCGCTACGAAGTTCATGTCGTTGGCGTGCATGTCGACGTCGTTGTGCGGCGGGATGATAACCGTCGTCTTGAACTTACGCGGTAGGTAGGTCTTTCCGAGGATCGGTTCTTCGTCTTGGAAGTCGTCTTCGGTGGAGAACTGCTTTTCGTTGTCCAACCAGATTTCAGCGTAAGCACGAGTCTTGGGGAGGAGGTGCTCCGAGAGCTTGGCTGCCCATTCGTAGGCTTCGCGGTGAAGCTGTGATTCTACGGGATTTGAGGTGCAAAGCACATTACGGTTCACGTCGCCAGCTGTCGCGATGGAGTCGAGGCCGAGGTGGTTCAACCACTGGTGCATCGGTTTGATGTTCTCCTTCAGGACGCCGTGGAACTGGAAGGTCTGGCGGTTCGTGATGCGGATGCTTTGGTAGTCGCTGTTCTCTGTAGCGAATTTATCGATACCCAACCACTGCTCGGGTTTCATGATACCACCAGGGAGGCGGCAACGGAGCATGACGTTCTTGCGTGGCTCTAGCTTGCGAGCGACGAGATCGGGACGGATGTCGCGATCGTCTTGGGCGTACATGCCGTGGAAGCGGATGAGCTGGAAGTTATCGCCGCGGAAACCGCCGCTGAGCTTGTCCTGCAAATCTTCTGTGATGGTTCCGCGTAGAAAATTGCTGTCGTCCTTGAGACGTTCGTTATCTGCAAGCTTACCCTTAACGATGAGCTCTGGAGATCCGTTTGGTTCAACTGTCTTCATTGATGCAAATTGGTTAGGTGTTAGTAGACGTCGCGTTGGTAGCGGTCTGCTTCGCGCAGCTCGTTCAGGTATTCAGCTGCGTCATCTTCGTCTTTGTTTCCTTGTTCAGCGATTACATCGAGGATCGCCTTTTCTACGTCCTTTGCCATGCGAGAGGCATCGCCACAGACATAGATGTGAGCCCCTTGCTGGAGCCATTCCCAGAATTGCTGGGCGTTTTCACGAATCTTGTCCTGAACGTAGACTTTCTCTTCGCCGTCGCGTGACCATGCCAAGGAGAAGTCGTTCAATAGCCCTTGGTCGCGGTACTCGATCCACTCGGCTTGGTAGAGGAAGTCGCCACGGAAGTGACGGTTTCCGAAGAATAGCCAGTTCTTGCCTTGAGCGTCGTCAGCGCGGCGCTGCTGCATGAAGGCTCGGAACGGCGCAATACCGGTGCCTGGGCCGATCATGATGATTGGGGTGTCGTTGTTTTGCGGCAGACGGAAGCGTGGATTGTGTTCTACGAACACCTGAACCTCATCTCCTTCCTCGAGTCGGTCGCACAGCAAACCGGATGCGCTGCCGTTGTGTGTCTTATCGTCGTGTTCGATATCCACACGCGCAACACAGAGGTGAACTTCTTCGCCGACCTCTTCTTGGGAAGAAGCGATTGAATACAGGCGAGGTGAGAGTGGCTTGAGTCCGTCGAACAGACGCTGCGCATCCAACTTTTGGGGATAATCGCGCATCAGACCCACTGCTGGTGTCCAAGCCTGGTAGCTTTGAAGCTTTTCCTTATCTTCCAACAATGCGTTCAGCTCCTTGTTTTCGGCTGTGCTTGCGTAGTCGGAAATGAACTTGGGAGTGAGTTGGTTGAGATCGCTTTGCTCTGTAAGGGCTTGGCGGATACTGGTGGATCCCTTGCGTCCTTCGATGCTCTCATCACCCGATAGGCCGTTCAGTTCCAATACTTCATCTACAACTTCAGCGGTGTTGTTGGTTACAACACCCAGGACGTCGCCGACTTGGTATTGTAGGCCAGAGCCGTCGAGATCGATCTCGATGTGATTCACCATGCGACCCGCATCGTCTGTTACGAGTGGGTGGCTGTTAAGCAGTGTCGCGGTGAATGGATTCTCCTTATTGAACGCGCTCTCGCTCGCTGCTTCTGCCGCTTGAGCAGGTGCTGCTGCGACTGCAGCGGAACTGCCGCCAGCGACTTCTTTCAACTTGGCGACCATGTTGTCGATCCACTCGTCCGTTACCGCTTCGTAGTCGACATCGGCGTCAACGCGGTCGAGCAAGCGCTCGCCGCCGAGTTCGCCTAGCTTGGTGTCGAAGTCGATTCCGCATTGGCAGAATTGAGGGTAAGAGCTGTCTCCCAAGCCAACGACTGCGAAACTGAGTCCGTCGAGCTTAGGCGCTTTCTTGCCGAACAAGTAACTGTGTAGAGGTACGCCTTCTTCCGGCGGTTCGCCATCGCCTTGGGTAGAAGTAGCGATGATCACGATGTCCTCCTTGGGAAGCTGGCGAGCCTTGTAGCTTCCCGCGCTGGTGAGTTTCACGTCCAGAGACTCAGCTTCGAGCTTTGCGACAAGCTTCTTGGCCACTCCGGCTGCATTTCCTGTGGCAGAGGCCGAAATCACAGTGATAGGGCGCTTTGGCGCTGCTGCGGGGGCTGCTCCATTGGTCGCGACTGCGGCAGGGACTCCACCTCTCTGGCTTTCAGCCCAGAGGTAACCGGCCAAAAAGGCCTGTTGTTGCGGCGTCAAATTCGATAGCTGCGCGGTCAAATCCGATGGGATCGGCGGATTTATTGGTGAATCACTCATGTAAGTCTCGTTTTTCGGAAAAAGGATAGATCGTTGCGGCGGATTTGCCGCGTTTATCCGGCGATCCGAAGCTACAGTCTCGTTATTTCGTGGAGTAAGTAGGCGGTTTTATAAATTAGTAAATCAGATAATTCAGATAAAGATTATCTAAATAATCGATTTAGAGTTGGGAGATTGGCTTTGAGGGCGAGAGGGGATGTGGGGAGTGATGTTTTTTGGGATGATGATCCGGCGGAGCATGATGGCTTTGCCAGCATGATTTGGTTGGAGGGATGGGGTTGGTTGTTTTGGTGTGGTGTCGATGCTTACTGTCGCTGGCCGTGTAGCAAAAAGCCCGGCGCCTTGGGGGGCGTCGGGCTTTGTCTGAAATTTCGTATTGGTTGCTCTACTACGCGGTGAGAGCGGCTGCTTCGGTGCGTGCCTTTTCGCCGAGAGGGGTACTGATGTAACGCTCTCCGGAGCTGGCCGCGATTGTGACGATCTTCTTACCTGCCATTTCTGGGCGCTTAGCGAGCTCGATTGCGGACCAGATGTTCGCGCCTGAAGAGATACCTACGCTGATGCCTTCCTGGAGGGAAACGGCTTGAGCGGTCGCGAATGCGTCTTCGTTGGCAACCTTGATCACGTCGTCAACGATGCCGGTGTTACAGTTGGCTGGGATGAAGCCGGCACCGATACCTTGAATCTTGTGAGGACCTGGGTTTCCACCGGAGATAACGGGGGAAGCTTCTGGTTCAACCGCTACTGTGAAAAGCTCCTTACGGCTCTTGATGACTTCAGAAACGCCAGTGATGGTACCGCCGGTGCCGACACCCGCGACGAAAGCGTCGATAGATCCTTCTGTCGCTTCCCAGATTTCCTCGGCAGTGGTCTTGCGGTGGATTTCCGGGTTAGCTGGGTTTTCGAATTGTTGAGGCATGAATGCCTTGTCGCCGTATTCCTCGACGAGCTCGCCAGCTTTAGCGATTGCTCCTCCCATGCCCTTCGGGCCAGGGGTGAGGACGAGTTCGGCGCCGAGCATCTTGAGGAGGACGCGACGCTCCATAGACATGGTCTCTGGCATTGTTAGGATGAGGCGGTAGCCCTTGGCTGCAGCTACGAACGCGAGAGCGATGCCGGTGTTGCCTGAGGTTGGCTCGATGATGGTTTTGGAGGAGTCGAGTTTGCCGTCGCGTTCTGCGGCTTCGATCATGGCGAGACCGATACGGTCTTTAACGCTAGAAAGAGGGTTGAAGAATTCGCACTTTACGTAGACCTCGGCGTCGAGGCCCTCGGTGAGCTTGTTGAGCTTTACGATTGGAGTGTTGCCGATTGCGGCGAGAATGTTAGGATATACTTTAGCCATGTGGAAATGAGGGACCGCTGAGCGGCAGTAGTCAACGCTTTGCGTTCGGAAGGCGCGTAAGTTCAGGAACTTGGAATGGCGAACGACTAACATTTGGATTCGCTCGCGAGATTCAAAGAGGTGTAGAAGAATATTGGATACGCCTTTGTGTGTTGGGTAGGGGACTGAGGCAGTGTGGCTGCGAAAATGGGATTTATCGAAAAACAATAAAACAAGATTGACTGAGGCTCTTAGTTTATTGATAAACGATAAATGAAGGCAAGATCTAGATCGTTGGCGGCTTTGAAGTTCATTGCAGGGTTTTGTTGGTGGGGTGGGCTGGTGTCCTGCGGGGGTTTGGTTGTCTTGGTTGTTCTCGAATTCTCTGGGGTTGATACTTTCGTCGAGAGGAGTGTGCAGGGCTACGCTAGCTCGTTCGATACAAGCGCCTTCTCGGTAGAGAGCAAAGACGGGTTTGTTGGGGAGCTGGAGCTAGAGGAGCCGGTGATTGTTCGAGTCAAGTTCGGTAGGGAGTATTGGGACGAGCGGCCTGCGGAGTTTCCTATTTTCGTTTTCTTAACCTTGGGATTTATGGGGATTTTTTTGGCCCCCGTTTGGCATTTTCGGAAGCTATTGGAGTCGGTGGAAAGGGGGGAGGCGTTTGCGGCTGCGAATGCGAAGCGCTTGAGGACGCTTGGAAGCTGGATTCTAGTGGGCGTTTTTTGGGACCTCTTGATGGAGCTTATTGTGAGCGGTATTGCTGACTCCGCCTTGCGGCCTCAGGGATTCACTCTAAACGGGCACCTCTCTCTGAATGGGGGGCTGTTGGTAGCGGGATTGTGCGTGTTTGCGCTCTCGGAGGTTTTTCGGCTCGGGGCGAAGATGCGAGAGGAGCAGGAGCTAACGATCTAGGAGCGAGCTATGCCGATACGAGTAAGACTAGACGAGCGGATGAAGGCGAAGGGGATGAGTCTGACCGAACTCTCTGAGAAAGTTGGGCTCACTCTTGCGAATCTCTCGATTCTGAAGACGGGCAAGGCGAAGGCAGTTCGTTTCAGTACGCTGGAGGCGATTTGCGAGGTGCTGGAATGTCAACCAGGGGATATTCTGGTTTTTGATGAAAAGTAAGCGGAGTGCCGATTTAGGGGCTTAGCCTTCGGTCGTATAGCTTTCTAGGCGGATGGAGGCGGTTCCGACGGGGGCTTTGACTTCGAGTTGGACGGGGATGCGATCTTGGTCGTTGGTTACCCAAAGTGCCATTTTTCCGCCTTCTCGGAATACTTTGCTCTGCGGGTAGGAGCTGATGGGCTCGAGTCGAAAGCACTCCTTTTCTCCGAGTACGGTTTTGAGTGTTTCCATCTCCATGACCTTGAGCTGGGCGTAGTAGAATTTGCCCTTGGTGGTGATGAAAAGCGGGTAGACGGTGCCGACTTCTAGATCGAAGCCTCGGATCTGCAGAAATGCGGAGGCGTAGTCGACGGGGCAGTCGTAAGGAAGCTCGCGAATGTGGTTTCGCTCAGGGCGGAACTTGTCCTCGTAGTTCATGAGCATGCGATCGAAATCGAAGAGGGTGACGTTCGATTTATGATCGGAACCTGATTTCTCTAGGGTCTGGTTTCGCACTACCCGCCAGTTTTCGGTGTCTATGAGCGCGATCGCTTTCATTTGAAGCGGATAGAGTTTTTTGATCAAGCCGCGGGACGCTACGTCGGTCCTTACCGTTATGGCTTTTCCGCCGGAGTTGGGCGCGTTCTCGGTGGAGAAGGACATGGAGCCCGCCTTCTTGAAAATGCCCCAGCGGGCTCGGTAGCTGAAGGTTTCACCGGCTTTGAATCCTTTTCCTCTCTCGTCGGCTGAGGGAAATTCGACTTCCGGCCATTCCAGATCGTCTTTCTGGCGGAGGCTTGGGTCGTCTTCAAAGGCGTCGTTGCCGTATCCCGCTTCTAGGGCTGCCGGGACGAGGACGGCGAGGCAGAAGGCGAGGAGGAAATTAAGTTTGGTAGATGACGTGATCATGATCCGGCTAGTGGTTAGACGACTCCTGAGTGGGGTTTGATGCGCTTCGTGAGTCGGAAGTTCCACCTTTTTCTGCTGCCTTAGGCTTGTTTGCCGGCGGGAAGGCGGAGCCAGTGCGGGATCGAGCTTAAGGGATTGTAGGGGCTGCGTGGGGCTTTGAGCACGATTCCTCGTCCGCCAGCTTGCTTGGCTTTTTCGATGGCGTCTTCGATTTGTGGGACTCCTAGAAGTTGGGTGACTGGGGTGATGCGGACGGTCGTGTTCACCGAAAACGTATCTAGCTTTTGGCGACGTTTTTCCAATGGGGTGTCGAGCAGGTCCTGATCCGCGAGACCAAGCAGATCGATCAGCCAGAGGATGACTGGGATCTCTTCGCCAAGGAAGAGCTCCTCGGCTTTTCGCTTGAGGCGGTTGTCGAGCTCGCTTTGAGGGAGGGGCCGTTCGTTTTCCCAGGGGACGATGACAGCGTCGGCGACAAAGTCCTGCGGGACAAGGCGAGCGGATTCGACGAGTTCGGGGAAGAGGTGAGTTATTTGTTCGCCATCTCGGTTGTAGAGTTCGGCGTGTTCGCCTTTTTTGTGGAGCTGACAGCGTAGGCCGTCGTGTTCGAGTTCTGACCAGAGGGAGAGCCCCTGTTTTTCGATGATGGCTTCGGGGCTCGATTCGGTGGTGGGGGCGATCGGGGATATGGGCTGAAAGTAGTCGATTCTGATTTCGTCGAGCGTGCCTGTGGCTGCCGCTGAGCTGACTTTTGGCAGGTCGCTGCATCGTAGGTATGCGGCTTCCGTTTCCTCGCAGGCGATTTGGAATCGCTGGGCGATGCCTTGGCAAATCAGCTTCGGGGTGAGACCTATTGTGGATAGGTTGCTGAGGTGTTGGTAGAGAAAAAGCGCGTCGGCGGGGGGAGACTTTCGAAGGTGTTCGCTGAGGAGGGATTGTTGGAAAATGGGATTGGGGGCGGTTGCGAGCGTTTCCAGGAATGCGCAGACTTGCTGGAGACTGCGACTCGGGTGTTCCTTATTTCGTTCTAGCAGGTGTCGAATCGTTGTGGAGGTGTCTTTCGAACCGCTTTGCAGGCGTTTGAATTCCGATTCGCTGGAGCCTGTGGCGAGTATGAGCGACTGCTTGACGATGGTCTTGGTCAGTTGGACTGATGGTGTATCCAACAGATTGATGCAGTAGCTCACATCGTCTGGAGTGAGGGCGGAGAGCTGACTCGCGAGAATCTCGAGCTTGTTGGATTTGCTATCTGTTTGGGCGATTGAGGCGGCTGTCGAGGCGAGGCGGGAGAGGCTGTTGGCCTGTGCTGTGTTTTCGGCTTCTGGATCGGCCGGTTTAGGTTTGTTGGTGATGGCTTGTGGCGAGCTCGTTTCGATTTCTAGTCCGAGTTGATTTTCGCGACCTAGGGCCCAGGCTTGGTACCCTTGGGAGCGTAGGGTGTCTGCGAATTCCCGAGCGAAACCGTGAACGGTGAAGACTTCCTTGGGTTTTACCTTTTCTACGAAGCTAAGCAGGTCGAGGTAGTCCGCGTGGTCGGAAAGCGGAAAGGCTTTGTCGCACTGGTAACGGTAGGTGGCGGAGGGATCGATCGCCCAGCCGGATATCATGGCTGTCTTGGGGTTGTGGATACTTTTCAGCCAGTTGGAGGCTTTGGTTTGCGGAGGAGAAATTATGACTTTTCCGCGGTGGTTTCGCGGGTCGAATGGAAGAAAGGCAGGGTAGTCCCAACCTAGCTTCTGGCAGGATTGTGTTAGTTTTAGCGAGGCTGGGTGCAGCATGACCTCGAGGGATGCCTCGGAGAGGCTGCGGAGGATGGCTTGGCTTTTACCGAGGCTGTAGCCGTAGAGGATCGGTGTTTCGTCATTGTCGAGGGTCTCTCGACAGAAGCGTATGATATCTTCGAATACTTCTTTCTCTGGCGGAAACGTGTAGCGCGGGGTGCCGTAGGTGCTCTCGATGATGAGGGTTTCGGCAGGGACGGGTTGGCATCTTTCGGCTGAAATGCCTGGGGTGAGTTTGAAGTCGCCGGTATAGAGGAAGGTTCTGCCTTCCCGTTCCACCCAAAGCATAGAGGAGCCGACGATATGCCCGGCCGGATAGAGACAGGCCTTTATGCCTGGTTCGAGTTCGAAGGTTTCGCCGAACTCGTGGATACGCCAGTTTCTCTGTCCGGGGATGCGTTGCTCGATCAGTTTCGCAGTCGGAGGGCTGCAGAGAATTGTTTGGTGATCGCCCATGTGGTCGAAATGGGCGTGCGAGACGAAGGATTTTGAAACCGGTTTGCGGGCGTCTAAATGCCATCCGATTTCGGGCAGGTAGAGTCCGTTGCTTTGCTCAATCTGCCAGATCACTGATGGGCGTGGGGAGTGATTTGTGGGGAGCGGAGTGAGATCAAGCTAGATGCCTTTGCGATCTAGGCTTAAGCGTCCTGGGCCTATGAATACGAGGCCGAGGAGTCCGAGAGCTAATTGAAGGTGAGCGATGAAACTTAGTTGGTAGGACTCCGCTACGATGTGGTTGGCGATCGCGAATCCGACTACGATAACGAGCAAGAGAGAAGCGCCTCTGGTGAATAGTCCGATGATGAGTAGGATGCCTCCCATGAATTGGATGAGTCCCGAAGCGAGCCCTGCGAATTCGTAGAAATTTTCGGGGAGTGTTGTGATTTTCGCGCCCGAGCCCACTTCGGCCCAGACTTCTCCTCCACCCGTGAGAATCGGGTAACCGTGAAATGCGAGCAGCACGCCTACACCCAAGCGGAGTAGGAGGACGCCGAAAAAGTCGAATTTACTGAGACCTGTGAGGGGGGATTTCATGAGTTTGGTAGAAGTTGCCAGATTTGCGTAAAAGAATGCAGGGAAATTTGGCGAGGGCAATGAGGGAGTTTGTTCTAGCGAAGGTTCCGTTTGAGGAAATCTAGGCTTTACCGAACTCTTGTTTTGCGCGCAAAATGCAAAACGATCACCCCATTGCCCGTTTTTCCCTATGAGCCAAGTTACGCCCGGCGCTCGAGAGCCGAAACCCACTGCTGAAGAATCTGAACAGGTCCCGGAGAAGGACAGGGTACCTTTCAAGCAGAAGCTAGCCTATGCGTTTGGTCTCTCGGCCGACCACTATGCTCAATTCGGTATCAGTAATCTCGCGTTGCCGTTTTTTAACATCTTGCTCGGGATTTCGCCCTCTGTGGTGACGACCGCTCTCGCAATCTCGCGGGCTTGGGATGCGATCACGGACCCGATTGTTGGCTCGATTTCGGACAATCTCAAGAATCCGAAGGGAAGACGGAAGCCGCTTCTGTTCTGGGGCGCGATTTTGACCGGTTGTTTCTTCCCGGTCGTCTGGCTCGTTCCTGAAGGATGGGGAGAGGACGCGGTGTTCATCTACCTGATCATCGCTTTTCCTTTGTTCTACACGTTTTATTCGTTGATGTCGGTTCCTTACGAGTCGCTGGGCATGGAGTTGACTCCGAATTATCGCGAGCGAACGAGTGTTTACACGATTCGTAACTACATGAATACGATCGCCACTTTAGCGATACCGTTTCTATTCTTCTTCGGAAACTTGTCAGTGTTCTCGGATCCAGTGACTGGCGTCCGGGTCGTTAGTCTCGCAGTTGGGGCGATCATAATCGTGGCGGGGGTAACGTGCGCTCGAGTATGCGAGGAGCGCTATCATTCGGTGGCGGCGAAGCAACGTCAGGAGAATCTGTTTAAGACGGCTCGCTCTCTGTTCAAGAACAAGCCGCTTGTCATTGTGGTGAGTTCGATCGCGATCGTGTTGTTCGGTTTGACGAGTGTGCAGGCTTTGGACCCGTATGTGCATATCTACTACATCTATGGTGGAGATAAGGCGGCAGGAGCTTTCCTCGATGGCATCAACCGCACGGTACCGCTTGTTTTTGGTCTACTGGGAACTTTCTGTGTTCAGAAGCTCTCCAAGAAGTACGACAAGCATCACCTATTGCTCGCTTCGGTGGCTATCCTGTTTGTGGCGAAACTGGGGCTCTATGTTACTTATTTCCCAGGTCAAATTTTGCTGACTCTCGCTACAAAGCCGTTCTTCGCCTTCGCGTCATCCTGTTTTTGGATACTGATTATTTCTATGCGGGCTGACGTTGCGGATTGGGATGAACTTTGTTTTGGCCGTCGTCGCGAAGGGGTGATTGCAGCTCTGAACAATTGGCTTGTGAAGGTTTCCATCACTTTAGCGGTAGCATGTAGTGGCTACTTGCTGGAGTTTATGGCTGGCTTTGACGTGGCTGAAGGCGAGCAATCAGTCGAAACATTGGAGAGCATCAAGACGATGTACGTCGCTCTTCCTTGTGTCGCCCTTGGCTTGGCTTTTGTTATTCTGCTGAAATACCCGCTCAGTCGAAAGAAGATGGAAGAAGTCCGAGCTGAGCTGGAGCAGCGGCGCGAAGCGGTTTAGGCTTCGTCCGACGAGAGACATCGGCCTTGGAGGCTTCTGGTTCGTCGGGGTTACTGATCGGGAAGTGTCCCTGCTGCGATTGACTTTTGGATGAGGTCCTGGGCGTAGCTCCAGAGGGTTTCGCTGCCTTTTTCTATCTTTTGGTTGATCTGGCGTACTTGGCTGGCAACTACGCCGTGCTTTGCCCAAGTCTTGCCTCCGGCGAGGTGGTTGAGGAGCATGGGGTGGAGGCGGTCGATCGCTTTCGCGAAGCGGGCTTCGGGGGATTCCCCGTCCTCGAACTCATCCCAGATCGATCGAAACTCGGTGGCTTGGTCTTCGGGCAAGAGACCGAAAAGGCGATCTGCTGCTTGCTGCTCGCGGATGGCTTGGTCTTGCTTGTGGACTTCGTCGTAGATGTAGGTGTCGCCAGCGTCGATCTCGACGATGTCATGCAGGATGACCATGCGAAGGATTTTTAGTAGATCGAGCTCTGGGTCGTTGGCGTGCTCGTAGAGCGTGATCGCCATGAGGGCGAGGTGCCAGGAGTGCTCGGCGTCGTTTTCGCGGCGAGACTCATCGCTTATGTAGGACTGCCGAAAGATGTTCTTGAGTTTGTCGGCCTCGATGATGAAGGCCATTTGCTGGGCAAGTCGTTCAGGAATGGCGGACATGCCAGCAGGGATATGGCGAGTCAGAGGAATGGCAAAGGGAAAACGATGGAGCCTAGGCCTCCTCGCTTTCGAGCTTGAGGTAGGGGCCGACGTGCTCGGTGGAGAACCCGGATGAAATCGAGTCGTAGTTATCGCTTTCGTCGATGGCGTCTATTGTCTCGTGGAGTTTTTGTAGACAGGTTCTGAATACGAAAGGGCCGTAGCTTAGGCGGTTGATGCCGATTTTTGCTAGCTCCGAAGGTTTGGCGGCGTGGGGGAGGGCAAGAAGGTTGATGGGGGCTTCGGTGAGGTCGCGAATTTGCTTGGCGACGTCGAGCGTGGAGTTCCCGATCGGGTAGATGCCGCTGGCCCCGGCTTGCAGGTAGGCTTGCGAGCGGATCGAGATCTCTGCCAAGGCGTCTTTTGTGGTAGCGAATTGTCGGCAGAAGAAGGCGTCGATGCGTGCGTTTATGTAGAGGTTGATGCCGGCTAGATTTGCGGTGGCTCTGGCGGTTGCGATGCGTTCGCATTGCTCGTCGATGGATCGGAGCGTGTGGTTTTCGTCGATGCTGTCCTCGAGGTTTATGCCGACTGCTCCTGCTTCAGTGATGAGGCGGATCGTTTCGGCAAGCTCGTCTGTGCTTTCTCCAAATCCAGTTTCGATGTCCGCTGTGACGGGGACATCGACGCTATTGGCGATGCGACTGACTTGCTCGACTAGGGTATTGCGCGAAATCAGCTCTCCATCGGCATAGCCGAGCGCGGCGGAAATGGCGGCGCTTGCGGTAGCGACTGCCGGATGTCCCTTGGCCTCGAGGATGCGAGCTCCAATGGGATTCCAAATGTTGGGGAGTTTTAGGAGTTCACCATTGTGGTGAAGTGCGTGAAGGGTGTCGGCCTTTTGGGGTTGGGTAGGGGCAGGCATGGTTCTGCCAATTTGTCCGCTGGGGACAGCGGACGCTACCTTTTTATGGTGCAGTTGGGCTATCGGCCATCGGAGGAGGGAAATGCTCCGTCATTTCCTCTGCTTTGGCCTTGGAATTTCGCTCTGCGGCAACGACAGAGCAAGCATTGTCCTCTTGGTGTCTTGTCATGTGTAAAACGTAGCGCGGTG
>NZ_JAENIL010000072.1 GCF_016595505.1 Pelagicoccus mobilis | reverse complement strand
TACGAGAGCTGCAAAAACGAGTGCTGAGTAAGAGAGTACTGTGATCATGGTGTGTTAGGTTAAGAGTTGATCGGTTTTCTTGGTGTTTCTGATTCTCTTATAACTTAGAGCGTGCCAACTAAGGTCGCTGATTTGTAAGTTGTTGGTTTTTAGGAAGAAAAGAGTTGTTGAAAACTTTCCTCCGATTTTCGGGGGTGGGTTCGTCCCATTTCTGGAACATCTGGAATCCCAAAAGTGAGGCGAAACAAGGCGCTTTTTGAGGTTGGTTTCGGTGTTGAGCGGGAATCTTCGCTTGTAAGAGTGAGGAAGCTCTCTGTATTGCTTATTTCATCTCCTAGTATGAGCCCCGAGTTAGCATCACCCCGACTTATGGATAGAAGACATTTTTTGAAAACGGGCGCCGCCGCGGCGACCTCATTTATGGTATTGCCCAATTGGGTTGTGGGAAATGGTCCTTCCCCGAACAGCAAGGTCAACATTGCGGTGATCGGCGTTGGGGGACGTGGAAAGAACCACGTAGATGGTTATGAAAACGAAAACATCGTGGCTCTTTGCGATGTGGATGACGAGCGGGCGGCCTATTCCTACGAGAAGCACCCGAACGTTCCGCGTTTTCGGGACTATCGAGAGATGTTCGATAAGATGGGGGATAAGATCGACGCGGTGTCGATCGCCACTCCGGACCACATGCACTATCCTATCGCTCTTTGGGCCTTGATGATGGGCAAGCATGTCTACTGCGAAAAGCCGCTCGTGCGAACGATTTGGGAAGCTCGTCAGTTGAAGGCGGTTGCGGCCAAGGCGGGCGTGGTGACTCAGATGGGGAACCAAGGCCACACCTACGAAGGGCTGCGCTATATCAAGGAGTGGACTCAGGCGGGGATCCTCGGCGAGGTGAAAGAGGTGATGCACTGGTCGAATCGCCCGATTTGGAGACAGGGGGAATTGACCCGCGCGAACGAGAAGGTGCCCGCGACCTTGGACTACGACCTCTGGCTTGGAGTAGCCCCAAAGAAATCTTTTGATTCCAATATTGTTCCATTCCAGTGGAGAGGCTGGAAGGACTACGGTTGTGGAGCGATTGGCGACATGGCTTGCCACATCATGGACTCCTCTTTTTCCGGGCTTGGTCTGGATCGGCCTTTCGCGATCGAGGCGAGCGCGAGCGGATCGCATGCGGAAACCTTCCCGAACTCCGAGACGATCTCCTATCGGTTCGCGAATCCGAATGGCGGCAAGCCGATCAAAGTTACCTGGAGTGACGGCGGACGCTTGCCGGACTTGAAGAAGGCGCCTGGAGTTCCGGCGGACTTCTTTGCCGAAAGGGTGGACGGGCAAGGGCGCAAGCGTAAGAGCAATGAGAACGGCACCTTCATCGTGGGCGACAAGGGGACGCTTTGGACGGACACATACAGCTCGACGGTTAAGGTTTTTCCGGAGGACTATTTCAAGCAGCTCCGCTCGGACAAGGCTTTGCCCAAGAAGACGCTTAAGCGTGTGAAGGGCGGACCCTTCCGCGAGTTTGCGGAGGCGATCCGCAACGGGGAGAAGGCGGGCTCTGACTTCCAGTACGCAGCAGACTTCACCGAGACCGCATTGCTCGGGATCGTGGCTTTGGAGGCGGGGGAGAAAATCAAGTACAACGCCAAGAAGGGCGTTGTTACCAATCTGCCTGAAGCGAACAAGTATCTAGAAAGTCAATACGACTATAAGAAGGAGTTTTTGCCTGCTTAGCTGCTGTCTTGAGCTGAACTATTTCACGCCCTGTTCTCGCTTCCGCGAAACAGGGCGTTTTTGCGTGCGGGTTTCTCCGTTTTTAGTTTTTAAATAAAATAATACCATTTATTAATTATTTAGGGTTGTTGATAGTCAGGAGCTTAAGGCGCCCTTTCCTAGGGAGAGGATTGGAATGGGGCGTTTGGTCGACTTTGGCGGTACGATCTTCACTTGCCTGAATGGGGGGCTTCACTAGATCCGAATCTCTACGTGAGTCCAAACTGGCGGCTGTTCCGAGAAGCTGGATTGGGGCGCGTTTTTCTGCCGGTTGTGGTGTAATTGATGCGTGAATACGTGTTGGTCGAAGCGATCGGCGTCGTTCGGTTTTCGAGCGAACGATTCCTCTACAGTCCACTAACCCCTTGCACCTTCTGAACCTGTTTCATCGATCTCGTGTCTAAGTATACGAGGCCGAATCTCCTATTCCTTTTTGCTTATGAAAACCTTAGATGATGTCTCTGCTGCTAGCTCCGAAACCAGCCTCGATGTGGGGTATGGGCAAAAGATCCTTTTGGATCCGAGGGAGGATTTGTTGGGTGGATTGAGTATCGATCGGGTGTTCACCTTGGATGGGAAAAATCCTTATGAAGCGATCACTTGGGAGCGTCGCGACGTCGTGATCATGGATTGGAAGACGGGCAAGCCGAGCTACGAGCGCAAGGGGGTGGAAGTGCCTTCCTTCTGGGCGGAGAACGCCCTCAAGATAACGGCGAGCAAGTACCTCTTTGGTCGGGACCCGGACACGCCCGAGTACGAGGATTCGCTCCGCCACGCGTTTGACCGAATCGCCAACACCTACACGGTTTGGGGATGGCGGCATGGCTATTTTGCCAGCGAGACGGACGCGGTAGCCTACAACCACGAGTTGAAGTATTTGCTGGCTTACCAGATGTGGGCCCCGAATTCGCCGGTTTGGTTTAACATCGGCCATTGGGAGCAATGGCGTTGGGGGCGGCCGGACCTGCGTAAGAGCATGGACAACCGGGGCAATCGTGCTTTCAAGGCGATCATTCCGGAGGGCGATAGCGACGATCACAATCTTGAGGTGAAGGAGATCGCTAACGCTTACACGCATCCGCAGGCGTCGGCTTGTTTCTTGATGGGGATCGAGGACTCCATGGAGACCATTTTGAGTCATCAGATTGCGGAGGGCGGCGTCTTTTCCAGCGGCTCTGGCATTGGCGTGAACCTCTCGTCGATTCGTTCCTCCAAGGAGCCTATTTCGGGTAAAGGCTTCGCTTCTGGCCCTATCTCCTTTGATAAAGGCTTCGACCGCATGGCGGGTGCGATCAAGTCGGGCGGCAAGACGCGTCGGGCGGCTCGCATGGTGCTGCTCTTTGCGGATCACCCGGACATTTTTGAGTTCATCAAGGCGAAGAATGAGCAAGAGGACATCGGCAAGATCGTGCTGCGAGAGCACAACGTTTCGGTGGCCTTGAAGCGGAAGGCGCAAACGTATGCTCAGAAGGGTTCGCCTGCGGAGCGTATGGCGGCTCGCATCGTGCTAGATATGCCGATGGTTACCGACCGCCAGTATGACTCAGGAATGGACGATCTGCTGTATGGAGAAACCTTGGCTCATCAGAACGCGAACCACTCGGTTTCGCTGAAGGGCGATTTTTGGAAGGCGTACCAAACGAAAGGCGAGTATGCGACGCGTTGGGTGAGCGATCCGACGAAGGTGGAGGATACCTTCAAGGCGGAGGAGATTCTCGACGCGATCGCCGAGTGTGTCTGGCACAACGCGGAGCCCGGTACGCACAACAACGATTTCATCAACATCTGGAATCCTGTGAAGGCGGATGGCGACATCTACACGAGCAACCCTTGTTCGGAGTACCTGCACCTCAATTTCACCTCTTGTAATCTCTCCAGCTTCAACGTGTTCCGTTTCTACGATCGCGATGCGAAGAAGATGCGCGTCGAGCCGTTGCAGAAGGCGATCCGTCTGGCGATGATCGCGGCGGACCTGAATATCGAGGAAGGCGGTTTTCCGATTTCTGAAATCGCAGCTGGCACTTTGCGTTACCGTACCACGGGTATCGGATACGCGAATGTGGGTGGCTTGCTGATGGCGATGGGGATTCCTTACGACAGCGACGAAGGTCGTCTGATTTCTAGCCAGCTTGTAAGCTTGTTGACTTCGACTTGCTGGAAGGCGAGCGCGGAAATGGGGCAGGAGCTCGGGGCGTATCCAAGATTTGAATCCACGGAGAAGGATCTTCGTGAAGTGCTTGAGCTGCACAAGGCGGTTCAGGATCTCTCCGGCGCGTTCGCGCATGGCAAGGACATCGAGAAGGAGGCGGAAGCGATCTTCAAGTCTCGTAGCTCTCGCTTACCCATGGCTCAGGGCTTGACTGCCTTGGATGTGCTGCGTGGCTATGCGAAGAGTTTTGAAAAGCACTCCGTTGAAGTTCCTGGTATCGCTCGCCAATTGCAGGACGTGAACGAGGAGACTTGGAGCGAGGTGCTCGAAGCGAAGCGTTACCGCAACAGCTTCACGACGGTGATGGCTCCGACTGGTACCATCTCCGCTCCTATGGGCGTGTATGACGAGGGCACTACATCGGCCGAACCGGACTACACCTTGGTGAAGTACAAGAATCTCTCCGGTGGCGGAATGCTCAAGATGTTTAACACTTTGGCCCTCGAAGGGCTTCGCACTCAGGGCTACAGCAACCAGCAGGTGTGCGAGGCGGCCTTGGAAGTTGCCGGTTTGGACGGCTTGTTCATCGCTTGCGGTTCAAGCATGCCCGCGGTGATTCGCCATCTTCGCCAGTACATCGACGAGGATCAGGTGGGCCCGATTCGTCATCAGCTAAACGAGCTGATCGGTTTCAAGATCGGCGACATCCCGAAGCTCGAGGCCTTCCTCACGGAATTGCATGAGAAGGGGCAAAACGGTTCGGCGGACGAGATCGAGTCTGTGGTGCTTTCCGGTTCGAGCCATGTTGAGAACATACCTTGGCTGAAGGCTGAGCACGTTGGCGCTTTTGATTGTTCGGCGACTTCTGGAGATGGGAAGCGTTCGATTCAGCCCAAGGGGCATATGCGGATGTTGGGAGCGATCCAGCCGTTCCTTTCCGGGGCGACATCCAAGACGGTTAATCTGCCTTATACCGCGAGCCGGGAGGATATTAAGCAATGTCTGGTCGACTGCCATGAGATGGGAGTCAAGTGCGTGGCGCTTTATCGTGCGGACTCGAAAGGGATTTCTGTATTTAATGTGGATACGCCGGAAGGGCGTAAGTGGAATCCGGATTGCGTCTGGGACGATCTGGTGGAGGGCGTGCGCCAGCAAGTTGGCGAGATCGTGACGGAAGCGAGCAAGCCGCGTCGGGTGCGTTTGCCGGGGCGCCGTATTTCGCAGACGCTTAAGTTCGAGGTCGGCGGCGGCATCATGGAGGGGTTCCTGACGGTCGGGATCTATCCGGACGGCAGCTGCGGCGAGGTCTTTGGCAGAGTGGGGCAAGCGGGGTCGTTTGCCAATGGCATGTTTGAGAGCTTCTGTAAGGCCTTCTCGATTTCGCTGCAATATGGAGTGCCGCTCTCGAGCCTTATCGAGTCGTTCCGTTACACTGCGTTTGACCCGAGTGGATTCACGAAGGTGGGTGACCAGGAGGGAGTCGCCGACCAGATCAAGACCTGTAAGAGCGTGGTCGATGCGATGATGCAGATCTTGCAATGGCTTTTCCCGGAATCCAATGGGGAGCGGCTGATCGATTTCGCAGGTGTTGCGGCTCCTGCTGTGGAAGCGCAAAGCGGTGAAGTGACGATCAAGCCAGCTGAGGATAAGCCGACCTCTCTATTTAAGAGCATCCAAAACAAGAGCGCGGAATCGTGTCCGAAGTGCGGCAGCATGGCCTACGTGCATGATGGGAAGTGCCGTTCTTGCCGTGATTGCGGCTTTAAGGATGGAGGTTGTGGAGAGTAGGACGCTCTGCGGGTTGATTCCGTGGGTTTTGAGCGCTAGTCTTTGTCGATTGATACTGAAATACTATAGAACGATTACTTTATGAAAAGTGGAGATCCGGAACCGATTAGTGATTTGTCGCTTGTGATGGCGACTAAACTTGCCTCGCCTTCGCGCACCGTGGACGTGGTGGCGAAAGCGAGCCAGTGGCTGAAAGCTTCGCTCAAAGGCGCTGGCGTGGCGTTTAGCTACTCGTCTTGCGAGGAGGAGGATCACTATGGGTTTGCGGCGATCACGATCGTGAGAAAATACCGTGGGGAGCCCGCTTGCTTGGACATCAAGATCGCGGAGATACGGGATCGGGCTTACATTTTCGCGGAGGTTCGTTCGTTGGGGAAATTCGAAGGTACGATGTTCCCTTTCTTCGGCGACTTGCACTCTGATGACGAGCGCGACCTGTTGTTGCACTACATCGCTGACTTTGTGATCAGCGCGGACGAGTAGTTTGAGCGAAGTTTAGGTTTTCGAGAAGCGGCGTACGATAGGTGCGTCGCCTTTTTTTTGGTTATCGCTGAATACAGTGAAAGACGCGTTGTGGTGACATGCTCGGATCTTTGCCGGTGGAGGTGGCTTTGTGTCCGTTGGGGACAACGGACGCTACCTGAAAGGCTTGTGCTCTGCTGTCAGGTTTCGCGACTTCCCGCAATGCCTATTCCGCTTCGGCAAGCTGGTCGGACACTTCGGACCAGGTTTCGTAGGCGGTTTCGATTTTGGCTTTGTTGGCGTCGTAGGTGGTGAGGACTTCCTGGGACTTGGCGTTGTCTTTGTAGAAGTCGGGATCCGCCATCAGCGTTTCGTATTCAGATTGTTGCGACTCTAGTTCGGCGATCTCGGCTTCGACCTTCTTGAGCTTGTCTTTGAGTGGTTTGAGCTTGGCTTGTTGCTGGGCTCTGAGGCGACGTTGCTCTTTGGGGTTTCCCTTTGACTCTTTTGGTTGACGTTGTTGCGGCGGCCTCGGCGATGCCGCCCTACCTTGAGCTGCTAGTTGCTCTTCGCGTCGTCGCAGGTAGTCGGATACGTTTCCGGGGTGGAGGGAAAGGCCGTCTTTGCGGACTTCTAGGACTTTGGTTACGATGCTGTCTACGAAGTCGCGGTTGTGGGATACGATGAGGAAGGTGCCGGAGTATTCGTCGAGGGCTCGTCGGAGCACGTCTTGCGAGCGGATGTCGAGGTGGTTGGTTGGCTCGTCGAGGATGAGGAAGTTTGCTGGCTGGACCAGCATCTTGGCGAGAGCGACGCGGTTGCGTTCACCGCCGGAGAGGACTTTGACTTTTTTGAAGACGTCGTCGCCTTGGAAGAGGAAGGAGCCGAGGATGGTGCGAAGGGTGGTGTTGTTTCCGACTTCGGCTACGCGTTCGATGGTTTCGAAAATGTCGAGCGATGGGTCGAGTTCGTCGGCTTGGTGCTGGGCGAAGTAGGATATGCTTGTATTGCCGCCGACAATACGTTCGCCGCTTTGGTAGGGCTCTACTCCGGCGAGGATTTTTGCTAGGGTGGTTTTGCCGGCTCCGTTGACTCCGACGACGGCTATGCGGTCGCCGCGTTCGATGCGGATGTTGGCGTCTCGGATAACTTGGAGCTCGCCGTAGGATTTGCTGAGGTCTTGGACTTCAATGACGATTTGACCGGAGCGTGGCGGGGCTGGGAAAGAGAAGGCGACTTCGCTTTGATCCTGCTCGATCTCGATGCGGTCGACTTTTTCGAGAGCCTTGATGCGGGATTGTACTTGCTTGGCTTTGGTGGCCTTGGCTCGGAATCGCTCGATAAAGCGTTCGGTTTTCGCGAGCTCGCGTTGTTGTTTGACGTAGGCTTTTTCGAGTTGGGTTCGGCGTTCGACGGAGGCTGACTCGTACTTGGAGTAGTTGCCTGTGTAGACGGTGAGGGCTCCTTGGTAGACTTCGAATGTGCGGGTGGTTAGGGAGTCGAGAAAGGCGCGGTCGTGCGAGACCATGAGCAGCGAGCCGTGATATTTTCGAAGGAAGCCCTCGAGCCAGGATTGGGATTCGACATCGAGGTGGTTGGTCGGTTCGTCGAGGAGAAGGAGGGAGGGTTGGGCGAGCAGGAGTTTGGCGAGGGCGATGCGCATTTGCCAGCCGCCGGAAAACTCGTCCGTCATCCGTTTCATATCGGAGGATTGGAAACCGAGGCCGAGAAGGATGGACTCGATACGGGAGGGGAGGCGGGCGACGTCGAGGTCTTCCAGCTGGAGCTCCCATTCGCCGAGCAGTTCGAGGGTTTCGGCGTATTCTTCGGATGCTGTATCGAGATCGTTGAGACGAGTGTTCGCCTCTTCAATTTTTTTGTTGAGCTCGATGATGTTGGTGAAGGCGGAGTGGACTTCGTCGTAGAGCGTTTTGCCGTGGGCTGCTATGCCGTCTTGGGGCAAGTATCCGATGGAGACGTAGTTGGCTTTGTCGATCCCTCCCGAGTCGTAGGGTTCCTTGCCGGCGAGGAGTTTGAGGAGGGTGGTCTTGCCAGCTCCGTTCGCCCCGACGAGACCGATGCGGTCTTTGGCTCCGATGGATGCGGTGGCGTCGCGGAAGAGGTAGCGTTCTCCGTATTGGAGCGTGATGTTGCGTAAGGTAATCACTTCGAGGAATCGAGAGAGAGGTAGGCTTCGAACGGAAGTGTGGCGCAGCGGATGCGGCTGGGGAAGGAGAGGACTCCGGATAGGGCAGCTAGGTCGCCGGGGAGATCGATGGTTTCTGGTTTCTCTTTGAGTCTGGATACGAGGGAGTCGGCGAAGGCGGCGGCTTCGGGAGTGGGGAGGGTGGCGAGGTGCTGGGTCATCATGCTGGCGGAGGCGAGACAGATGGTGCAGGCTTGGGCGGTGAAGGTGATGTCGCCGTTTTTTCGATACACGGTGATTTCGTCTCCGCAGAGGGGATTTCGGATGGTCGTTTTCTCGGCCTCGGGCAGCTCGTGGTTGTTGTGCGGCTGCTTGCTGTGGGAGAGCAGGGTCTCTTGGTAGAGTTTTTTGAGATCTGGATTCAAGGGGAGTGATTACTCGGTTGATGCGGCAACGACGGAGCGTTGCCCTCCTACATGAAGAGGAGGGAGGTTTTCTTGAGGGCTGCGGCGAGGGTGTCGACGTCTTCGGGGGTGTTGTAGAGGGAAAAGGATGCGCGGGCGGTGGCGGGGACGCCGAGGCGTTGCATGAGGGGTTCGCAGCAGTGGTGTCCGGAGCGGATCGCGACGCCTTCGGTGTCGAGCACGGTGCCGATGTCGTGCGGGTGGGCTTCGCCCATGGTGAAGGAGATGGCTCCGGAGCGGTTGCGTGGGTTTCCGATGATGCGGAGGCCGTCGACTTCGGAGAGTTTGGCGACGGCGTAGTCGATTAATTGGGATTCGTAGTCGTGAATGGCTTCGAGGCCGACGCCTGAGAGGTAGTCGACTGCGGCGCCGAGTCCGATGGCGCCTTCGATGTGGGGAGTGCCGGCCTCGAACCGGGAGGGCGGCTCTTTGAAGGTGGAGCCTTCGAAGGTGACGTGGGAGATCATGTCGCCTCCGCCTTGGTAGGGACGCATGCCGTCGAGGAGTTCGCGGCGTCCGTAGAGCGCTCCGATGCCGGTGGGGCCGTAGATCTTGTGCCCGGAGAGGACGAGGAAGTCGCATCCGAGCTCTTGCACGTCGACCGGCATGTGCTGCACGGCTTGGGCGGCGTCTAGCAGTGTGGGAACGCCTTGGGCTTTTGCTTGGGCGAGGAGGGGCTTCACGTCGTTGACGGTGCCGATGGCGTTGGAGACGTAGGTAAGGGAGAGAAATTTGGTACGCTCGTTCAGGAGTTCGTCGAAGGTGCTGAGGTCGAGGTCGACGTCGTCGGTGACGGGGATGACCTTGAGTTTGGCGCCGGTGCGTTCGCAGAGGAGCTGCCAGGGGACGATGTTGGCGTGGTGTTCCATGGCGGAGATGAGAATCTCGTCGCCGGGCTGGAGGCGGGGTTCGACGAAGGAGTGGGCTACGAGGTTTACGGACTCGGTGGTGCCGCGGGTGAATACGATTTCGGAGTCGTCTGCGGCGTTGAGGAAGCGGGCGATCTTGCCGCGCGCTTCTTCGTAGGCGCCGGTGGCTTCGGTGGAGAGGAGGTGGACGCCGCGGTGGATGTTTGAGTTTTCGTTGGCGTAGTAGCGGTTGATGGTGTCGATGACGTGCTGCGGCTTTTGGGTGGAGGCGGCGTTGTCGAGATAGACGAGGGGCTTGCCGTGCACCTGGCGTTGCAGGATGGGGAAGTCGGCTCGCACGTGGGCGAGTGCTTCTGGGATGCTGGGTGGCGTGGGCTGGCTGGCTGGTTGCGTCATGACGGGGCGACAGTGGAGTGTGAAGTGTTTAGTGTGAAGTTTGAAAAGCGATTTTTAGCGTCGGGGCGCTGGCTGGGTGGTGCGTGTATATTGTTGGCTTGCTTCGTGTAAAACGGGGGAGCATATACGCTGGATGCCATTTTCAGGACTCGGGCTATCGGAACCCATCAACAAGGCGCTTAGCGAACTCGGCTTCGAGAAGCCAACTCCTATCCAGGAGCAATCGATCCCGATCATTTTGAAGGGCAAGGATTTGATTGGCTCAGCTCAGACGGGTACTGGCAAGACCGCGGCGTTTGGATTGCCGATCCTGCAGCGCATCGTTCCTGGCAAGCCGTTCCAGTGTTTGATCCTTGAGCCGACGCGCGAATTGGCGGCTCAGGTGGAGGAATCGCTGAAAGTCTTTTCGAAGCATTTGGGGATCAAGATCGGCCTGATCTACGGTGGCGTGAAATATGGCGGCCAGTTGAAGATGCTGGAGAGCGGCGCGGAGATCATCGTGGCGACTCCGGGGCGTCTGTTGGACCATTTGAACCAGAAGAACCTGTCGCTCAAGGGGATGGACTATCTTGTGCTGGACGAGGTGGACCGTATGCTGGACATGGGCTTTTTGCCGGACGTGAAGCGGATCGTGCAGAACTACTGTTCGAAGGAGCGTCAGACTTTGCTTTTCACGGCGACGATGCCGCCGGCGATCAAGACTTTGACCGGCTGGGTTTTGAATGATCCTGCGATCGTGGAGATCGGGCAAAATCGTTCTGCGGCGGAGACGGTGAGCCATGCGTTTTACCCGGTGGTGGAGCGTCAGAAGTACAAGCTGCTGATCGAGCTTCTCGAGCGTACTCACTTTGAGAGCGTCCTGATTTTTACGCGTACTAAGTTCAACGCGGATATGATTTGCCGTCGTTTGGAGCGGCTGAACCACTCGGTGGTGGCTCTCCACTCGGATCGTTCCCAGTCTGAACGTACGGCGGCCTTGAAGGGCTTTAAGGATGGCAAGTACGAGGTGCTGGTCGCGACCGACATTGCGGCTCGTGGTCTGGATATCGCGGGCGTGACGCACGTGATCAACTACGACGTGCCGTTGCATGCGGAGGACTACGTGCACCGGATTGGCCGTACGGGACGTGCTCAGCGCGAGGGCGACGCGTTTACGCTTTTGACCGAGGATGAAGTGAAGAACGCGGCGGCGATCGAGCATTTCATCGGCAAGAAGATCGAGCGCAAGAAGCTCGATGGCTTCAACTACATGTATTCGGCGCTCTTCAACGCCCAGGAAAAGTCCGCTGCGGGCGGCACGCGTTCGCGTTTGTTCGGGCGTTCTGGCCGAGGCCGATAGGACTAGGGTCGTCTCGTTTGCTTAGTTGCTAGGCTGGCGAGGCTTGAAGCTCGTTCCATTTGGAGACGATTCGGTAGGCGAGCTGGTAGATCTCGCGCGGGTCGAAGGGTTTGTAGACGATTTGGACGAGGCAGTTCTCGCCAAGTTCGCTTTTGAGCGTCTCGTGAGTGTGATCGGAGTAGGCGCTCACGATCACGAATCGCATTTCCGGATCGAGGCGGCGTAGTTCGCGAATGGTTTCTAGCCCGTCCCAGCCAGGGGGCATGCGCATGTCGACAAATGCCATTGGGTAGCGGATGCCTTTGGCGAGGTGCTTTTCCACGAGTTCGACGGCTTCCTCCCCTTGGAAAGCGGATTGGAGAGTGAAGTTTCGATGACGGGATTCGTTGGAGGACTCGGCTTCGTCTCCTAGAAGGAGGGCTTCGAGCTTCTCGAGTTCTGACTGCTCGCCATCGTGCGGATTGGGGCAGAGAACGGATTGGTAGTCCCGGTGGATGGAGTGGTTGTCGTCGACGACAAGTATGGAGCGATTCTCTAGGCTGGAGAGGTCGATGTGCGAAGTGGAGCGTGCCATTTTGTGAAGAGTCGGAATGCGGTAGTTGGGCGACTTCGCATGGATTTGCAACTCCACTTAGGTGATAGCACTAGGTTTTACGCTCTTTTCAAAACAGTACCTAGCCTTCGATGGACAGGAGGTCGGCTTCGCCGTTTTGTCTGACTAGGACTCGGATGGATTGTGGAGAGGAGGCTGTATTTACGGATGGGTAAGGGGCGAAGGCTACGATGGCGAATTGTGGGAGTCCGCTTTCGATGACGCGGGCGGAGGTGGCGTCGTAGCGATTGTGGCGCTTGCGGTTTACGAGCTCGATTTGGGCGATGGCGATCGCTTCGGCTTGGGAGAGGCCGTCTGAGAGGTCGATCGATTGGAGGCTTCGGGAGATGTTTTGGTAGCTTTGGTTGTCGATGCCGCCGTATCCGCTTTGCTGGCTTCGAGCGATGGCTTGGCCGAGATAGCCGAGCAATCGATCGAAGTCGATGGAGCTGCCTAGAGTTTTGACGGCCCGGATTTTGAGGATTTGGCTGTTTACTCCGGAGAGGAGGAGTTGTCCTTCTTTGGCGAGCAGCGATTCGTCGTATTGAAACTCGCTCTGAAGGAAAGCGGTGCTTGAGAGTCGGGCCGTCTGTTGCGGGCCGATCTGGAGATTTCGGTAGGGCTTGGTACGGGCGGCTTTTTCTAGGTCCTCGATGGCGCTCTGGAAGCTCTGCTGGATGACCTCTGGCTCCGTCCCTGTAGGGATGATGCTGGCTTGTAGGTCGAAAACGAATACGTCGATGCGAGCGTCGGAGCTATGGTAGGTGATGGCGAGCCCGAGCCCAGGGGTTTTGTTTTCGAGGTTTACGATTGGTTTGCGGTAGAGCCTTCCTAGGGCGCCAGGGAAGTAGATGCCGGTCTTGGCGTCGAAGTAGTGGGCGGGGGCGAGCTCGACTTTGCGTGGCGGAGGGGGCTTGGGGGCTGTCTCGCAGGAGCTGAGGAAAGCGGCGAGAATGAGGCCGCACAGGAGAGCGAAATGAGCGTATGCTGATTTGGCTTGCTGGCGGGGCGACGATTTCACTTTAGGGGGAGCGGAAACTGGGAGCGGAGAGAATGAGTTGAAACGATACAGAGCAAATTGTTCATTCCTTTGTTTGGAAAGAACTTAAGCGAGTTTGTCGATTCTCTGGATTAGCGACGGAGGTCGGCGGGGCGTCGATCGATTTCTCGGTAAAACTGTTCACGAACCGCGTTGAGCGCCCGACGAGCGGCGATGGGGTCGCTGCCTAGGATTTTCAGGCTCCAGCAGGGGCCTTTGGCGAGCTTGCTTGCTCCGATGCGGGCCCCGTCGGACTGTAGTTCGTAGATCGATTTCCAGAAGTCGCTGCTATCGCTTAGTTTTTCGGAGGCGAGCAGAACTGAAATGTAGAAGGGGCAGGCGTCGCCGAGTTCATTGCTCCAGGATGAGTGGGTTCCGTTTTCGGGCTGAACTCGATGCTTCTCTAGCAAGGAAAGCTCGTTGTCGTAGCGAAGGGATAGCCGATTGCTGAATCGGCGGAAGAGGAAGGACTCTTGGTGGGCGATTCGGCCAGGGGCGATGGCTTCGATGAAGAAGAGCTCTCCTCCTTTTTCGACTCTAATACCGGTCTTTTGAGTGAAGGCGCTTTCGCCTTGGAGGATTAGCCATTCCGGATTGCTTTCCAAGAACCCTCCTTTGGCGACGTGAAAGGTTTGTGTCCAAGTCGCTTCGCTCTCTGGATCCATCTTGTGGATACGCATTGAAGATGGATTGGAGAGGGTGAGGCAGGCGTCTTCTTCGATTTCGATTTCAAGGTCGACGGAATCGCCAGCGAGCATGCCCGCTGTGGGGCACATGAGGTTGAGCAGCAGGTTGCTGCCGTTCCAGTAGGGCTTGGAGATATGGATCGGGGTCTTGAACTCTTTCCGAGAAAGGATGCACTTGCCGCTGTCGTCTCTTGTGCAGGTGGCGTAGAGATGGCCAGCGACGTAAGGGCGTGCTGAGGAGGTGGAAGCGAGTGTCTTCAATGTGCGGGTGCGAGCTGTCGACACTCTAGAAGAGGTATTCTTTTTTTAACCACGCGATAACGTCGTCGAGTCCTTTGTGTGACTTGAGGTCGCAAAAAATGAATGGGCGGTCCGCACGCATCTTCTTCGAGTCGCGGTCCATGACATCGAGGTCGGCTCCGACGTACTTTGCGATCTCGATTTTGTTGATAATCATGAGATCTGAGTATTGGATGGCAGGGCCTCCTTTGCGCGGGATCTTGTCGCCTTCGGCAACGTCGATGACGTAGATGAAGGCGTCTACGAGTTCGGGGGAGAAGGTTGCTGAAAGGTTGTCGCCGCCGGACTCGATGAGAACCGCTTGAGTGTCCGGGTGGCGTTCGAGCAGTTCGTCGATGGCTGCCATGTTCATGGAAGTGTCGTCGCGAATGGCGGTGTGCGGGCAGCCTCCGGTCTCGACGCCCATGACGCGGTCGGCTTCGAGGGCGTTGTTACGTACTAGGAATTCGGCGTCTTCGCGGGTATAGATGTCGTTGGTGATGGCGACGAGATTGTATTCACTTCTTAATGACTCGCAGAGTCGAAGGAGGAGCATTGTCTTGCCGGAGCCGACGGGGCCGCCGATGCCGATTCGTACTGGGCGTGAGTTGTTCATTTGCTTAGGAGATTAGGTGTTAGGAAGTTTGGACTTTAGGAAATGAAGAGTCGGGAGAAGGCTTGTTCGTGGCGTTGCGAGGCGATGTCGAGGGTGGGGAGAAACGCTCCTGCGAATTCGCGTTCGATGGAAAGGGAGGCGTTTATTATGGTCTCGATATCCTGTATCGCCGAAGTGAGTACGGTCTGTGCTCCTTCCTGGCCAATGCGGATCAGTTTGAGGGATGCGGCGCAGGGGGCGGCGAGGGCCTGGTAGCTCCAGGAGGCGAGGGTGGGGCCGAGGGGTGTTTGCAGTTCTACGTTTTCTGCGGCGAACACGGTCAGGTGGTGTGGGGTGACGCGTTTTGCTTTCTTTAGTTCGAGGAGTTGCTCGAAGAGGGGCGTCGGGCGGAGCTTGCTAATGAGCCTTAGGCGTTGTTGCCCTTGAGCGGAGCTTGCTTGGCGAAGTTCTTTGGATGGTTTGCTGGCTCCGATTTCCTCGTCGAGCTCGCAGATCTTGGTGGTGTCGGCTTCTTGAGCGGCCTCGTAAGTGAATCTTAAATACGGGAGTTCGAATTCCTGCAGGTTGATGTAGACGATCGACTTCAGGTATGTGAGGAGGGAATCTTGGTCGTGAACTTCTCCGGAGGCGCAGAGCTCTTCGAGTCCGTAGGAGTGTGCGTAGGACCCGATGGGAAAGAGCGGGTCGGTGGTTTGCAGCATGTGGGGAAGCCAGGTGAGATTCATCGTGTTTGGGATTGAGCATTGGTTTTTGATGAAATCTTTCGTGACAGACCAGCTTCTTCTGTGGGAGCGGGCGGTATTAATTGGGGCAGCTATTTTGAATGAGAAGAAGCCTAGCTTTTTGGAGTGGCAAATTGTCGGAATCCGGCAGGGGATATGGGGCGTTTGATCACCCCTACCCTGAAATGAATCGATTCATCCTTCTTTTTTCGCTGGCTGTCTGGCCGGCAAGCCTTGGCTTCGCTCAGTCGTCGACCCAGTTTGGCGAGGAAGCGGACGTGCTGAAGAGAGGTGGTGAGCTATTTGAGACGCTTTGCGCGTCTTGCCATAGCTTTGAGCGGGACGCGATCGGTCCAGCGCTCGGTGGTGTCTTTGATGAGAGCGAGAAGGCGTGGCTGTTCAGGTTTATCAGGGATCCGCAGGCGGTTATCGATAGCGGCGATGAACGGGCGAAGCAGTTGAATGAACGTTTTAGCAGCGTAATGCCTTCGTTTGGGCTGAGCGACGATGATATTGAGGCGGTTTTGGCGTACTTGTATGCAAATCGGATGAAGGCGAGTTCTGAGGCTGTCGGGCAGGGTGGCGAGAGAGTAGGCTTGAAGGACCCTATTCCGGGGGGAATTGAGCGGTCGGATTTGATTCTCGAGTTAGAGGTCTTTGCTCGTGTTCCGCCGAGCTCTGATACGATCCCGGTGGCTCGGATCAACAAGCTGGCGGGCGTGTTCGATCACGGAAGAGAGCGGATATTTGTGAATGACCAGAGGGGAGTGCTTTACGAAATCTTCGAGGGGGAGGTTCGTGTTTTTTTGGATTTGGCGAGGGCGCGGCCTGGGTTCGTGCATCGTCCGGGATTGGCGACGGGGTTTTCGAGTTTCGCCTTCAGTCCTGATTTCGAGGAGGACGGCCTGCTGTACACGCAACATGCGGAAGCAGGTGACGCAGGGCGGGCGGATTTTGCCCTCCCGCCAGGCCGGAAGGCGAAGTTGCAGTATGTAGTGACGGAGTGGCGAGTAGACTCCGGGAATGGTGAAGTGATGCTGGATGGTAGTCGGGAGCTTTTTCGAATCGAAATGGTGGATACGTCCCACGGGATGCAAGAGCTCGTGTTTAATCCTCACCTGAAGAAAGGGGATGCTGCGTATGGCTTGCTTCACATTGGGATAGGCGACGGGGGCGCGAGCTATATAGGTCGAACGGATTTGATCAGTGGAGCGGAGCTTGCGTGGGGGACTATTTTTCGGATCGATCCGAAAGGGGGTAACGGGCGAAATGGTGAGTATGGAATTCCTGACCTGAATCCATTTGTTGGGCACGCTACCGCGCTACCGGAAATTTATGCCTACGGTTTTCGGAATCCTAATGTTCTCAGTTGGGATTCAGGGGGACGCTTCTTTGTTGCGGATATCGGTCACTGGCAAATCGAGGAGCTGAATCGTGTTGAAGCCGGCAAAGATTACGGTTGGCCGTATTTGGAAGGGACCTTTGAAATTGATCTGAACGGTGACCAGTCTCAGGTGTATCCAAGGTCTGGAAACTATCCTGATGCTGTCGACCCGCTACTGCAGATTGATCACGATGAGATGATGGCGATCGCGGGTGGTTTCGTTTACGAGGGAGACCGTTTGTCGGACTTGACTGGATACTACCTCTTTGGAGATATCGCTACAGGACGAGTCTTGGTCGCGAGCGAATTGGCGGCTGCGGTTGCTCGGGTTGGAGAAGTCCAGGTTTCGCTGGCCGGTGAGATTACTCGTTTGGCGGAGTTGGCGGGAAATGAGCGTGCTGATCTGCGAATTGGCAGGGACGCTTCGGGGGAGCCTTACTTGATGAGCAAGACCACTGGAGTGATCTGGAAAGTGGTCGGGACCCGAAGAGGGTCGCCTTAGTGATGATGGTGGGCAGCTGCGTTTGAGGGAGGTTGGAAAACTGCGGTGGCTTCTTCGAATGGAATGTCTGAGCGTTCTAGCATTTGGCGAACAGCGGGATCGTCCTCGGCGAGGATGGCGTTGGATTCGAAGGCGGCTTTGAAGTGCATGTTGCCGATCATCCAGCCGTAGAGGGCTGCCTGTTCGGCGTCGGCGATTTCGATGCGGAGGACAGGTTCGGGGGCTTGATCGATAAGGTAGACCGCTTCGTCTGTCTGGTGAAAGGGCGTGCCGTGCTTGAGCGGGTGGGGGAGGTCGAATCCGAAATCGGTGCCGTCGTCAGCTGTAGCTCGGAAGCGGCGTTTGGCGAGTTTTCGACGATCGATTTTTAGTGGTATCCGAGTTTTGGATTCGGGGATGTCGTGAAAGTGGGTGGTGATGAGGTGCATCGATGGCGAATCTTAATCATCCTCTTCCTCATAATCTTGATCTGGGGATTAAGAGGGTGATTAGGAAGAAGATTATGATTAGAACAAGAAGTAGCGTTGGGCGAGGGGGACTTCGGTGGCGGGCTCGCAGGTGAGGAGGGTGCCATCGGCTTTTACTTCGTAGGTTTCGGGATCGACTTCGATCTTCGGGGTGGCCTCGTTGTGTAGCAGGTCTTTTTTGCTGATGTCGCGGGTGCCTTTGACGGCTACGAGTCGCTTTTTGAGGCCGAGCTTTTCGCCTTCGCCGCTTTCGAGAAAGGCTTGGCTGACGTAGGTGACGGAGGTGCTGTGCTTGGCTTGGCCGTGCGCTGCGAATTGCTTGCGGTAGAAGGTTGGCTGTGGTGTCGGGATGGAGGCGTTGGGGTCGCCCATGTTGGCGAGGGCGATGAGTCCGCCTTTGAGGACGAGCTCTGGCTTGACGCCGAAGAAGGCGGGTTTCCAGACCACTATGTCGGCGAGCTTGCCGACTTCGATGGAGCCAACCTCGTGGGCGACGCCGCAGGCGATCGCTGGATTGAGCGTGTACTTCGCGATATAGCGGAGGGCTCGGAAATTGTCTGCGTCGGGGTGTGTATCCGAATCGAGCTTACCGCGTTGGACTTTCATCTTATGCGCGGTTTGCCAGGTGCGGGAAATGACTTCGCCTACGCGGCCCATGGCTTGTGAGTCGGAGGACATGATGGAAAAGGCTCCGATGTCGTGCAGGATGTCTTCGGCGGCGATTGTTTGCGGGCGAATGCGTGACTCTGCGAACGCGACGTCTTCGGGGATCTTACTGTCCAAGTGGTGGCAGACCATGAGCATGTCGAGGTGCTCATCGATCGTATTCACTGTGTAAGGACGGGTAGGGTTTGTGGAAGAGGGCAGTACGTTTAGTTCGCCGCAGACCTTGATGATGTCTGGGGCGTGGCCCCCGCCGGCTCCTTCGGAGTGGAAGGTGTGGATGACTCGGTTTTTGAAGGCGGCGATGGTATCCTCGACGAAGCCGGATTCGTTGAGCGTGTCGGTGTGGATGGCGACTTGCACGTCCATCTCGTCGGCGACGCTGAGGCAGGTGTCGATGGCGGCGGGGTGGGTGCCCCAGTCTTCGTGAAGCTTGAGTCCCATGGCTCCGGCGGCGACTTGCTCGCGGATGGAGTCTGCGTTGGAGGAGTTGCCCTTGCCCATGAAGCCGAGGTTCATGGGGTACTCGTCGGCCGCTTCGAGCATGCGGTGGATATTCCAAGGGCCGGGGGTGCAGGTGGTGGCGTTGGTGCCGGTGGCTGGACCGGTGCCGCCCCCTGTCATGGAAGTAACGCCGGAGGCGAGGGCCTCGTCGATTTGCTGTGGGCAGATGAAGTGGATGTGGGAGTCGAAGCCGCCTGCTGTGATGATGTGGCCTTCGCCTGCGATGACTTCGGTGGAGGCGCCGACGGTCATGCCTTCGGTGACTCCATCTTGGATGAGCGGGTTGCCTGCGTGACCGATGCCGGAGATGCGGCCGTCCTTGATGCCGATGTCTGCTTTGATGACGCCTTGGACTGGGTCGAGGATAGTGGCGTTGGTGATGACGAGATCGAGGGAGTCGGCTGCGAGGGCTTTGGGTGATTGGCCCATCCCGTCGCGGATGACTTTGCCGCCGCCGAATTTGACTTCGTTTCCGTAGCCGCCGTTTTGACTCGCTCCGCTCGGGCTTTGCCCAGCCCCTTGGGCTGCCCCCCTCCGCGCTGCTGCGCCGGCGATGAGGTCGCGTTCGACTTGTATCAGGATTTCGGTGTCACCGAGACGGACTTTGTCGCCCACGGTGGGGCCGAACATTTCTGCGTATTGGCGGCGGTCAAATTTGAGGCTCATATTGGTGAACGTTTAGTCTAGGTTTGGAAAGAATAGGAATGAGGTGAGGGTGGCGAGGGAGCGTAGGAAGTCTTCGTCCTCTCGGCTCCATTGGCGGACGCCGCGGCGGTTCTCGCAGCATAGGACACCGACTGGGACGTGGTCGTCGTGCAATATGAAGTCTAGCAGCGAGTGGATCCCGTTGGGCTCGAAGTAGGATTCGGTGAATTCCTTGGTGGCGATTTGGGTGCGAGCCATGGGCGCGTTGACGATGTTTTCTTCGACGATGGCTTTAAAGTACCTGGGGTAGTCTTCCTTTTTTAGGACGAGGCCGGAGGTGTAGGTTTCGTCGAGGGCGTCGTAGCGGAGCTGGCACTCGATTTGGGTCTTCTTTTCGTTGAAGGTCCAGACGCTGGTGAGATCGGCGTCGAGTTGCTCGGCGGCGTCGATGCAGACTGACTTGAAGATTTCTTCTTTGGTGGCCTTGGTTCGGTCGGCCAGCAGTTGCTTGGTTTTAAGCATCGTCTTCGAAGCGGACTCTGGAAGGGGGGTGTTCAGAGCGGGCCGTCGACTTTGTTGTTGAGTCCGTAGACTTCGCGTTTACCGGCGAGGGCGACGAGCTCGACTTCTTTCGAGTCGCCTGGCTCGAAGCGGACTGCGGTACCGGCCGCTATATTAAGGCGGAAGCCTCGGGCGGCGTCGCGATCGAAGTCGAGGGCGCTGTTTACTTCGAAAAAGTGGAAGTGGCTGCCGACCTGGATGGGGCGGTCGCCGGTGTTGCTGACGGCGAGGGTGACGGTGGCGAGCCCCACGTTTGCTTCGTGTGGGGCTCCGTCGGCGGGGATGATTTCTCCGGGAATCATGGCAGCTATTGGATGGGGTTGTGCACGGTGACGAGCTTGGTGCCATCGGGGAAGGTGGCTTCGACCTGAACCTCGTGGATCATTTCGGCGACTCCGTCCATGACGTCGTCTTTTTTGAGCAATGTGGCTCCGTAGCTCATGAGCTCGGCCACTGATTTGCCGTCGCGGGCGCCTTCGAAAATCTCGTAGGTGATGATGGAAACCGCTTCGGGGTAGTTGAGTTTGAGGCCGCGGGCCTGTCTTCTGCGAGCGAGGTCGGCGGCGACGACGACCATGAGCTTCTCCTGTTCGCGAGGGGTGAGATGCATAGTATGTGAGTAAAGTGGAGCTAGGGTTAGGGAGGCTGGAGGGAAGATTAGCCCGCTTCAAGAGCGAGGGGATTTTTTTTGAGCAGGAAGCAAAAATTGAGCCATCGGGAGAGCTAGGGGAATGATCTAGGGCGTAATACTTTTTGAGCAAAACGTATGCTCAATATTGATCGTTTTTAAAGATCGTGATGCGAAAAATTCATGGATCGGTTCAAAATTCGAAAAAATCCGAGGGTTGGCCCGCCAGTTGCTAGATGGAGGGCGAGCGTCGCTCCTCTAGGCGATTGCCCAGCCTCGTTCTGGAGAAACACCAAACCCTCTGATAACTATATTATGAAGAACCTTAAAAAACTATCTCTCGGCCTCGCGTCAGCAGCCGCACTCTTCGGTTCCTCCCTCACGGCGGAAGAAACCGTGAAGGTGGGCGTTCTCCACTCTTTGAGTGGCACCATGGCGATCAGCGAAACCTCTCTTCGCGACATCCTTCTTTTCACTTTCGATGAAATCAACGCAGCTGGCGGTGTACTCGGCAAGAAGATCGAGCCGGTCGTAGTTGACGGTGCATCTGACTGGCCGACCTTCGCTGAGAAGGCCGAGCAGTTGCTCGCTCAGGACAAGGTTTCCGCGACTTTCGGTTGCTGGACTTCTGTTAGCCGCAAGTTCGTTCTCCCAGTTTACGAAAAGTACAACGGTCTTCTTTTCTACCCAGTTCAGTACGAAGGTGAAGAGTTGTCTCCAAATATCTTCTACACGGCTGAAGCGGTAGGCCAGCAGGCGATCCCAGCGGTTGATTACCTCCTCGAGGAAGGCTACAAGAAGTTCTACCTCATCGGTACTGACTACGTTTACCCGCAGACTACTAACCTCGTATTGTTCGAGTACCTACAGTCCAAGGGCATCAAGGTTGAGAACATCGGCGGTGGCCTCCGTAAGGATGCGAGCGGCGAAGTTATCTCCGCTGGTAAGTACACTCCATTCTCTCACAGCGACTACCAGCAGATCGTTGCTGAAATCAAGGCCTTCACTGCTTCTGGTGACGCTTGTGTGATCAACACTATCAACGGTGACTCCAACGTTTCTTTCTTCAAGGAAATCGCAGCTTCCGGCATCACTGCTGACGACTGCCCGATCGTTTCTTTCTCTCTCTCTGAAGACGAGTTCCGTTCACTTCCAACTAAGGACCTCGTAGGTCACCTTGGATGCTGGACATACTTCATGTCTCTCGACACTCCAGCCAACAAGAAGTTCGTTAAGAACTTCAACAAGTGGCTCAAGACTGCTCCAGCTGGCGTACAGAAGGAAGGTCGCGTAACCTGTTCTCCAATGGTTCTCTCTTACAACGGTGTTTACCTCTGGAAGGCTGCTGTTGAGAAGGCTGGCACTTTCGAGCCGGAAGCGGTTATCAAGGCTCTCGAGTCTGGTATCTCCTTCGACGGTCCTGGCGGCACGGTTACTTCTCAGAAGAACCACCACCTCACCAAGAACGTATACATCGGTGAGACTCTCGAAGACGGTCAGTTCGAAATTCTCGAGTCTTACGACAACGTTTACGGCGAGCCATTCCTCAAGGGCACTTTCTAATCGTAGTAGTCTAGCCGACTATTGCTGATGACTTTGGTCGCCTGGCGTGTAACCCCCTTCGCGCCAGGCGATCTTTTTTCCGCTTTTATTCCTTTCATTCTCTCTCTCCTCTACCATGAAGAAGATCCTGCTATTGCTGGGGATCCTCGTGGCGACGCTTAGCGCTCAAGCGCAAGAAGACGCTACCCGAGATGTCCTGGAGCGGCTGGCGCTCGCCTCGTCGTCCGAACAATCCGCCATAACGGAAGAGCTTTCCGCTCTCGGTGATCCGTACATCAAAGACTTTGTAGATGCCTGGCGTACGGGCGAAGTTTTTTCCTATGATGTTTCGGAAAGCGAAACCATCGTCCTACGCAAGGTATCCGAAAAATTTAGACGTTTGTCTAACGATGAAATTTTCGAGATCGCGGACGAAGAAAACGACGAGAATCTAAGCAAGATCCGTCCATCGCGTAAGTTGCGTAAGGTTCTTAAGACCATTACGGACACCATCGATCTTTCATCTCCGGACCCCAGGGCTCGCATAGAGGCCGCTCTGAAGTTGGGGTTGAGTCAAAAGACGGACTACCTCGAGGCTCTTCAGAGCAAGATCGAGACGGAAGAAAACGAGAAGGTTCGTTTAAAATTTGAAGAAGCGATCAACATTAGTCTTCTAGCGAATGCGGAAGATGATGAGGCTCTTAAGCATTCGATCGCTCGCTTGGGCGAGCTTGCGTCGCTCCCCGCTCGCGACGGAATTATTGGTATCCAGAATGAGGCTACCGAGTCGGGTGACGCCGAGATGGTCGCTATTTGCGCTGAGGCAATCAAGGATATCGACTCTGCTCAGAAGACGATTGAGCGTTGGGGAAATCTCGTGCGAGGGATGAGTACGGGGTCGGTCCTGCTCATCGTTGCGTTTGGTTTGGCCATCACTTTCGGCTTGATGGGAATCATCAACATGGCCCACGGCGAGTTTATCGCGATTGGCGGATACACTTGTTATGTTGTGCAAAATTTGTTCGCGGACGCGTTTGGAACGCAGTCGGCTGCTTACCAATGGTTTTATTGGACGGCGATTCCGATCTCATTCGTGGTGGCAGGCGTTATTGGGTACGGACTTGAGAAGGGGATGTTCCGCTTTCTCTATAAGCGTCCTCTTGAGTCGCTTCTCGCGACTTGGGGTCTGTCGATGATCATGCAGCAGTTGTTCCGCTTGAACTTTGGAGCGGCGAACGTGCAGGTAAACACGCCTGACGTGTTGATCGGAAATTTTGAAGTGGCAGGAGTGGCTCTTAGCTACACGCGTATTTTCGTAATCGGTTTTGCGGTTTTTGTAATTTTGATGACATGGTTGCTTCTTTCGAAGACGAACCTCGGGCTCTATATCCGCTCGGTTATGCAGAACCGGAACATGGCTTCGAGCCTTGGTATTCCTGTTAGTAAGGTGAATTCACTGACCTTCGCGTTCGGTTGTGGTCTCGCCGCGCTTGCGGGGGCAGCTCTCTCGCAGATCGGCAATGTTGGTCCGACTATGGGGCAGACTTACATCGTGGATAGCTTCATGGTTGTAGTGGTTGGCGGTGTAGGAAATCTGCTCGGCGCCGGCCTTTCAGCGATGGGAATCGGAACGGTTGACCAGTTCCTCCAGCCGTATTGGGGCCCTGTGATGGGCAAGATTATCGTATACTTCGTGATCATCCTCTTCCTGCAGTGGAAACCTGGAGGATTGTTCCCGACCAAATCCCGCAGCATGGACGACTAGGAGGAAGCTGAAATGAATTTATTTGATAATAAGTTGGAAGCTAGGGGCTTCATCGTCGCAGCTATCGTATTGCTTTTTGCGCTACCGATGCTGAACGGGCTTACTTCGCCCGATTCTTTCCTTCACGTTTCGTCCTTCCAGATTTCACTCTGGGGCAAGTACGTGACCTATGCGATTCTGGCAATGAGCTTGAATGTGCTCTGGGGATACACAGGCATGCTTTGCTTGTGTCAGAGCCTGTTCTTCGCGTTGGGCGCTTATGCGTTTGGCATGTATCTCATGCTGCATGTTGGCGTGGATACAGTGTACAACACGGCGTTGCCGGACTTTATGGATTTCCAAGGTTACACTGAATTGCCTTGGTATTGGAAACCCTTTGAAAGCGCTCCGTTCGCGGTGCTTGCCGCTGTAGGGATTCCAGGAATCGTATCGTTCATTTTTGGTGTTCTCGTATTCCGCTCGCGGATCAAGGGCGTCTATTTTTCCATCATCACGCAAGCACTGACCTATGCTTTGATGCTGCTGTTCTTTAAGAACAACCTCGAGCTCTTCGGGCAGTCCTTCATCTTGTTTGGTGGAAACAATGGTTTGAACGGTTTTAAGGAGATTTTTGGAGCGTCGGTTGATTCCGCGTCAACTCAGAGATGGTTGTTTATCGCTAGCGTGCTTCTAATGCTGACTGTTTACCTCGCGATTGCGTGGGTGCTGAAGACCAAGTTTGGCAAGGTGCAGCAAGCGATCCGTGATAGCGAAAATCGTATTCGTTTTTCCGGGTATTCGACAACTACCTACAAGCTTCTGATCTTTACGGTGTGCGCGATGATCGCTGGTGCCGCTGGCGCTCTGTACGTGCCGCAGGTTGGGGGTATCAACGCGAATGAAATGACTCCGGCGAAGTCGCTCGATGTTGTGGTCTGGGTGGCATTTGGTGGTCGTGGAACAAAGTTCGGTCCGATCCTCGGAGCGGTTGTGGTGAGCTTGTTGAAGAGTTTCTTCCTCAGGGCCGCTCCTGACTCTTGGCTGATCATTCTCGGTGCGATCTTCATCTTCACCGTATTGTTTATGCCAAACGGATTGGTCGGATTGCCTCAGCAATTGAAACCGCTTTGGAAGCGTATCCGAAGCAAGAGTACAACTTCAACCGTTCCTGTTTCCTAATGGCTCACATACCAGCAGAAAAACACACGCCTCTCGTGTTGTCGGTAGAGGGGGTAACTAAATCTTTCGATGGCTTTAAGGCTATCAACGACTTGAACTTCTATCTTCGCGATGGCGAGTTGCGTACGGTTATCGGTCCGAATGGCGCTGGAAAGAGCACCTTTATGGACTTGATTACGGCCCGTACGAAACCGGACGAGGGCAAGATTAACTTCCATAAGGACAATGGTGAAGATGTGGATTTGACGCGCGTTCGCGAGCACCATGTCAGTCAGCTTGGAATCGGTCGAAAATTCCAGAATCCGACGATTTATCGTTCTCATACGGTTTACGATAATCTAAAGCTATCCCTCAGTGGAAAGCGCGGTTTGCTGCATTCTCTCTTTTACAAGGAGTCGGCATCTGACCGTGAAAAGATCTACGATGTGATGGAAACGATCCGCCTGAAAGATCATGCTCACGATCTTGCGGGGGCGCTCTCGCATGGGCAGAAGCAGTGGCTGGAGATCGGAATGTTGCTAGCTCAGGATCCGCGAATCATGCTGGTGGATGAACCGGCTGCGGGAATGAGCGATGAGGAAACCGAGCGCACCGGTGAGTTATTGCTCAGTCTGGAAGGTAAGCACAGCTTGATCGTCATCGAGCACGACATGGAGTTTGTTCGTCAGATAGCTAGCCGCGTTACGGTGCTGCACCAAGGGCATGTGCTCAAGGAAGGCAGCTTTGATTTTGTTAAAAGCGACCCGCAAGTAATCGAAGTTTACCTCGGTCGCCAAACGAGAAAGCACTAGGAGATTCGAAATATGGATACAGTAGTCGAAGAGACAGCCTCTGCTGGGGTGAAACAAGATTCCATGTTGCTCTCGGTACGCAACGTTTATGCGGGGTACGATGAGTCGATGATTCTGAAGGGAGTCTCGATTGATGTCCCTGAGAAAAAGGCGGTTGCTCTGCTAGGCCGTAATGGTGTGGGCAAGACAACCTTGCTAAACACGATACTTGGCCTTGTCGGTACGAACTCCGGCACCATAGAGTTTGCGGGCGATTCGATTGAGCGGATGCCTTCTGATAGGCGTGCTCGCATGGGGATTGGATACGTTCCGCAGGGGCGTGATATCTTCCCTGGATTGACGGTTTGGGAGAATCTCAACGTGAGTCTGCGTGTCGCTGGGGCGAAGGGCGCGGAGGCGGAGTCTAGGCTGCAATCTGTTTATGAGCTTTTCCCTGTTCTTAAGGATATGCTCAAGCGTAAGGGCGGCGTTCTTAGCGGTGGACAGCAGCAGCAGCTAGCGATTGGCCGTGCACTTTTGTTGAAGCCGAAGATCTTGATCTTGGATGAGCCGACGGAGGGGATTCAGCCGTCGATCATCGACCAGATTGAGGATGCGATTTATGCTATTCGCAAAAAGGGCGAAATGAGTGTTATCCTCGTCGAGCAGTATATCGACTTCGCTCGAAACGCTTGTGACAGCTTCTATATTTTGGAACGCGGATCGGTTGTTCAGAAGGGGGATATTAGCCTTCTCGACGATGATATGGTGGCTAAGTATTTGACCGTTTAGACATTCGCGATTCTGAGAACTGTTTTTTTTGCTGAAGTCTCTTCCGTATGGAAGAGGCTTTTTTTAGGCTAATCACCATCTTGCGGGGACGATTCTGTTTGCAACGCGTTGTAGGACTGGCGCTCGCCGCCACGCCGCATTGCAAGAGATGA
>NZ_JAENIL010000071.1 GCF_016595505.1 Pelagicoccus mobilis | reverse complement strand
GTGCAGAATCCTCACAGTAGGGACGCGGGCTAAAGCACCGCGCTACGATCTGCGAGGAAACACCACAACCTAACCTCCCCATCTTTCTCTTCGACAAGTAGCCCCTCCTCTGGAATGCTGTGCGGTTTCCATGTACAAACGCACCATCCTTGTCACCTGTCCTAAAGCTTGCGCCGACTACCTCGCAGAAGAACTGCAGTCACTCGGCTACGAGCCCACGTCACTCGTCTCCAACGGTGTTTTTGTAAAAGGCACCTACGAGGATTGTATCCGCCTCAATCTTACTCTACGCAACGGCCTCCGCGTGCTTTGGGAGGTCGATAACTTCTCTGCACGAGACGGCGAGGACCTCTACCACCAAGCCGTCCGCATGCCTTGGGAAGAGTGGATCCCCGCCGAAGATGCGTACATCTCCATCGTCTCCTCCGTTCGAAACGACACCGTCGTAAATACCAACTTCCCCAACCTCCGCCTAAAGGACGCCATCGTCGACCGCATGCGCGAGGTGACCGGCGACCGCCCAAACTCCGGCAACGAGCGAGACCGCGGCGTCATCTTTCTCTACTGGCACGAAGAGGAGGTCTGCATCTACCTCGACACTTCCGGCATCCCCATCTCCAACCGTGCCTACCGCGCCATGCCCGGCAAAGCACCCGTTCGCGAGAACCTTGCGTCCTCCATCATCGCCGCCACCCGCTGGGACAAAAGCTCCCCTTTTCTCAACCCCATGTGCGGCAGCGGAACCCTGGCCATCGAAGCCGCCCTGCTCGCTTCAGGCGTCCCCGGTCAGCAGCTACGCCACGAATTCGCCTTCCAGCACTTCAAGCCATTCGACAACGCCCGCTATCAGGAAATCCGAAAAGAAGTCCGCAAGCGTATCCCTGACTCGCTGCCCTTCCCGATCATCGCCTCCGACATCGACCGCCAAGCAATCCGTGCAGCCGAGACGAATGCTAAGAAAGCAGGCGTCGCCCACCTAATCGATTTCCACATCTGCGATTTCCGAGATGCTCCCATACCTGAAAAACCGGGCGTCATTGTATTGAATCCTGAATACGGCGAACGACTCGGCGAGCAACGCCAACTCGAATCCATCTACAAAGCGATCGGCGATCTCTTCAAGCAAAGCTGTCCCGGTTACTGGGGTTACATCTTCACTGGCAACAAAACGCTCGGCAAGCGCGTTGGCCTGAAAACCAAACGCAAGATCGAATTCTACAACGGGCCCATCGAATGCCGCCTGCTGGAATACGAACTCTACGGAGGTACCCGAAATCCGAAGTACGCTAACACACGCGACTAAAAAGCAAGGGACATGCAGATCATAGACGCCCATGTCCACTTCTTCAATTTGGAGAAGCAACCAGATCTGCCTTGGCCTCCCAGCGATAGTCCGATTCGTAAAACAACCCTTCCCTCACACCTGCAACGCTGCTCTTCGCCCAAACAATTAGCAGCCGCTATTGCCATCGAAGCGAGTCCTCGAGTTTCGGATACGTCTGAGCTTCTGAAACTCGCCGAAACAGAATCATTCGTACTCGGAATCGTTGGAAATCTCCGCCCGGACCTGCCTGATTTTGAAGACCGCTTACATGCGTTCGCACGCCACCCGAAATTCCTCGGAATCCGCCTTCGCCCCATTTCCAAGTTCGACCTTACCGACAAACAGCTTCTAGAAAACCTAGAGCAGCTTAGCCGATACAAACTCACCCTCGAGTTCGGACTCCCCAGCCTAGACCTCTTCTCGAAAGCGGAGAAACTTGCGGACCTTCTTCCCAACACAACCATCCTGCTGGACCACTATGGTCACCCGAATATTGACGGCAGTTCGCCCGACCAAAAATGGCAGCAATCGATGCGATCCTTAGCCCAGCGCCCAAACGTTTACTGCAAAGTCACATCGCTACAGTCTCGCTCGAAAACGAATCCCCCACCAGCGAGTCTCGACCATTATCGCCCCCTCCTCGACTTCCTTTGGGAGACATGGGGCAAGGAACGCCTAATCTACGGCAGTAATTGGCCACCAGCCTCAACGAGCAGTAGCTATCCTGAAATCCTAGACCTATTCCAATCCTATCTTACCAACTCACCCCAAGCCGCAGAGCGTTTCTTTTCTGAAAACGCCATAAAGGCATATCGCACCCCATCCCCTTAATTCCCTTCCCATGGACATCCTCTCTTACAACCGCGAAGCCTGGAACCGCCAATCCCGAACAGGAAGCCGATGGTGCACGCCCGTCTCGCCCCAAACGATTTCGGACGCACGAAAAGGCAAATGGGACATTGTCCTGACTCCAAACAAGAACGTTCCAAAGACCTGGTTCGGCGACATCACCGGCAAAGACCTGCTCTGTCTTGCCTCTGGCGGTGGGCAACAAGCGCCAATACTTTCAGCAGCTGGAGCTAATGTGACCAGTTTCGACAACTCCGACGAACAGCTAGCCAAAGACACTCTCGTAGCCGATAGAGAGAACCTCACCATCCGAACAGAACGCGGAGACATGGCTGACCTATCCCGCTTCGCCGACGAAAGCTTCGACGTGATCTTTCACCCTGTCTCCAACGTATTTGCAGAGAAGATACGCCCAGTCTGGAAGGAGTGTTATCGCGTACTACGCCCAGGAGGCCGCCTACTATCAGGATTCATGAACCCTTGCTTCTACCTGTTCGACCAAGACGAAGCTCTTGAGACAGGTAAACTCGAAGTTAAATATTCACTCCCATTTTCCGACACCAAAAGCCTTCCTCCCGACAAGCTTCGCGAAATTCAGGAGAAAGGCTACGCCTACGAATTCAGCCACAGCATCGAAGACCAGATCGGAGGACAAACCGCGGCCGGGCTTCTCATCCAGGACCTGTATGAGGACAATTGGAACAACGAGGCCAGTGAACTCAATAAATACTCTCCGATGTACATCTCTACGCTTGCTCGTAAACTCCCTATCTAAGCGATAGTACAATGCCCGCGAGAGAGTTCGAACATATCAAGAAGCAACGCTTCATCCGACCGTTCCCTTTCGAACAGTTCGCGCGAATCAAACCGGTTTTCGAGGACTTCCACCTTTTAACCGCAGAGGGAGACCTAACGTATCCGCTTCACCAACACGAGAACTACGAAATCATCCTCGTCCAAAAGGGTCCCTATCGGTGCACGCTAAATCAGAGCAAACTCAGCCTCCAGGAGGGGCAAATGCTCATAATCAAACCAGGCGACTGGCATAGCGACCTTCTCCGTAAAGGCCAACGGCACTACGTATTGCACTTCAAACTACAACCAGCCTCGGCGACCATCCCCGAACCTCGCTTGTTTCGAGAAAACGCATCGCCCACGGAACAAATAATCGCAAGCGATCAAGGTCACAACACTGCCCTCATCAAAGAGATTGAGCGAGAAGCAACCGAAGCGAGGCACTATGCAGGTTCTATCCAAGACGCCCTTTCGGAATCGCTTTTCTGGCGGGTCGTGAGAGCCCTCCCTGAACAAAGCCTTAGCCCAGAGCTAAGGCAACTGCCTCAAAAAGAGAGGGAGAAAGAGGACCTCGCCCAGGCGTTCGCTAGCGCCATCGAAAATTCATTGAGCGTAGCAGACGTTGCTCAATCTCTCAAAATCAGCCCACGGCAACTGGCCAACCTCTGCCGCGAATATTTCTCCCAATCTCCTGCAAAACTCTTGTCCATGCTAAAAACCGACCGGGCCGAAGAGCTGATAAGGTATCACGGGTACAGAATCAAGGAGGTCAGCCACGCACTTGGCTTTTCCAGCCCCCACCATTTCTCAAGAGTCTTCAAACGACTAAAGGGCTACCCTCCCAGCGACCTCAGTCGCACCGAGTCCATAGACTAGGGATCGAGACAAATTTCCGAAATCGGCAGGTAATTGCGGATTCTGCCAACCCTTTTGGACTGCCATGAGCCGCGATCCCCAGAAGAGTCGTCGTATGTCTGAAAACACGCTCCCCACTGTTCCCGAAGTCGCAAAGATGATCGACCACTCGCTGCTTCATCCGACGATGACTGACGAGCAAGTTAGAGAAGGATTGATCCTCTCCCGCGATTGTCAGTGCGCAACCGCTTGCATCAAGCCCTATCACGTTCCAATGGCGGCTGAAATTCTTGCTGGCTCGGGAGTTGGAATCTGCGCGGTCGCCGGCTTTCCTCATGGCAACAGCCATACACGTATCAAGGTTGCGGAGACAGAGCTCGCTATCGCCGAAGGCGCTACAGAAATCGACACTGTCGTAAACAACGGCAAGGTCCTTGGCGGCGACTGGGAGTACGTCACAAGCGAGCTCCGCGAAATTCAAGCCGTTTGCAGGGCGAAGCACGTTCCCCTCAAGGTAATCTTCGAGAACGATTTCCTGGATGAATCACATATCATCCGACTTTGCGAGATTTGCACCGAACTTGGAATCGCATTCGTGAAAACCTCGACCGGATACGGATTCGTCAAACAAACAAGCGGCGAATACAACTACAAGGGAGCAACCCACGAGCACCTTCGTCTCATGCGCAAACACAGCGGAGCCGAAGTTCAAATCAAAGCAGCAGGTGGAGTTCGCACTCTGGACGATCTTCTCAAAGTGCGAGAACTCGGGGTCACTCGCATCGGCGCCACCGCGACCACCGCGATCCTCACAGAAGCCGTTTCTCGCGGCTTCGAAGGACCGATCCCTCCCGGACTGAGCAACGCAGCTAACTCCGAGTCGCCAAGCGGATACTAATCCCGCAACTCGATACGCTTAACGTAATCGCTCTTCCCCAGGTCGAGGTAAGCCTCAAAACGCTCGGCTCCGAGGAGCTCTCTCATTTGCTCGTTCCGGGCAGTCTCTAGCTCCGCTCGGGCCTCTGGGGACATCGGCTCTGCCATTCGCCGGGCTTCCTCGAAATAAATCCCGTAGACCTGATCCTTCTCCTCCTCAGTCATCCCCAGAGCGGGGGCGATCCGATTGAGCCTGCTAGTCGCCACAGTATCCCATTTAGCTTGTCGCTCCTCCTCCTGCATTTCCAAGAAGGAATCAAGTTGCTCGCCACTCAATACTTCACGGGCCAGGTTCTCAAAATCCCGATCGCTCACGAAGCTCTCTTTATCCCGATTCATCTTTAGCGACGCCCCGCCACTGACAAAAGACACCTTGATATCAGACAGCTGCTCAGCCTGCAACTCGAACAGCTCCGCAAACGCCTCCCTCTGCTCCTCACTTAGACCGAGCCTCCGGACGAGCGTATCAAGTCGCTCACTCGCTTTGGCGTCCATCATTCGCTTCATATTTCGCTTCGCAGCTTCGAGTCGCTTCACCTGCTCTTCCTCAGAAATCCCCGAAGCGCTCAGACTAATCGCCTGGCTCGATGCCGATTGAGCGAAGGGTTTCTCAGTAGCCGCCTGCGTGCCCTCCACCTCCTGCCTGAGCCTAGCGTTTTCCCGCCTCAAGCGCTCAAGCTCCACGTCCTCCACTACCGCGGGCGAATCAACCGAATCCGTCTCTCCGAACCAATAGTACACAACGGCTGATCCCAAAAAACTCCCTGCGAGAAAGGCACCTGCTACAATCGCTTTTTTCATCCAATAGAACTACGACACAAACTCACAAACTCGTCCACAAAAGCCAGGGATCGACTCTCCGCAAATAACAACAGCTAAGGTCCGGGCGCGCCCTATTGGCGCCGCCCCGGACCTAGGACCCCCCGTCCTACCACCTTGCCAGCCTACCTAGAACCCATCCTCCCCGAACTGGCGTCGTGCCTTCGCCGCTTTCCGGTTACGAATACTGACCGATTTGAAGAAGTCCTTCTTCGCACGGTGCTTCTGCAGCTTCGGATTCGCCTTGCGAACACGTTCGTGCGACCGCCTTGCCGCCTGCCCCCGCTCTTGCTTCAACTTGTGATACTGAGCCAAACGAGCCGGCGATAGGACACCCTCCTCAACAGCCTGCTCCACCGCGCACCCGGGCTCACCCTGATGATGACAGTTGCGAAACCGACATCCCTTGGCCAACTCCTCTATATCCGCGAATGCTCGCTCAATACCACCTTCCTCTCCAGTGAGCTGCAACTCGCGCATCCCTGGAAGATCAACTAACACGCCTCCCTGATCGAGAAGCACAAGCTCTCGCCAAGTTGTCGTGTGACGCCCGCGACTATCGTCCGCTCGATTCGATTGAGTAATCAGCCTCTGCTCACCAAGCAAAGCGTTTACCAAGGACGACTTTCCAACACCCGAGGAACCGAGCAACGCGACCGTCTTCCCATAGCCAAGGTACGCATCCAAACAAACAAGCGTCGCTCTATCATGCGCGCTGATCGCATGTACCGGTACGTCCACCGCGATTTCAGCGACTTGCCCTAAGACTTCTTCCAGACCCTCACGCAAGTCGGATTTGTTCAAAACGATCACGGGCTGGGCCCCACTATTCCAAGCTAGACTCAAATAACGTTGGATTCGAGCGAGGTTGAAGTCGCCATCCAATCCGCTCACCAAGAAGAGAGAGTCGAAGTTTGAAGCGACCAACTGGCTCGTAGAATCATCGCCCACCGCCTGTCGCTCGAATAAACTCCGCCTTTGCAAAACGCGACGAATCGCATACTCGTAAGCTCCGCCAGCAGATTCCAGCAAAAGCCAGTCTCCAACTGTCGGATACTCAGACGAGTCTCCGGCATCCAACAAAGAGGCACCGGGCAAACGTGCACGCCCTGCTCCAGAACGCGTCATCACTTCGTATTGCCCACGGTTTTCACGCATCACGCGGGCAGGAATCAAATCGCCATTACTCATGGCCTCGAGCTGTTGCTGATATCCAGCATCCCAGCCCAATTTTTCTAAATCAAAAATCATCGTTCGTAACGCGAGAGCCACACGACTCCCCCAATATATGTACTAAAATTCGTAGTTATTTTTCCGTGACAGACTCGCTGTCAAAAAACCGCTGGGAATCACCCACCAGCGCGACACGCGGGCACAAAAAAGCCGCGTGACCCAATCGTCCGCGGCACTCTAAAGTTACCTGCAGTAGCCGTTTAAACAGCGACCTGCAGAAGCGAACGAATTATCCATGATACATCATTTATGCGTGTCAGATTCATATGCGTTCGCTCCTTTCTAAAATATGTCTTCGGCGTGCTCTCTTTGCCTCAAAGACTCTCGCAACCCTGCTAGAGCCGCCTTAAAAGTCAATTGCAAAGGCGTGGTAGGGTCCGACCGCCGGGCGGACCGCAACAGCAAAAAAAAAGACTCTGCGGCTCGCCGCCCGTCGAGCCCTCCGCCTCCCTGTAGGGCGGGGCGTTGACCCGCCACCACACAGTGGCCTCACCGCAGCGGCTTACAAAACAACCTGAAATGACTACCCCAGCCAGAAACTGAAATACAGATAAACAAGAGCCACCAAACCTAGCACCACAGCGGTACCGATGTAGTCCCAAGCGCCGATTCCGCTTTTGGTATCTTCGCGGCTCTCCTTACTCAAGGTACCATAGGTGAGGTTTTCAATCTTCTCAGCAGGCGGAGGAGGCGTCATCAGCGACGCTACCACAACTACGATCGCGCTAATGGCAAACAGCCAGCCAGTGGCGAAAAGGAAATTGTATTCACCAATTGCGACCAAAAAAGGCGAACCCTGCAGCATATCAGCCCCCACCATACCTTGGATTGTGAGCTTAACCATACCTAGGACGAAGCCAATCGCTAGACCAGCAACCGCACCCGTTCCATTGATTCGTTTGAAGAAAAGCCCGAGCAAGAAGACTGCGGTAATCGGAGGAGCCAGATACCCCTGTACACTCTGTAGATAGACATACAAGCCTCCTCCAGAAATCTTCTCCATGACCGGGATCCAAAGTATCCCCAAAACCACGACAACTCCAGTAGCAAAACGACCAACCCGCACCAACCTCCGCTCTGACGCCTGCGGATTGATCTTCTCATAAATGTCGATCGTGAAAAGCGAGGCACAGGAATTAAATAGCGAAGACAACGAGCTCATCAAAGCCGCAATCAATCCGCCCACAACCAGACCACGTAAACCGACCGGCAGAAGTTCCGTGACCATCGTGGCAAAGACGCCGTCACCATTGACCACCATTTCACCTCCATCGCCCTCTTTCAAAGGCAAGTCAATCATCCCCTTCTGGTAGAGCGAGTAACCAACCAGTCCTGGTAACAAAAAGATGAATACTGGCCACACTTTCAGAAAACCGCCAAAGATCGCGCCTCGGCGAGCTTGCTGCAGGTTCTTCGCCGCCAAGGTACGCTGCACGATGTATTGGTCAGTACACCAGTACCAGATGCCAATAATCGGTGACGCAATCATAACGCCCAACCACGGAAAGTCCGGATCCGTATTCGGTCGCCAGAGAGCGAAACTCTCCGCACTCTCGGATGCCACCGCTTGCAACTCACCCCAACCACCTAGCTTGGACAAGCCAATCCAAGTTATAAAAAACGATCCGATCAGCAAAGTGATCGCCTGCATGGCATCGGTGTACACAACCGCCCGGAATCCCCCGATCACCGTATAGATACCAGTCAGAGCCACTGTTGTGAGAGCCCCCACCCAAAACGCGTTCTCAGGGCTGCCAAATGTATCCGGAAGAATGACACCAAACACCATCCCCCCAGCGTAGACCGTTACCGAAACCTTCGTGAACACGTACGCCACCAAGGACACAACCGAGAGGATCCAGCGAGCCTTCGCATTGAAACGCTTCTCCAAAAACTCCGGCATCGTGAATACACCCGAGCGATAATAGAAGGGAACGAATACCCAACCGAGCATCACCATGATCCAGGCATGCAACTCCCAGTGAGCCATCGCCATACCGCTAGTAGCTCCGTTACCCGCCAAGCCTACGATATGCTCGGAACCGATGTTCGATGCAAAGAGCGAAGCCCCGACCGCGAACCAGCCAATGTTTCGTCCCGCCAAGAAATAGTCGGCAGAAGTCTCTTGCTTACGCGATGCTCGCCAAACGATGAATGCGATGATGGCGAAGTAAACAGCTACAATCGCCCAATCCAGGGTGCTTAGGGTACTCATAAGTGGAGGAGGGTTCAGGGTTTACCCAAAACGGGGGTACGAGGTGAGGTTGGAGCCAAAACTGACTTTCGCCGAGTCAAAGAAAAGTATCGCACAACTCAACGGTTAAAAGCAAAACGCCCTCTTCTAATCAGTCTCACAATTTACTGCCACAAATCTCCCGAGTTGAACGTCCACCCACACTCTCATCCCCGCAAGGTTATCTCCCCCCAAGGAGAGGTTCTCAACGTACCCGAAAACTGGGCACTACTCGAACCAGGCGACGCCACTCTCACACGTCGCGTCAAAGCCGCCGGCCCCACCTGGACCGTCAAACAGAAGAAAGGCAGACGGATCATCTCCCTCGGCGTCTGGGCTGACAAAGAGACGATAGAGACCGAGCGACTCCGCCTCCTCGTGGAGCGACAAGACCCCGCCTACAAAAAGCGCCTCCAATCCGGTCGCGACCGACGAGCGAAACAGGAAGCCAACTACGCCGTCGAATTCCGCCAGCAGGTGCTAGACTTTCTCAACTTCCATTCAGGCTACGACACGCTCGCTCAAGAGCTCGCCACCCGAATCGCCGACCACGCCGTTCCAGTCGGCAGCGGCACAGTCGCCCGCACGCAACGCATCCCCGTCGAGAAACGAGCCGAGGCCGCGACAATAGCCTGGATGCGACACCAAACCACCGCCTACGACACGATGTACATTCCTCGCGTCAAAGGCCAACGCCGAGAGACCCGCCGCCGCCTCGCCGCCGAATCCAAGCGCCTCCTCAACACATACCGCCAAGGACTAGCGACCGATCCCCACACCTGCCCCCTGCAACAAGCCTTAGCCCCCAACCAAGACAACCACCAGCCAACTCCCCCTCCCCCCAAGCAATCCCAATTGGAGCTGTAAGACCCTGCAAAGCGTCGCCTCACCGCTGCGCCCTACACCACCTCATCACTGTAGGGCGGGGCGCCGAGCCGCCTCCCACCACCCACCCACCCCGCAAAACGCAAAGTAGCGGCTCTCTTACGAGAACCGCTACTTTCCAAGGTGCAAACAACGACAGGCTGAATATCTACGAGACGGACGCGCCCCCTAGACGCGAATAAAGCGAGTCTTTCAAACTCGCCCTCTCATTCTTCAATTCATGCATCGCGTCGTCATCAATTGGCGTTCCACGCTCTTCCAAGCTACGGATTTCCGCGTCCAACTCATCGTAACGCTTCGCATCCTTCGCAAAAACCTCATCGCTTCCAACAAGCTCTGAGATCGCTTCCTTATATTCTGGGAACTCGACTAACAGCGAGTGATCTTCTCCTAACATAACGTTTCCTTTTTTTGGGTATTAAACAATACGATACGGCTAAGACCGACGTCTGCGACTATGCACCGGTTGGCCGCATAAGTCAATTTATTGCTGGCTGATTTGCCTTATATTCTAGGGCTTCATTCCGCAAGGGACCTGCCAACACTCCACACCCGATCCGAGCTTCGCGAAAGCCTTTCACCGTCATTCCGTAGACCTTCTTGAAACAGCGAGACAAGTGGCTGCTATCGGTAAACCCAAGCTGGTACGCGATCTCCTTAAGCGACGCATCACTGTGCAGCACTTTCGTTTCCACGATACGGAGTTTCGACTTGATGATATAGTCCTTCAGGCTCGTCCCTGCGTTTTTCTTGAAGTATTCAGAAAAGTAAGACGGCGATATCCCAAACTCGACCGAGAGAGCATCCACTCTCAATTTTTCGTTGTTCTCAACGTTCGTGTTTATGTAACGCAGAACCTCCCCGAACCGGTTATCGATCTCATTGGCCTGATCCACATAGCGGTTCTCGATACTGCGGGCCAACACGCTCAAGATCCCAGCCACCGCCCCCGCGATGATCGATTCAGAGTAAGAGTCAGACACAGTATACTCCCGATGGATCGACTTGATACTGTTGACAATAAACTCCCGCTCCCGCTCAGAAGAAATGATATCTCCCGGCACCTTATTGTAGTTGGCCAGTATATACGCGATCCGGTCAAACCACTCTGCGTAGCGGGTTAAACCATCTTCCTTCAAGAAGTAATGGTCTGTAAACCGGATGAAGTAGAACCGTGACGGCTTCGCTATCTTGAAGGAGTGACAATCCAAAGGAGGCAGCAAGAAGATATTCCCCTCCCGATACTCGAACAGGTTCTTGTTGATACACTGGATCCCTTCCCCCTTCTCCACGTAGACGATCTCGAAGAAGTTATGCTTGTGGGGACGATCTCCCCAAGAGCTCAACTCCTCTACACTGACCTCAAACACTTTCTTCGCGCTTTCCGTTTTCATTGTAAAATTACTGGTTCAATTAGGTTAAAACCCGGAGCAATAGCCAAAAAGATGACCTCAAAGAGCCCCATTGGCTAGCTTAGAGTCACTCAAACCAAGATTCATACAATTCAATCCAATATTCGTACAAGCCTTACGGTTTGATGGTCCGGCCAGCTTTTGAGATTACTATCTCTATCAAACAGGCAAGAGCCACCCCGGCCTCTAACGACCCGCTCACTCAACAAACAGGCGAACAGAAACCTAATCCTCACAAAAAGAAATGAAAGCAATTGGATACACTCAAGCCGGCCCTATCGACGCACAAAACGCACTTGTCGCATTCGACGCCCCTACTCCGGAGCTCGCTCCGCACGATCTCTTAGTCGAGGTCAAAGGCATCTCGCTCAACCCAGTCGATGTCAAAGTCCGGGCCGCTGAAGCGTTCGGCCCCGAAGAAGGCCAAACGAAGATAATAGGCTATGACGCCGCCGGCATCGTCCGCGAGACAGGAAGTGCGGTGAGTAAGTTCAAAGTAGGCGATGAAGTCTTCTACGCTGGAGATATCACCCGCTCTGGATCAAACGCCGAGCTCCAAGCAGTAGACGAACGCATAGTCGGCAAGAAACCGAAGTCTCTCGAGTTCGCCAGGTCTGCCGCCCTCCCCTTAACATCCATCACCGCTTGGGAGATTCTCTTTGACTCATATGGCCTCAAAGAAGGCGGAGGCGAAGGAGAGGCGATTCTCATCATCGGCGGAGCAGGCGGCGTAGGTTCAATCCTGATACAACTCGCCAAGCAACTCACCAAACTAAAAGTCATCGCCACCGCATCCCGCCAGGACACGGTAGACTGGGTAAAAAAGATGGGGGCAGATCACGTCATCAACCATCGCGAATCGCTCGTGGATCAAATGAAGGAACTCGACATCCAGCCCCGCTACGTCGCCTCCCTCAACGGAACCGAAGGACACTTTACCGCGATCGTCGATCTCATCAAACCACGGGGTCATATCGCCCTCATCGATGACCCGCAATCGATCGATATCCATTCCATCAAGCCAAAGGCTCTCAGCTTCAGCTGGGAATTCATGTTCACACGTTCGATGTTCCAAACGGATGATATCGAGAAGCAACACGAACTGCTCAATCGCATTTCCGAACTCGTCGACCAAGGCACCCTAGTATCCACAGCCACCACAAACCTTGGGACCCTGGGCGCTGAAACCTTAACCCAAGCCCATATCCTGCAAGAAAGCGGTCGAGTGATCGGCAAGAACGTCCTCGACGGGGTTAGAAGCTAAACAGACACAAAAAAGAGTACACCGTTCTCGAGCCAAGCGAAGAAAGTCGAATTCAACGCATCATGAACAAGACAATTCTCATCACCGGAGCTACCGATGGAATCGGCCTCGCCGCTGCCAAACAGATCGCGGCCGCAGGCCACTCGCTTCTCATCCATGGCAGGAATCCCGAAAAACTCCAAGCCGCCAAAGCTGAACTCTCGGCCCTCTCCAATAGTTCGCAGATCGAAACCTACATCGCCGACCTATCTGTACTCTCTCAAGTCGAGGAGCTCGCTCAGCAAATCAAAGCCAAGCATCAACATCTCGACGCTCTGATCAACAATGCCGGCATCTTCCGTACCAACAACACTGTCACTCCAGACGGCTTGGACGTTCGATTTGCAGTCAACACCATTGCCCCCTTCCTCCTCACCCAGAGACTCCTTCCACTTTTGAAGGATTCCGCTCGCGTCATCAACCTGTCCTCAGCCGCGCAAGCTCCCGTGAACCTGGAAGCTCTGTCAGGCAGTGCCCGAGTGCCCGACATGGAAGCTTACTCGCAAAGCAAACTGGCCCTAACCATGTGGTCCCACTTCCTTGCCTCTCAAATTCCCGAAACCGTCTTTGTCGCGATCAACCCCGGCTCCCTCCTCGCAACCAAGATGGTCAAGGAAGGTTTCGGCGTCTCCGGCAAGGACATAGGCATCGGCGCGAACATCCTCGTGCACGCGGCCCTTTCGGAGGAATTCTCCACTGCGAGCGGCAAGTACTTCGACAATGACATTGGACGTTTCTCGAAACCACATCCCGACGGAGAAAACACCAGCAAGTGCGAGGCAGTTGTCGAGGCGATCAATTCAGTTCTAAAGAACCAGCCCTGAAACGCGTCACCGGAAACCCACTACATTTGAACTAGTTCTTGAACTCGCTCAGCTCGCCAGTGATTTCGATTGACACTTACCTACCTACTGGTAGGCATTTCATCGTTTTCAGAAACATGGCGACTACCGACACCAAAGGCGAACTACTGGACTGCGCGCAGGATTTGATCCAGCGAGTGGGCGTGAACGCCATGAGCTATAACGACTTAAGCGTCGAAGTGGGCATTCGCAAAGCCAGCATTCACTACCATTTCCCCAAAAAGGACGACCTGATCGAAGCCCTGCTCCTACGTTGCGGCAACGACTACAGCGACCGCTATCGCGAAATCGCGAGCTCTCAAAAAACCGTCCTCGAGAAATTAGAAGCTCTCGCCGACATGTTCGATAACTCGCTTGCCCAAGGAAAGATATGCCTCGTGGGTATGCTTTGCGTCGAATCCACCACCCTCTCCGACAAGCTCCAAAACACGCTCGAATCTACTATCAATAATTGCATCGGCGTCATCGAAAGTATCTTCATCCAGGGCGTGGCCGACCAAACCCTTCCCCAGGATATGAATACGAACGAGGCCGCCCACGCCTTTCACGATACACTGCTCGGAGCTCAGATCATCGCCCGCTCCCTCAAGAGTCGCGACCATTTCAAAATCGCCGCCACGACCTACCTCAACTTGCTTCGCGGCTAGGTCAGCTTTTTTTAGATCATTACCCTACCTACTAGTAGGTTTAACACTAAGACCACCTAAATATATCATGGATTCCCGAAAACTCATCTCCGGGGGAGAGATTCCCTCGATTACCCTGCCCTTGCTCGGCGGAGGCAGCGTAACCCTCGGCCAACGACAGAACCCCGACAATTGGCAAGTCGCCATTATCTACCGCGGTCTCCACTGCCCGCTTTGCGCCAAATATCTGAGCAAGCTGGAAACGCTCAAGGAAGGGTTCGCCAAAGCCGGAGCGGAACTCGTCGCCGTTTCGGGCGACCCTCCCGAGCGAGCCCAAGCAATGGTCGAGAAGACCGGACTTAGCATTCCGGTCGCCCACAGTCTGACCATTGAACAAATGCAAGAGCTCGGCCTGTACATTTCAAAACCACGTTCCGACGACGAGACCGATCGTCCTTTCGCCGAACCTGCCACTTACGCAACCAACGAAGATGGCAAGCTGCACCTGATCGACATCTCAAATACCCCCTTCAACCGGGCAGATCTGGTCGAACTCCTCGATACCGTCGAGTGGGTTCGGGAAAACAATTACCCAATTCGAGGCACTTACTGAGCCAAATCATTCGTTACAACAGACATGAAAAACCTACTCATTATAAACGGGCACGAACCGTATCCATTTTCTGAAGGCAAGCTGAATTCCTCCCTCGTTGAGAAGGCTCAAGCCATTGCCAAAGAAAAAGGGTATGAAGTGAGAACCACCATCGTGTCCAACGGCTACGATGCAGATGAGGAAGTGGACAAGCATCAATGGGCTGATGTGGTCCTCCTCCAATATCCAGCGAACTGGATGATGGTGCCATGGTCCTTCAAGAAGTACATGGATCTTGTCTACACTCAAGGGATGGATGGTCGCCTCTGCGGCGGAGACGGCCGCACCCGCAAGGATCCGAGCATCCAATACGGCCAAGGCGGCACACTCGACGGAAAGAAGTACCTACTCTCCATCACCTTCAACGCACCGAAGGAAGCCTTCGACGATTCCGAGCAGTTCCTCTTCCAGGGCAAGGGAGTGGACGACCTAATGCTCCCCGTTCACATGAACTTCCGCTTCTTCAATATGAGCCCGCTCGAAACCTTCGTCTGTTACGACGTCATGAAGAACCCCGACGTGGAAAACGACTTCAAACGTTTCGAATCACACCTAACCGAACAGCTTTAGATAAATCGCAACCAAGAGCGGGAAATCTCGTCCGCTCGACAACAACACAAAACAGATGGGAACAATAGAAAACAAAGTAATCGTAATTACCGGGGCTTCGAGTGGTATCGGCGAAGAAACCGCTCGCCTCCTAGCGAGTAAAGGAGCTCGCGTCGTCCTCGGAGCGCGCCGGGTCGAGCGTCTCGACTCTCTTGTCGCGGACATCCAAAAAGCAGGTGGCACCGCTGTCGCTCAAGCAACTGACGTCACAAACCGTGAACAAGTCAGCGAGCTTATCCAAAAAGCGACTACCGAGTTCGGACAAGTGGACGTCGTTATCAACAACGCCGGAATCATGCCGGTCGCCCCTATGGCGATGGCAAAGGTCGACGAATGGGACAGCATGATCGACGTGAACATCAAAGGTCTCTTGTACGGAATTGCTGCCGCTCTTCCAGGCATGAAGGAACGTGGCGAAGGGCATATCATAAACGTCGCCTCAGTAGCCGGACACAAAGTCTTTCCAAACTTCTCCGTCTACTGCGGAACCAAGCACGCCGTGCGCGCCATTTCGGAAGGGCTTCGTATGGAAAATCCGGATATACGGGTTACCACAATTTCCCCTGGCCTCATCAAAACCGAGTTGGAGGACTCCACGCCCGATCCTGCGATCCGCGAGGGCGTGAAGGACTTTTATAGCCAGCACGCGATTCCACCCTCTTCCATTTCGGAAGCGATCGCCTACGCTATTGAGCAGCCGGCACAGGTTGAGGTGAACGAGCTGGTAATACGTCCAATTACACAAGAGCTCTAGCAAGAGCCTTCGCTAGATTCGACCATTTGACAGGCTCTCGCTTTCGGATATGTGAGAGCTTGTCCAATCCACACTTGCCTGTCCCCTCTACGCCTCCGCGCCTATGAAAAAGATCCTCATCAATTTCGCTCATCCAGCGAGGTCGCGATCATTGATCAACAATGCTCTGCGCTCCGCAATTGAAGGCCTGGAAAACGTCACGCTCAACGACCTTTACGCACACTATCCCGATTTCCTGATCGATGTGAAACGCGAGCAAGCACTCTGCGAGGAACACGACGTTATCATCTTTCAACACCCCTTCTACTGGTACTCCACGCCAGCGATTATGAAGGAGTGGCTCGATCTCGTACTTCAACACGGCTGGGGGTTTGGCTCCCACGGAAACGCTCTCGCCGGCAAACTCTTCCTGCAAGCCCTCACTGCAGGAGGCGACGATAGCACGTACCAAAAATATGGTTACAACGAGTTCACCATCAGCGAACTCACCTCCCCGATGCGAGCAACCGCAAAACTCTGCAAAATGACATGGCTGCCACCATTCGCCGTACTCGGTATCCACCGTGGCCTCAGACAGGAAAAGGTATCAGCCTACGCTGAGGACTATCGACAAGCGGTCATCGCTTTGCGCGACGAGACACTTGACCTCGAACTCGTCAAACAAAGCCCCTACCTGAACAGCAACCTAAGCACTGCAATTCGGAGACCCGTCTAATGGAACAATTCCTTCTCCAACTATTCATCTTTCTCGCCGCAGCTGCTATCGCAGTACCAATTGCCAAAAAGCTAGGTCTCGGCTCCGTGCTCGGCTATTTGATCGCAGGCATCGTAATCGGCCCCTTCGGCTTTTCCATGATCGGAAACGTGGAAGACGTCATGCACTTCACAGAGTTCGGAGTTGTCATGATGCTCTTCCTCGTTGGACTCGAACTAAAGCCTTCCCTGCTTTGGCAGATGCGGACGCCGATATTGGGAATGGGTGGAACGCAAGTTGTCGTCTCGAGCGTACTCATCGCAGGCGTGGCCATCGCCTTTCTCCCCTGGCAACAAGGCCTAGCCGTAGGGCTCATCCTCTCGCTCTCATCAACAGCAATCGTCCTGCAGACACTTCGGGAGAAGGGATTAATGGATACATCGTCTGGTCGATCCATCTTCTCCGTCCTACTTTTCCAAGACCTAGCGGTCATCCCTATGCTCGCGCTCCTGCCGTTGCTTGCGACCGTCCCCCTCTCTCACGATGACGGTCATCACGGATCCCACCTTTTCGATATTGGCACGCTGCCAGGCTACGCTCAGGTCCTTATCACACTCGGGGCCATTCTCGCGATTCTCCTACTTGGCAAGTACGCCAGCAGGCCTATATTCCGAATCATCGCCTCCACCCGAGTACGCGAAATCTTCGTCGCGGCCGCGCTCGCACTCGTAGTTGGAATATCAGTACTCATGACAGTGGTCGGTCTTTCACCAGCCCTTGGAGCATTTCTGGCTGGGGTTGTCCTGGCCGACAGCGAATACCGCCACGAACTGGAGAGCGATATAGAGCCGTTCAAAGGACTGCTTCTCGGGATCTTCTTCATCTCCATCGGGGCGAGCCTCAACTTCACCTTAATCGGCGACGAGATTCTGCTCATCACTGGCTTGGTCCTTGGCCTGATGGGCCTTAAGGCACTTGTGCTTTTCGTGACCGGACTCGCGTTTAAAGTACAGAAATCAGACCGCACCCTCTTTTCGATCTCCCTCGCTCAAGGAGGGGAGTTCGCATTCGTTTTGTTCCAGTTTTCCAAAACCAATGGCGTCCTCCCGAGCACCACAATCGACCCGCTCATTTCAGCAGTCGCCATTTCGATGTTTCTCACGCCACTTCTCTTCCTCGCTTACGACAAGCTAAGCGCGAAGCAGCAAATCAGCGGAGACACTCGTGAGTCAGACAACATCGACAAGAAAGGACACAAGGTCATACTCGCCGGTTTTGGCCGCCTCGGCACCGATCTCGGACGATTCCTAATGACCGCCGGTATCAAACCCGTCATTCTCGACCATGACGCTGGCAATGTCGATGTGCTGCGTAAATTCGGATTCGAAGTCTATTACGGCGACGTTACCCGCCTCGACCTTCTTGAAGCAGCGGGTGCCGCCGAAGCAGAGCTTCTGGTCATAACCATTAGCGATGTCGAAAAAGCGAGAGAGCTCGTAGAGCTTGTATCCAAACACTACCCACACCTCAAAATCGCCTCTATCGCCGCCGACCGAACGTCCGCTTACGAACTGATGGACCACGGCGTCACAGTTATCCGACGCGAGACCTACGGAAGTGCCCTTAACCTGGGATTCGACACCCTTAAGCTACTCGGCTTCGAACCCTATGAAGCAAGCCGAATGAAATCGATATTCCAACGCAATGACGACGCCATGCTATCAGAGCTTCACAAGATCCATCGTCAGGATGAGGAGAACTACGTTTCCATGTATCAGAAGCACACCGCCGAACTGGAAGAACTCATGACCCTCGATAAGAACAACAGCTCTGATGAACTAGACAAAGCCTGGGCCCCGGCAAATCCGGAGGACTAGGTCGATTAAGCAAAAAGGCCAAATTCAAACCACGCAGATCAACGTCGGCACAGGAAAAAGCTTGCTTCAATCATTTAAAACCTGTGCACGCCGTGTAATTGTCTCCACACTCCGCTTCTCGAGTGTCGTCTCTTCGATCCTCGGTAGTGGTTAAAAACCAGATACAAATCCAACCTCCTTCGTGACACTTCGTGTCCTTCGTGGGCAAAAATCCAATTACTTAACACTATCATGTCTAAACTCACAATAGTCGCAAACATCCACGCCAAGGCCGACTCCATCGATCTCGTCAAAACCGAGCTCCTCAAGCTCATCGAAACCACTCGTGCCGAGGCTGGCTGCATCAACTACGACCTGCACCAAGACAACGAGACTCCCACTCACTTCTTCTTTTTCGAAAACTGGGAAACGCGAGAGCTCTGGCAGGACCATATGGAAGCCCAACACCTCAAAGACTTCCTAGCCGCGACCGACGGAGCCCTCGAAAGCGTCGCCGTCAACGAGATGACCCAAATCGGCTAAAAAGACCTCCTGAATCGAGCTACGTCGCTCATGCACAATCTCCTCAACCGCAGGCCCTTACCAAGGGACTGCGGTTTTTCATGCCCGCTAACCAAGCAATTTCCCGAGAAAAAAGACGAGCCCCGGGAATAAGCGCCTCAGTCGTTCGTCATAGGGTCAATGCCAACGACCTCAAGTAGGTCACATAAAACCCTATAACCAACGGCACAAAAATGATCAGAAAGACAATCGCGATAATCGCAGTACTCGGCTTCGCTAGCGCTAGCTTTGCCGGACAATATTCAAGTCAGAATAGCAAAGGGCCCAAACAAGGGGAAACTTCCATGACCAGTAAGATGATCAAGGACAATGGAACTTCAGGACAATACTCCTCACTCTCAAAAGGGCCCAAGCAAAGCGATATGAAGTCGAACAAGAGCCTCACCAAACAACCAATGAGGCGAGCCTTATCCGGCCAGTATTCCAGTATTCGCTAAGCAATCACAAATCATCTACCGCCCCAATACCGCAACAATCCGGATTGGGGCGTTCATCCTTCTAAAGATCCCTCATTCTACTTTTTAAACCGATTAAAGACATTACTTTGTAGGGTCGGCGCTCGTCGCCGCACCGCAGAGCCCCAGTCATACCGACGCGGTACGGCGACAAGCGCCGCCCCTACAATCCAATCCCACCAAGTAGAACAACACTGCCTTAATGAACAAAGTCCCACCACCTCCTCTACAAAAGAAATACGTATCCACACTTCCTGACTTCAAACGCGGAGAACTTGTCAAAAAGACCACTAGCATCTGCCCCGGGTGCCTTCAGTACATAGAAGCTGAGGTCTTTCGTCGCAACAGGCAGATCTGGATGGATAAGACTTGCCAGAAGTGCGGCCCCTTTAGCGCTTTGCTATCGAGCGACGCCAATGAGTACCTGATAAAAGTCCCCGACTCTCAGCAGGCCTCGTCCTGCGGTTGCGGCAGCGGTGGATGCGGTTCGGCAATCGATAACCACAGCTGCGTACTGCTCGTGGAGATCACTCAAAAGTGCAACCTCACGTGCCCGACTTGCTACGCGTCCTCGTCGCCGCAAAATGATCACTTTCTCTCTCTCAAAGAGTATGACGCCTTGCTAGATAAATTGCTCGCCAATCAGCACGGCGATGCAGATGCCCTGCAGCTCTCAGGCGGAGAGCCGACCATCCACCCGGACATTCTGCCAATGATCGAGCTCGCCTACGAGAAAGGCTTTAAGCAGGTCTACATCAATACCAACGGAATCAAACTCTCCAACGACACCTTCGCGAAATCCTTAGCGAAGCTCGGCAAGCCACTTTCCATTTACCTTCAATTCGACGGCACAACCCCCGATGTCTACGCCAAACTACGCGGAAACGAAAAGCTCGTTGAGGTCAAAGCCCGAGCCTTGGAAAATTGCGCGAAGCACGGGTTCGAAGCCATCCCTGTCATGACCCTGACGCGCGGAGTCAATGACAATCAGATCTCCGAGTTTATCCGAGTCGCCTCTCAATCGCCAGCGGTGAACAAAGCCATGATCCAGCCCGCTATGTACTCGGGACGCTATGTGAATCCACGTCGGGTCGACCGTATCACCGCATCCGATACGATCGGACTCATCGCCGAACAATCTGGAATCTTTAGCCGGGCTGACTTCACGCCAATCCCCTGTGGCGACCCGAACTGCTTCCGCATGGCGCTTGCCTTACGCTCCGACGATGGACTCATCCCGGTTTCACGTTTTTTCCCTCCCTACGAGAAATGGGCTTCGCCCGAGATCTCCGAGGGGATCTCAGCAGTTAGCGACACGTTCGACGATCCAGATGCTCTACAGCGTGCCCTCGCCCTTGCGTCTGAATCTGAAGCACTCGCTCAGCTACCAGAAGAGGAACTTGATCAACTTATCGATCTAATCTCGGGAAGCGAAAATTCTGAAAACGAGAACAGCTGGGGACGTCTCTTCGCGATCGGAATCAAACCCTTCATGGACGCCTACACCTACGACCAAGATCGCATCGACACCTGTTGCACGCATATCACAGCACGCGACGGAACTCCTGTATCCTTTTGCCAATACAACGCCCTCAACCGCCCGCAAGGAAACCTATGAAATCTGAATCTTCAAACTCCTCCTGTTGCGGCGGCGTATCTTGCTGCAGCGTATATGAACACGACTGGGTCGAGGATTTCCTCGGCGAAAGTTTCCACCCTGGTGGCCCCGAACTGAGCGGACGCAGCATCGAGAGCTTGCAGATTACTCCCGGGACACGCGTTCTAGACATCGCATGTGGGCGAGGTTCTTCCGCCGTTAAGATGGCCGAACTCGGCGCGAATGTACTCGCGACCGATGCGAGCCCCAAGCAACTCGAGCTCGCCAAATCTAAACTTGTAGGCGGCGAGTCGATACAGTTTCAGGAACTTCGAGCAGAGGCAGTTCCAGAGGAGCTAGGCCCTTTTGACGGAATACTCTGCGAATGTGCGTTTAGCCTCGTCCAGGACCAAGAGAAGGCCTCTCAGGCTTGGTTCAAGGTCTTGGCTCCGGGGGGGCGGCTTTCAATTAGCGATATGATCGTCAATCAGCCACTCCCCCCTTCACTCGCAGGAGAGATCGGCAATCTGGCTTGTCTCGGCAATGCCCAATCAGTTGAGCAATATACGAGCATCCTTAGCAAAGCTGGATTCCAGAACATCGTTTACCACGACGAGGGCCCCGCTCTTCTCGAAACATTGAGCTCTATGAAGCGGAAGCTCCTCGTTTACGGCATATCTCGCATGGCCGAGATTACGAACGATATTGGATTCTCCTTGGCTGAAATGAAGAACGCGCTCAACGACGCCAAGAGCTCAGTAAAGTCAGGAGCCTTAAGCTATGGGCGAATCAGCGCCCACAAACCTGAATAAGCCCAATGTCCGTCCTCCCCGACAATCCCCACGACCAGCTTCTCGACCAAAACGTAAACCCGAGGCACTGGCCCAAACTTCCCTACCGCGAATCCTATGACTTCATCGCAATCGGCGGAGGCACGGCAGGACTGGTTTCGACAGGAGGAGCAGCTATGCTCGGAGCCAGCGTCGCTCTCATCGAACGCGAGCGGCTTGGCGGAGACTGTCTCGTAACCGGATGCGTGCCTTCCAAAGCGCTCATCCACGCAGTGAACTCGGTCCACCAAGCCCGCCACCTCAATGAGCTTGGCATCAAGACCGGTTCCATCGAAGTGGATTTTCCCGCTGTCATGGAAAACCTAAGACAACAGCGAGCTAAGATCTCGTACGACGACTCTGCCCTTTCGGTGACAGACCGAGGCATCGAACTTTTGCATGGCACCGCGCAATTCACGAGTCCGAATACAATCGAGCTCAATGGTGAGACCATTCGCTTCAAACGGGCGATGATTTGCACTGGAAGTCGACCTCGAATTCCGGAGGTCCCAGGATTGAAAGAGATCCAGCCCCTCACAAGCGACACCGTGTTTAACCTCACCGAATTGCCGCCACGACTCGCTGTCATCGGAACGGGCCCAATCGGCTGCGAGCTCGGTCAATCGTTCGCTCGACTCGGTTCAAAGGTCACCCTTATCGGCACCCGAGACCGCGTTCTGCCACACGACGACCTAGCAGCAGGAAAAATCCTCGCGGAAGAATTCACCAAAGACGGGATTGAGTTGCGACTGAACGCGAAGACCGAACGCGTCTCGAAATCAGAAAGTGGATACAAAATAGAGGGCAACTCCGATGGAACTCCTTGGGAAATCGAAGTCGACAAAATCCTCGTTGCAACCGGGCGCCTTCCAAACATCGAATCACTCAATCTGGAAGCAGCGGGAGTCGCCTACACGGAGCACGGTGTAACAGTCGACGACTACCAGCGCACCAGTAACAAGCGCGTCTACGCCGCTGGCGACATAAGCGGACAGGAGAAGTTCACTCACGCAGCCTACGCGTATGCTGAGTACGCCACGCTGAACGCCCTCGCCCCACTCCGTATGTTCAAGTCGAGCAAACGCCATATCCCCTACTCGACCTACACATCTCCGGAGGTCGCCCACATCGGGCCAACTTGGGAGGAGCTTCAAAGTCGAATCGAGTCACTCGACTGCTACTCGGAGAAATTCACTTCAGTCGATCGATCCAAAATCGAAGGAGCCGCTCTCGGTTTTGCTAAAATCTACACGGAACGCGGCAAGGACAAGATCGTCGCCGCCACCATAGTCGGCCAGCAAGCGGGAGAGTTGATCGGGCACATAAGTCTCGGTCTCACCGCAAATGCAGGGCTCGAAAAACTAGGGCTAACCGTCTTTCCCTATCCAACTCGCTCTGAAGTGGTGAGAAAAGCAGCAGACCAATACATGTTCCGCAAAGTAACCCCTTTGGCAAAGCGTATGGCCAAGGCTTGGTTCCGACTTATGAAGTAGCCCTACTCGCCCGCTTCGTTGTGCACGGCAGAACGTATCTTGATATCGATCGGCTCACCCACTCGCCTCAGCGTCTCGCCTGAATGGTAGTGGCTATCCACTGTCACTACCTTTGGGTTTTCCGGTAGCCCAGTCTTGTTCAAATTCACATCCGCCACGGCGAGCTTGAGAGCTTCACGCCCCACGAGCTCATGCCTGTGGTCCACCCCTGAAACGTAGTCTGGACCTTCCGCGATATCTATCGATGCGAAGCCCAGATCCTTCGGCATATCATAGCCCAAGTCAGCGAGCATCCCCCGCACCATCTCAGAACTGATCACCACATCAGGCTTATAGGTATCCATCCATTCCTTCACTTTCCCCTCGCAAATATCTCTCCTCGGCAGAATCGGGATCCGCTGCGATTCCTCGATCAGCATCGAGTAGAACAAGAAAGATGAGGCGAAAAGCTTATGACCGATTCCACCTCGGGTGTACGTCATGATAAATCCGATACGTTTGTATCCCAGTCGACAGGCCTGCTCGATCAGCTCATCCATCATCTGCAAATAGTTTGTACAGGCCCGATTCAGCATCGGTTCGATAATACTGTATCCAGCCGTAGCGACACAGAGTTCTTCAAGATCCAGTTTCAAGCTACCCACTCCGCTCACCCAAGGGACCGCGATCACCCCCTTGATTCCGCGAGCGGTGAGAATCCCTTTCAAGCGTTTGGGGCTCGCCTTGAGATCTTCGAGATAAATTACATCCAGGCCATAGCCGCTTTCTTCCGCCTGCTCCTCCAATCCGTCTAGGATACGACGAATAAACGGAAAACGCTTTAGCTCTTCCTGCTTAATCTCCGGGACCAGAACGGCGACTTTGGATATCAAGCGATCATCACGCTTCGTGCGCAAATGCTCCATGAGCTCAACGATGCGGCCGTCCTTCTTGTAACCCAAACGCTCTGCTGTATCGAGAACCTCTTTTCTACGTTCAGGGGACACTTTGCTGCTGTTCCGCATGGCGAGCGAAACCGCCGAGACAGATAGCCCAACTTCCTTGGCGATGTCACGCAGGCTAACTTTCTTTCTGGAATTTGGGGTACCCATTCTAGTCAACGATTGAGTACCCAACTGAACTCCTTTGCAATTCAGCTTTTTACCGATCGGCTCGCTGCATTCGAATCAGGACCCAAGACTTACCGAAGGGCCTCTACGTTTTCACGAAAACGGAAGACAATCTCGTATTTCGAAGAAGGAGCTGGATTGACGATAGCGGCAGCGATAACCAACTCCTCTTCATCCTCCTTTGACTCCATAGGAACGTCCCCTTCTTTCCATTTCCGGTAAGCGATCTCTTTCTCAACTGTCTTACGACTCGGAGAGTATTCAATCCTTCGTATCTCGTAGGTTTCGCAATCAACCCATATCTTCTTATCCGTGAACTTGTTTGCAGCGATGACGTAGCATTTCCTGCCGTCTTTCTTTCCTGTTCTCAAGAGGACCAAATTATCATCCAACAGCTCTAGACGCTCACTAGGGTCGAGCACATGGTTTAGAAATGATAGGAGCCCGAAACAGCTGGAATCCACAGCATCGATGAGTTCTCTCAAATCAGGTTCCACTGTTAACTCGGGTGGCTTTTCCCTGTAGTCGCTCCAGTGATACTCGCCATTGATTCTGGAAATAGTCCAATTCAAGCGAGTCTTTCCGGACGAACGAACAAAGCTCCACGAAATCTCATAGTCCTCTGGACTCCGGTACTCAACCTCCAACCTGTACCGGTAAACCAAACTGGTCCTATCAGTCTCCAACCCGCCGGACTTAATGTCGTCGTAGGCAATACTGTAGGAACGAACCTTTTTCACATCGACTCGGCAGGAGTAAGAATCGCGCAACCCGTACAACTCAGCGCTCTGACGCAGGATTTCTTCCGCAGCTTGGCGTCGGTGCTCTGCGCTCTCTCCCGTCAATCGATCGACTTTCGGCCCGACCCCATCGGCATGAGCAAACGAAAGCGCGATTACAGCCAAGGGCAGAGATGCTGTGAAAGAGCAAAATCGGGTAAACATGGGAACTCGCATCTGCACCAACAACAAAGCTACTGAAATTCCTGCCTCGCGAAGTTGAAGACAATTTGGGATCTAGAAAACGAGCGTTTGCTCCTAAACCTCGATGCCTGTGGACGGTCCTCCTCCTCCAAATCTTCAAGTTCTCCTGCGAACCCTGTTTTCCAAGCAATATAAGCCATCTCCTTATCTAAGGTCGCTTCGCTGGGATTGTACTCGATTCGACGCAGTTCAAAGGTCTCACAGTCGATCCAAATCCTCTTATCTGTATACGTTTTGGCCTCTATCAAATAGCACATGCGTCCACCCGTGCGTGATCGTTTGCGAAACACTAAGGTGTCATCCAACAACTCAAGCCCCTCTGCATCGCCGAGAAAAGCGTAGAGAGTGGAGAGCAAACCGTAGGTCGCTACATCGACAGGTCCCATAATACTGCTTAGCTCTGATTCGATCTTACTTGCATTACTCTTCGTGTAGTCGCCCAGGTGATACTCGTCCCCCACTTTCGATATCGTCCACAAGGTCTTCCGTTTCTTATTCTCAGGCACACTCATATATGAGGCCTCCACTAGGGCCGGCCTCTTGTACTCTAGATCGAATCGGTAGTGATCCACAGTGTGTACTAGCGTTGAGCCCTCGACGCTAAATCCATGTTCGTAGGAATCGATCCGCTTAACCTTTACCTGTCCCCGGTAGGACTCACAGGAGGAATAACGCTCCAGGCACTTCTTGAAGATCGCTTCGGCCTTATCTTCACGCCCCATGGACTCGAGCCGCTTCTCCTTTTCCTCGCGGTACTTCGGGCCGCCATCTGCGATAGAAAAAGCGATCAAACTAAAGCCGAGCCCAAACACGGCTGCGGAAATTCTGAGTTGGGGAGACATACAAATTCGACCGAGGACAATCGCTCGGCCTAACAGAGTTGGGAAAACATGGGGTAACGTAAAAGCAACGGGACACTGCTAGGATCTGATTGCAAAAAGGTTAATCAAAAACCGTCACAGACTTTCGAATACAAAAAAAGGAGCCGGATAAAATCCGGCTCCATTAAAGTAACGTGGGAATGTTGTCCTCCCCTACGGCATCAGATACCCGTAGCGACGGCTTACATTACCTCTCTCCGTTGCAAGCCACTCCGCTTTCACCCATGACTCGTCTAACTCGAGCTTTGGCCAATCAGAGAAGTCACTGAATAGGACAACGGTGTTGAGAACGATGTTCGCCTCTACCTCATGCGTGGAGTCCCTGAGGCATTGAGCAAGCCCTTCGTTCGGGTTCTCCGCCCCGATCAGGCCAAGAAATTCCACCGCCCGCAAACGGACAAGATTTTCGCTATCCTTCTTAGCCATTTCCTTGGCTTTTCCGACATAGATCAAAGCCTCGTTACCAAAGGAGCTACAAACAACCAAGCCCCAGTAGCGTTCCCAAGGATCTTCTGAGTCGAGAGCCGCACCAAGATCCTTCTTCGCCTTTTTGAACGGAAGCAGGCTAAGATCCGCTATCTCCATCAATTTAACGATCTTCTTCTTGTTGTCATCCCCATAGGCAATCGGTCCAGACTTGGCCAGAGCGAGAGCAGCGCTCTCTGGATAGAAGCCTAGATCTGGAAGCGATTCCAAACGAGCTCGCAAAGCCTTTCGCATAGACTTCAGCTTTTTCGCGTAGGCTGGATCGTCAGCCAAATTGTTCAGCTCGTACGGATCCTTATCGAGGTCGTACAATCCTTCCGGAGCGCGAGCCTTGAAGAACTGAGCCTGCTTGTCCGTTAGCTCTCCATCCGCATGCAACTCCGCCCATTCCTTGTAGGCGAGCATCCGGTATCGGTATTCATTCATCAAGCCGTCTGGCTGATAAGGATGGTACGCACGAACGTATTTGAAATTCCCTACACGCAAACCACGCACAAAGTCGATCTTCTCGTCGAAGCGATCAGCGTAGGCGAAGTTCGTATCGCGAGCGTTGAGCTCGGAGAGCGATACCCCATCACCCAGAAACGCCTTTCCGTCATGCCCCTTCTGAGCATCGATACCGGCAAGGTTCAAGACGGTAGGAGCGAGATCAACGAAGCTAACGAATCCGTCAACTCGCGTGCCCGGACCTGACGGCAAAAGGTGACGCCATTTCTCTGGTGCATACACGACCATCGGGATCTGTAGTCCACGTTCGTAAAGGTAGCCCTTACTTCCCGGCAACACGCCGCCATGGTCACCGTAGTAGAAGATGATCGTATCGTCAGCCAAACCGTCCGCTTCCAGCTTCTCCAGAAACGCCCCGATCTGATCGTCGAGCGTCATATGCAAGTCACGATAGCGAGCGTTTGTATAGCGGAAGAGTTTTGTATTTGGATGTACCGGAGAGACGGATACTCGTTCCACGTCTGTTTTGGTCGGTGTCATATCTTCCTTCTTGAAGTGCAGCTTTCCTTCGTGAGTCGTCCCGAAGTTCTGTACGTGGAAGAATGGCTGGCCCGGAGCACGCTTGCGGTAGGTCGCCTTATTGCTCGACTCGTTCCAAACCTCGGAGTCGCCGATGTAGTTATAGTCTTCCTTGGAGTTGTTGGAAGTATAGTAGCCCGCCTGCCTCAAGTAGTAAGGAAACATGCGCAAACCATCCGCGATCGGGACTAGCTCGTGGCGACGGTGATGGTGCGTGAGAGCGTGCGGCCCGTAAACTCCAGAAATGATTGTACTGCGAGCCGTCGAGCAAACAGGCGAATTTGAGAAAGCGTGATTAAAAACCACTCCTTGCTCGGCCAAACGCTCGACATTCGGCATCGGCGCCCCAGTCGGGGCGTAGAGTCGCAAGTACTCGGCAGAGTTATCCTCACTTACGATCCAGAGGATATTGGGACGATCTTGCTCGGCTCCAACGACTTGGGCAGCAAGAAACATGGCCACTAGGCCAAAAAGGGTGCATATTTTGGGTCTGATCATGATCTTAAGTCTTAGCGCACCGATCAACTCAGACACCGCATCCCCTCTCAAGTGCTTTTGAGGTTAACGCATTTAAACGGGTGCTCCCCTCTATAGCTCACCGTGAATCCGCGGAACGGTCTGAAATGGAGGATTTTAATCCCTTGTAGGGCTGG
>NZ_JAENIL010000070.1 GCF_016595505.1 Pelagicoccus mobilis | reverse complement strand
TTCAGCCCGCGACCACGATGCAAGATCAGCTTATCCAGTGTCGCGGGCTAAAGCACCGCGCTGGGGCTCCCCCAGAGCGAGCTACAACATGATCTCCTCTTCGTCGCACTTGCAATCGTCGTCATCCGATTCGAGTGGACCGTAAGTATTGATCGGATACCGGTAGAGCTTGCCTTCGAAGTTTTTGAAGTGAATCGCCTCGTCGTCGATCTTGGTGATGTACTGAGGATTGATCGGCACCTTACCGCCGCCACCCGGAGCATCGATCACGAACTGAGGCACCGAGTAGCCAGTGGTGTGACCGCGGAGCTGCTTCATTATCTCGATTCCCTTGCAAACGTTAGCCCGCAAGTGAGCACTCCCAGTAATCAAGTCGCACTGGTATATATAGTAAGGGCGAACGCGCATGCGCACGAGTCGGTGAACCAGAGCCTTCATCACGTCCACGTCGTCATTCACATCCTTCAACAAAACCGACTGGTTTCCAAGTGGTACCCCCGCAAAAGACAAACGCTCGCAGGCATCCTTCAACGTCTGGGTACACTCCTTCGGATGGTTCGTGTGAATGCTCATCCAGATCGGACCGTGCTTCTTGAAAATCTCGCAAAGCTCGGGAGTGATACGCTGCGGCAGAAAAACCGGAATACGAGAACCGATGCGAATGAACTCCACGTGCGGTATCGCCCGCAAACGCCCCAGCAAATAATCGAGCTTCTTATCGGACAACAAGAGCGGATCGCCACCGCTCAAAAGAACGTCCCGCACTTCCGGATGCTCTTCTATATATTGAAGGCCCGCTTCGAACTCGGGGTGGAAATTGTAATCCTGCGCATTGCTCACCAGACGACTACGCGTGCAGTAGCGGCAATAGGCAGCACAACGATCCGTCACCAAAAACAGGACACGGTCCGGGTAACGGTGTACCAAGCCTTTCACTGGCGAGTGCCCATCTTCCCCAACTGGGTCGAGCATCTCTTCCGCACCGGTAATCATCTCTCCATCACGCGGGATCATCTGCTTGCGGATCGGACAATTCGGATCCTCGCGGTCGATCAGGTTAAAGAAATACGGCGTGATCGCCATCGCGAGCTTGGTATTCGCATGCTCGCAACCAGCCCGCTCCTCAGGCGTCAGCTCCATGTGCTCCTCGAGTTGCTCAAGGGTCGTGATCCGGTTTCGTAGCTGCCAAGCCCAGCTGTTCCAGTCCTTTTCGGGTACGTGTTCCCAGATTCCTTGGCCAGTTTGCCAGTGTGTGCGGTCCTCGATGTAAGGCATATTGTGGAAAATCAGTAGAGAGAAAGGAGGGATTAGACAGGTCCAAGCAGGCCAAATCGGCCGACTCGAGCGCAAATTACGAATAAGTCACAAAAAGGGATTGTAGCCCCACCGCAAACCAACTTTTGTCCCAAACCTAATGAACGACAGCCAGACAGGTGTACTCGCATTAGAAGATGGATCAGTGTTCCGAGGCATTGCATTCGGAGCAAAAAAGACGGTTGTAGGTGAAGCGGTTTTCAATACCAGCATGACCGGCTACCAGGAGATCCTGACAGACCCCTCCTATTACGGCCAGATCATCACCATGACTGCGCCCATGATCGGCAACTACGGTGTCAACGAGGAGGACCTCGAAGCCGACGCGCCGATGTGTACCGGATTCGTCATTCGCGAACTCAGCCCCATCGCCTCCAACTGGCGTAGCACCGCCACTCTGCCAGAGTACCTCGAGAAGCATGGCATCCCAGGCCTCGAGGGAATCGACACGCGAGCTCTCACCAAGAAGCTTCGCGTAGACGGAGCCATGAAATGCTGCATCAGCACAGAAGACATCTCCGACGAGGAAGCCGTCAAACGCGCCCAGGAATGGGAAGGCATCGTCGGCGCCGACTACGTCAAGGAAGTCACTTCCAAGGAAAAGTTCGTCTACTCCGCCCCCGAAGACGGCTGGCCATACAATCCCGTCCAATCCGTCGTTCGCAAACCAGCCCGCAAGCGCGAGACCTACAAGATCGCCGCTCTCGACCTCGGGGCAAAGAAGTCCATTTTCCGCGAACTCGCCTTCCACGGCTTCGAAGTCCACGTCTTCCCGGCCACAGCTTCAGCAGAAGAGATCAAGGCCATCGCCCCAGACGGCATCTTCCTCTCAAACGGACCAGGCGACCCGGAGCCAGTGACCTACGTCCACGAAACCGTGCGCGCTCTAATCGACGATTACCCGATCTTCGGCATCTGCCTCGGCCACCAAATCATCACTCACGCCATCGGAGCCAAGACCTACAAGCTCAAGTTCGGTCACCGAGGAGGCAACCAGCCCGTAAAGAACTTCGAAACCGACTTTGTAGCGATCACCGCCCACAACCATGGTTTCGCCACTTCCGAAGAAGGCCTCGAAGAATGCGGCGCCGTTGTTACTGAGAAAAATCTCAACGACGACACCGTCGCCGGTATCCGCCTCAAGGATAAGCCAGTATTCTCGGTGCAATACCACCCAGAAGCCGGCCCTGGCCCAAGCGACGCCAACCCGAACTTCGAAAAGTTCTACCAACTCGTCGCCCAATCGAAAAAGGCATAGTTCTCAAGAGAACACAGATTTCCAAAGCGCGGTCCCCCAAAGACCGCGCTTTTTCGTCCCCCAATCCCCCAAAATATCGAAAGCGTTGCGCAAAATCATGTCGAACGTTCGACATGATTTTGCGCAAATGCCCGCTCCCACCCGCGGCCATAGCTCGCCTTCGATCAGGCTTCACGTGATTGCGCCAGAAGGTGCAACAGGCTTTCAGAGCTCTAAACTCCTCTCAGTTAGGTAGAAAGATAAACTGAACCACTTCACGAACAGATTATGAACAACTTTAACGAATCTATATTGTTCATTTCACGTTCTAAAATACTTCTTCGTTCGTATTCATGGATAGAGACAGCTCATGAATCAAAACGAAACCAATTCAGAACAAGATACGGGGCAATTCGAAGTCGGAGCCGTAGCCCGAATGGTCGGACTGTCCCCAAATACACTACGAACCTGGGAACGAAGAAATTTCATCCAAGCCGCAAATCGGACCCCATCCGGACGTCGACGCTACACGGCCACCCAGGTAGAGCAGATCGCTCTTCTAAAAAAACTCACCGAATCGGGCGACTCCATCGGCTCGATCGCGCACCTCGACCTCGAGTCCCTGCGTAAGCGCACACTCGAATTCCAGACGCGAAACACTGAAACGTCGGCCAGCCAAAACCGTATCGTCAACATCCACGCAGTCGGCTCCAAAGCGGTCCTCTGGACATCCATCCTGCCGCCCAACTTCAAAATATCGCAGACCAAGACGGAGGATCCCGACCTCATCGTCTGCGAACTCAGCAGCTCTATTGCAGACTGCCGCCAAGACCTCGCCATCGTTCGTCACGAATATCCGAACGTTCCAGTAGCTGTCATCTACGACTTCGCTCCTCGAGGCGCGATCAGCGAACTGTCGAATAAAAACATATTCCTCATCCACGCCCCTTGCTCACCCGAACTTCTCGCGCACTACATCCACGCCGCGATAGCAGGTTCCACCCACCAGAGCACTCCCACTGACGCCAAGGGCAGTTCCTACGCAAAACGCCTCTTTTCAGAGAGACAGCTCGCTCAAATAGCAAACTCGAATCCGAGCATCAAATGCGAGTGCCCCCACCACATCTCAGCGCTCGTCGCCAGCCTCGTTTCATTCGAAAAATATTGCGAGCACTGCGAGATCGAAGCCCCTTCCGACGCGGAGATCCATACCCACCTCGGCAAAGAGATCGCCAAAGCACGTGGCATCGTAGAGGAAGCGCTGCTCTACCTCTGCACAAAGGACAACATTCCAATCCCTCAGGACAGCGACCAATGAAACAGAGCGTAGCAGTCATTGGCAGCGGCATCGCAGGTATGGCCAGCGCCTACTACCTCCGTGAACATTTCGACGTACACTTGTATGAATCGGATAACTACATCGGCGGACACACGAACACACAGTTTGTAACCGAGGACGGCAAAGACATACCCATTGACACTGGCTTCATGGTCTTCAACGACTACACCTACCCTAACTTGGTACGACTCTTCGATGAACTCGAAGTAACGAGCTACCCGACGTCCATGTCGTTCGGGGTGCGAAACGACAACTCGGGGCTGGAGTATTCATCAAACCGAGGCAAAGGCTTCTTCGCCCAAAAGCGACGCCTCGCCAGCCCGAACCACTGGCAGCTTCTACGCGACATCAAGCACTTCTTCAAGCAAGCCCAAGATACAGCGAACTCGTCCTCACCACCTGAATACACGATAGCAGACTTCGCCCGCGACAAAGGAATCTCCGATCGCGCCATGAACGACTTTGTAATCCCTATGGCGGGAGCGATCTGGTCCACGCCCCCGGCCGGAATTCTTAGTTTTCCCGCCGTCCCCCTCCTACGCTTCATGAACAACCACCAGATGCTGGGAATAGGTATCCAGTATCAATGGAAAACCGTCGAGGGAGGAAGCGAGCAATACAAACGGAAGCTTCTCGATAAACTCCCGAACAAACCACTCCCGGCCTGGGGAGCCCGGAAAATACTCCAAAGCGAAAACGAGGCCACCCTGTTCTTCCGAGACGGGAGCTCTCGCCCCTACCAACACGTCATCATCGCCACCCACGCTGACGACGCTCTCAGACTGATCGTCAATCCAAGCGCCCAGCAGGAAGCGCTGCTCAGCAAATTCAAATACAACAAAAATGTGGCGACCCTTCACTCCGACGAGTCCGTCATGCCTAAAGCTAGGAACGCATGGGCGTCGTGGAACGTATCCCACAAGCGAAACGCCCCCGATTGGCGATTCTCTACACACTACTGGATGAATAGTCTCCAACGTCTTGATACAGACAAAAACTACTTTGTAAGCGTCGATAGCTACCAAGCAATCGACCAAGGCAAAATCCATTGGCAAAAGGAATACACTCATCCGCGCTTCGATGCCGGGGCGATCACCGCGCAGAAATCTCTCGGCACGCTTAACGAGTCCGGCCCGGTCAGCTTTTGCGGCAGCTACTTCCGTAACGGTTTTCACGAAGACGCTCTCTGGTCCGCTCTGCAAGCAGTCAATAAACTACTCAAACGCAAGGAGTCGAACCATGAACTCGCAACTCTATGATTGCCGAGTATTCCACTCGAGAAGCGCCCCGAAGCCGCACGCCTTCTCCTACCGGCTCTTCATGTTCTACATCGATCTCGACGAGGAGCAGTCGATATCAGACTCACTCCGCCTCGTCTCCAATACCGGCAGGGCCCCCTACCAACTGTGCAAACGCGATCATTACGACGCCCAGAGGAGCAGCATAAAGGAGAACATCGTTAGCTACCTAGAATCCAAAGGAATCGCCACTGAAACAATTGGAAAGATCCACCTCCTGACTCACCTCAGAACCTTCGGCCATGTATTCAACCCCGTCTCCTTCTACTTCGTAGACGACGTATCCGGAAATCAACTTTGCTCAATCGCTGAGGTAGACAACACCTTCAACGAACAGAAACTATTTCTGATCAAAAACTACGAAAAAGGCGCTTTCACCCAAAATCATCGAAAACAGTTTTACGTCTCCCCTTTCAGCGACCTCGAGACAACCTTTCATTTCAATCTCCGCAAGCCGACCACCAGTCTGAGGATTGGCATCAACCAATCAGAAGAACCTAGTGAAAAGGCTTTTTTCAAAAGTGCCCTAGTTGGCAAAAGCGTACCCCTCAACGATACCCAACTTGCGACCTACACGCTCCGCTTTCCTGCAATAACCATCGGCATCCTCGCAGCCATTCACTGGCAAGCCCTCAAACTCTGGCTCAAAGGACATCGAGCTCGCAAGAAAAACGAAAGCCCCGAATCGCAAACAGGAAAACACATCTACCTAAAGCCTCACAAACATCCAACTCACTAGCGAACGACCATGCCTACTATCTACCAAACCGTTACCATAAAAAGCCTTCAACGAGCAAAACAGGGAGCCATCACGTTGTATCTTCCGGACGGAGAAGCAGTCATTTGCGGCGAACAAACAAAGGACGCCCCCCAGATCGAATTTCGTATCCACAACCTAGACACATTCCGACAAATCTGCCTGCGAAAAGGCATAGGTCTGGGCGAGTCCTACCAACTCGGTTACTGGAGCAGCAACAATCTAACCGCTCTGCTCGAATGGTTCTGCGTGAATCTTCGAGAGCTCTCGGCAAATATAACGCCAACCGCGAGTGTCGCCCTATCTACTCTTGCCAAGGTAGTGGACACCATCGGGCACTGGAAGAATCGCAATACCATCGAGCAGAGTGAGAAAAATATCCACGCCCATTACGATCTCGGGAACGAGTTCTACAACACCTTCCTAGATCCCAGTCTCACCTACTCATCGGCATTTTTCGCCAGCGAAGCCCAAACTCTCGAGGAGGCACAAGCAGAAAAATATGACAGGATATGCCGCAAACTCGACTTGCAACCTGACCATCATTTGCTGGAGATCGGTTGCGGGTGGGGAGGCTTCGCGCTCCACGCTGCAAAACGCTACGGATGCAAGATAACTGGAATCACAATATCCAAAGAACAGTTCGCTGAAGCTACGCGGCGCGTGGCGGAAGCAAATATGGAGTCTCAAATCTCCATCGAATACGCGGACTATCGAACACTCGAAGGAAAGTTCGACCGAATCGCATCCATCGAGATGCTAGAAGCCGTCGGCGAAAAGTTCCTCGATGGTTACTTCACTCGAGTTGAAGAACTGCTCGCTCCCAACGGACTGGCCGCCGTTCAGGTTATCACCACCCCAAACCCTCTCTACGAAAAATATCGAAACAGCGTAGACTGGATACAGAAGCACATTTTTCCTGGATCCCACCTGCCTTCTTCTCGACGATTGCTAAAAGCCGCAGAGATCGGCCAGCTGGACCTTCTCCACCAGGAAACCTTCGGCCTACACTACGCTAAGACACTTGCTCAGTGGAGACTACGTTTCCTCGAGAGCTGGCCGCAGATCGAAAAACAAGGCTTCGACAAGAGTTTCAAACACAAGTGGGAATTCTACCTCGCTTACTGTGAAGCAGGTTTCAGGCAGCGTCATATCAACGTGATGCAAATGGTCTTCGGCCGCGCGGATGAAGAATCCTACGATTTCGAAGAACGCACCCACACCGCTTCGCGCCACAACTCCACGCCCGCTTTGGTCAACGCGTCTTAACTTTTTCAATACCTAACAATTCTTCAGCAATTCAGACCATGAACGCTCTATCTCTCGCCGAACACGGCTACCTCCCCTACTTCCTTCTTCGCTTCGGAATCAGACAACGTTTAAAGAAGAAGCTTGAAATCGAGTCGAACCGCGGCCCCAACGCCTTCGGCGATTTCAAACAGGACCTCGAACGGAGCGCTTTAGCCGTCGATACCGACAAGGCTAACGAACAACACTACGAGGTCCCGGCCGAATTCTACACTCAAGTACTTGGCCCATACCTCAAATACAGCAGCGGCTACTGGCCGGAGGGATGCAACTCCCTCGAAGATTCTGAACGTGCCTCTCTCGAACTCGTTGCCGAGCGAGCAGAACTTCAAGACGGCCAAGATGTACTGGAGCTCGGTTGCGGATGGGGATCGTTTTCTCTCTGGGCTGCGGCAAAGTATCCAAATTCAAACTTCACCTCGGTATCGAATTCATTCAGCCAAGCGAAATTCATCAACGGTGAAGCCCGGAAACGTGGAATCAAAAACCTCAAAATCGTTACCTGCGATATCAACAATTTCGATACAGAGAAAACTCATGATCGAATCGTTTCCATCGAAATGTTCGAACACGTTCGAAACTACGCCACTCTCTTCGAAAAGCTATCGAGCTGGCTGAAAGCGGATGGACGCATGTTCGTTCACGTGTTCTCACACAAGAAGCATGCATACGCCTACGATTCCACAAACCCATCGGAGTGGATGGCCCGACACTTCTTCACTGGTGGCATCATGCCTTCTCATGACCTACTACCGAGTTTCGATGAACACATCCAAATGGAAGAGTCATGGCAACTGCCTGGAACTCACTATCAAAAGACGTCCGAGGCTTGGCTCGAAAACATGAACAAGAACCAAGCAACGATAAGACCGCTCTTCGAATCCGTTTACGGAAAAGAAAACGCCACTCAATGGATGTGGCGTTGGCGACTCTTCTTCTTAGCCTGTGCAGAACTTTTTGGATACGAGAACGGATCCGAATGGGGAGTCTCACATTACCGCTTTAAGAAAGTCTCCAACTAACAAGAGTATCGTCGCCGAGGACATCGCCATGACTGCGATCATTCTTTTCTTCATCATCCACTGGTACGCTTCGGTCATCGCCCAGAGTTTCTTTCTCCATCGCTACATGGCGCACGGCATGTTTCGCATGAGCAAATTCTGGGAGCGATTCTTCTACCTCTTCACCTTTTTAGCCCAAGGCTCCTCCTTCCTCCATCCGAAGTCCTACGCTGCGTTGCATATGGAGCATCATAAACACAGCGACACTGAAGAAGATCCTCACTCACCACACTTCTTCCAAGACGTATATTCGATGATGAAGAACACCGCGGTGGTCTACTTCGAGTTCAAGACCGGCAAACGAGACAGTTCCTCGCCGAAAATTAACGCCCTCCCCACTTGGCCCCTGATCGATCAGCTCGGAAACAGCCATTTCGTCCGCATCGGATTTTGCTGCGTGTACGCGCTTTTCTACTACATTTTCGCCCCTTCTCCAATTTGGTGGCTACTGTTGCCTTTCCACTTTCTGATGGGTCCCATCCACGGAGCATTCGTAAACTGGTGCGGCCATAAATACGGATACCGCAACCACGACACACCCGACGAATCACGCAACACCTTCGCGTGGGATCTGCTCTTCGTCGGCGAAACCTTCCAAAACAACCACCATCGCTTTCCCAACCGAGCGAACTTCGCCAACCGCTGGTACGAATGCGATGTGCTCTACCCTTTCATCCTCACCCTCAACAAACTCCAAATCATAAAGCTGAATAAAACCTAAAGAGGCCTAAATCGGATGAAACCAATTATCGCAGCGCTAACGACGGCAGCGCTCCTCGTCTTACTACTCCAGACCGCGTGCTCCACTGACAACGTGCCTAACCAGCCCTTAGCGAAACAGATAGACATCGAGCGCTTCATGGGCACTTGGTACGTGCACGGACACTCGCCAACCTTTATGGACAAGCAGGCCTACTCCGCAACCGAGACATACGAGCTGAGCGACAACGGAAAAATCCAGACAACCTACCGCTTTCGGAATGGCGGACTCGACGGGAAGTACAAAACGTACCGTCCCGTAGGCCGGATCCACGACACTGAAAATAACGCCGAGTGGCGGATGAAATTCTTCGGTTTCATCAACGCCCCCTACTACATTCTCTACGTCGACTCCAACTACCAGACCTCCGTGGTCGGCCACCCCGGCAAAGAAATGGCATGGATCATGTCCCGCTCCCCCGAAATAGACGAAGAGCTATACATACGCCTCAAAGCGGAACTCGAGAGCCGCGACTACGAACTTTCAAACTTCCGAAGAATCCCGCACAGCTAGTTCGTGCTCAACAACCGGAGGGCAACGTCGTTGCCAACAACCAGATCCGAATGAAACAAACGCGTCAGGTCGGCTCTTCCGTACTGAAAGAAACACAGGTGCCACCAGCATTAGGTCTCGTCAAACCCTTCGTTCGTGCAACGAACCCTACGTCGAGCAACGCGAGACCCTGACAATCCTAAAGCCATGGCAAAAACTCAACTTGCAGCTTGCATGAGACACAGTTGTACCGTCATTGCCAACTTTCCACCCCCAAAAATGCCGAGAATCACTCAACTAAATAGGCAGCAAAATTCTTCGCGTCCTCCTCAGTGTCGATTCCGATGCTCACCTCTTCAGTCAGACCGACTTTGATCGAATACCCGTTCTCAAGAGCCCTAAGCTGCTCAAGCTTCTCGATCGATTCCAGCTTACCGGCCGGCAGCTCGCAAAACGCCTTCAAAAACTCAGCCCGGTACGCATAGAGCCCCAAGTGGCGATAAGCGGGAGCGGCCTCCACCCACGCGTCATCAAAGCTCTCGAAACCATCCCGATTGTAAGGAATCGGAGCTCTCGAGAAGTAAAGAGCGTCACTATTTTCGGCTAAAACGACCTTAACTTGGTTCGGATCCAAAAAATCTTTTCGGGTTCGAAACGGAGTCGCGAGAGTCGCCATCGTGGCTCCCTCGTCCATGAATTTCGCCAATGCTTGGATCTGTGAAGCGGCCACCAGAGGCTCGTCAGCCTGCACATTGATAAGCACGTCCGCACCGATTTTTTCATTCGCTTCAGCCAGTCGGTCCGTACCGCTCTGATGGTCATTTCGAGTCATAATCGCTTGAAATCCAGCATCTTCCACGACCTTCTTCAGGCGCTCATCATCGACTGCAAAGTAGGCCGGAATGTCAGGAGCCTCATCCTTGATGCGCTCCGCCACCCAGAGGATCAAAGGCTTCCCCATGATAGGGTGCAGCAGCTTCTCCGGGAAGCGTGTTGAAGCGAGGCGAGCGGGTGCGACGATTGCGAGCATTTGGAGGAAAGGGTTAAGATCCGTACTTGTACTCCGACAACGAGATAAATATAGCTCGGGTTTACAAAAGAAAACTCACCAAACTTTTCCCAAACAAACGGCATATGGATTCTGCTAACCTTCAGTCAGGCGACAACGCGCTCGAACGCACCCTCACGGTTCAAAACCAGATGGGTATCCACGCGCGGCCAGCCGCTATGATCGTCCGGGTTACCAACCGCTTCACTTCCGAGGTATTTTTTGAAAAAGATGAAGAGCAAGTGAACGGAAAATCCATAATGGGTCTCATGATGCTCGCAGCAGGAAAGGGCTCAGAAATCAAAACCCTCGCCACCGGCCCAGACGCAGCCGAATGCCTCGACGCCCTCGAGGAACTCTTCGCCGGCAAGTTCGACGAAAAGTAGTCCCGGCACGAGATGGTCGCCTTCTACCAAGGCGCCAGCGATAGCGCCCGTTGTCCCCAACGGGCATTCTTATGCCCGCATCACAACGTGCACTAGAAGTGATACTTCAACACTGAATTAGGTAAGTGAATCATGACCTAAGCTTCCCTAGAAGGGATACTGATACGCCTATAGCTTATTTAAATACATTCTTATATTTTTATCTCGCATAAGCGACCATCTTGAGTATATTTAAGCCGTTCTGGCTTCGGGGTCTTCCGCCCTGACGACCGGTCTTTCAACTCACCCCAAATCCCCATTCTGACAATGAACGATTCACCCCGCTCAACCGCTCGTTCTCGTCCCTGGTCGTTACTAGGACTTATCGCAAGCGCTCTCGTTATCGCTTTTCTCGCAGCCTGTAACCTGACCTACGATAGCTACTTCAGCCCACCTCAAATTCCAGGTGCAACTTTCACTGGGGTCAAAAGTTGCGAGGAATGCCACGAGGAGATTGTCGAGGAGTTCGAAGGGGCGACTCACGCCAAACTGCTGAACGAGAGTCATCACGCGATAAATCTCGGTTGCGAAGCCTGTCATGGTCCCGCCAGTACGCACAACGAATCCGGTGGCGAGGTCGGAACCATCCACAATCCAAAGTCCGATCCTGATACCTGTTATCAATGCCATCTAGACGTCAAGGGATCCTTCAACCTCGCACACGCCCACCCGATCGGCGACAAGGTAAGTTGCAACGATTGTCACGATCCTCATAGCGGGGCAGCGATCAAGGGCGGCGGAGTCGCAGCCATGAAAGAAGCGGAAACTTGCATCCAATGCCACCAAGCTCAGTCCGGACCCTACGTCTTCGAACACGAAGCCACTCGCGATGGCTGCACGGTCTGCCATTCCCCGCACGGATCCCCAAGTGACAAGCTCCTAAAGACCAGCAACCAAATGCTTTGTCTGCAGTGCCACTTCCAACAGCAGACAGCACCCGATGTCATCCTGATCGGAGGACGCAATCACGCATCATGGGTCTCACGCGGTACATGCTGGACCGCTGGTTGCCACGAGTCCGTACACGGATCCCACGTAAACTCCTCACTTCGGTATTGAATTTTTAAAGACAAGGAGCCGCCATGAAAAACAACTCCGTTTCAACCATACTCTCCGCTAGTTTCGTACTAGCCGCCACATTCGCGCTTGCCTCCACAACTCACGCCCAAGACGAACAGCTCCCAGATACTGGCAACTTCATTGACGTAACCTTGGGGCATGCCTCTCACGACGGAAACGAAGCCGCTTACCTCGCCCGCACCCCAATCAAAAAACACGCATTCGGCGGTATCGAACGTTTCCAATACGAAGGCTATGTCGGCGATTACACAGAGTTTTCCGTCTATGGACGAGCCATGCATGACAACAACGATTACCTCTTCGGCATGGAATTCCTCAATGAGGAAGTCGGTTTCTTTAATCTAGAGTGGAAAGAATACCGTATCTTCTACGACGGCAGCGGACACTACTTTCCGGGAGGAGATACTTGGATAGAGCTATATGACGATGAGCTCGCCCTCGACCGCACTCGTTTTCAAATAGCTGGCGGACTCTTCCTAGATAACTTCCCAGACGTGTCCTTCAGCTACACGCAACTGGGTCGCAAAGGGCTCAAATCCTCCACTGCCCTAGCCGACACCTCACTTACAGGCGGTTTTGGAACGCGAAATATCGTTCCAGCATTTTGGGACATAGACGAGACGCGACACATCTTCGATTTCGAAGCTACTGAAAAGTACAGCAAGACTCAAACGACACTCTCGCTTCGAGCTGAGGAAAACGAAACCGACAACGCTCGTAAAATGACTCGACGCCCCAACGAGCCTAGCTTCCGGCGAATCACCCACCGAGAACGTTTCGACACTGACCTCCTCAGCGCTCGATTTAGTTCAGTAACAGAGATTGATGAAAAGACGACTTTCTCCGCAGGCATCGCCTACACCGAGATCGACGTAAACGCTACAGGTGACCGTATCATCAATTCAGAATTCGACGCGCCATACGACGCCAACTATCAAGGCCAGCGCCGAGACCATGGATGGATCGATCTCCTCGCCGACAGCCAGATCGACCAATGGATAATCAACGCCAACTTGATGACTAAGCCTGCTAAGAACTGGAAGGCCGTTTACGCCCTGCGTCTCGAGGAAATGAATACTGGTATCGATAGTGAATTCATCGAAACAGAATTCTCTACCGGGTCTGGCATGTTCGAAGAACATCCGATTGAACTCAATGCAGAGAGAGACTGGAACGATGCTGCTGTTTCCGCCGAGTTCATCTACACAGGGATAGAAAACGTGATCTATGATGGGTCGGTTTTATACACTACAGGCGACGGAGATTTCATGGAAGAGGAGTTCGATGCGGAAACCAGTGGCCAACTTCTGGAGCGTCTCTCGAATACAGAGCGAGACGTACTTAAGTTCGCCCTCGGAGCAAAGTTCTACCCAAGTTCAGACGTCCGATGGTTCGTGAACTACTACCACAAGGAACGCGACAACAAGTATAACCACATTATCGACCCAACCGAACCAGACGGACGCGACCGCTTCCCAGCCTATACAGACGGACAGGATTTCACCACCGATGACCTCAACGTGTCTGTACGCTGGAAGGCTTCCAAAAACGTTTCGGCCCTAACCAGAGTCGACTACCAAAAATCGAAAATAGATTCCCAAGGACAGGGGCTGGAATGGGCACTCGCGTATGATCGGGAAGCACTCATAATAAGCCAATCGGTCACGGCCGCTTATAAGGCATTTTTCATCCAAGCCTCGGCCATCTATATGGATGACGAAAGAGAATCACCAATAAGTTCAATCGGCGGAGGCATCGCCGATACACTCGCCGTCCTAGATGGAGATTTCTGGAACGGAAACGTATCCGTAAACTGGGGAATAAACGATGATTCCAATGCTGCGGTTAATCTATTCTACAACAGAGTAGACAATTACGTAGACAACAGCGAATTCGGACAACCCTACGGAGAAGATCTAGAAGAATCTGGAGTTAGCGCAACCTACACACGCCAGCTTACTGATAACGCGCAGCTCACTCTTCGCTACGCCTACTTCGAAAGCGAAGATCGAGCCTCCGGTGGTCGCAATGACTACGACGCTCAGATACTCTACAGCTCGATACGCTACCGGTTCTAATTACGACGTGCTTAGTCTCTAACCATGAGGCTGAGCACCCGCATCATAGATTCATTGATAGGCCCATAATATGAATACAATAAAGCTAACAACCATCGCGATCGGTCTCTGTACCTCCAGTTCCCTCGTGGCCAGCGATTTCGACATCGCTGCTGCCTGGGAAAAGGATTGTCGCAAATGCCACGCAGAAGACGGCAGCGGCCTCACAAAAAAAGGTCGCAAGCTTCGCTTGAAAGACTACCGCAAAGCGGAGGTCCAAGCAAAGATGTCGGATGAAGAAATAGTGAAAGCGATCAAGGATGGTGTCGAAAAAGACGGCGAGTTCACCATGAACCCCTACGCTGAAGACTACACCGTGGAGGAAATCCACGCTTTCATCGCTTACATCAGGGCGATGAAAAAAGAGTGAGAGAGGCATTCTAAAGGAGAATAGGCCGTCAGCATTGATGATCGCCTTCACTCCCCACTTAGAGCATGAACCCTCTCACCTACTTTCGAAACTGGTTAAGCCTAGTAGGCCTGACTGTTATGATCGGCAGCCTTTTCGCCTTCTTGCTCCTCTTTGCCTTTGATTTGACGACCTCAGGCAGCAATCCATACGTCGGCCTTCTTACTTATATCGTAGCTCCGCTCTTTCTATCCTTCGGATCGATTCTAGCCATTGGGGGCTGGTTCTGGGATCGAGCCCGCAGGAAAGACTCAGCTTCGACACTTCATTTTGATCTGTCCCGATTACGCGATCGTCGGATCTTCTTCGTCTTTGTCGGCGGAGCCATCACCTTCATGTTCGCAACCAGCATTGGCTCCTATCAAACCTATACCTACTCCAACTCCAACCACTTTTGTGGAACCCTATGTCACTCAGTAATGGAGCCTCAATTCGTGGCGTATCCAAACAGCGGACACGCTAAACTAAAATGCATAGATTGCCATATCGGCGAAGGGACATCCGGCACGATAAAAGCGAAATGGCATGGATTGTACAAAGTGTACTCCCTACTGCTCGACAAATACCCAACTCCCCTCGCAGCAGCCCCCAATTACCTTCCTACCACAGAGGAAAGTTGTCTCAAGTGTCACGAGAACGGTCCCGACCTTAAAGACGTAGCTAGGACCTATCATCACTATTTGAGCGATGACGACAACACCCCGTTCTCCGTCTCCCTTCGGCTGAAACTTGGTCCAGACGAAACCACTGCAGCCAAGACTTCCGGCATCCACTGGCACGCAAAGCCCGAAAACCGCGTCGAGTTCACGGAGACAAAGGAGAATCCAAATGTCATTCCTTGGATCCGCTACAAAAGCCCAGACGGATTAACGACAGAATACCACTTTACTCCCGACGAGGAAACCGAAGATCTCCCAGATCTCACAGAGGTTGGTCCGACTCACACGATGGATTGCCTCGATTGCCATAGCCGTCCCGCTCACGACTTCGCCAAGCCTAACGACATCGTCGAAGCCTTTTTGCGCTCCAACAGCGAAACTGCCCCTGCCCTTCCCGAGCTTAAGTACATCATCGCAAAGGCGGTTGACCAGGAATTCGAATCGCAAAGCCAAGTAATGGAGTCGATCGCTAAAGAACTGGAGAAAGAGTACAGCGAACAGGAAATAAAGACCCAGAAGACGATCACTCACTTCAAAGAGGTGTTTGGCAGGAGCGTATTTCCGGAGATGAAAGCCGATTGGCGTACCTTTCCAAATCACATTGGGCACAAAGACACGCTCGGTTGTTTTCGCTGTCACGACGACAAACACAGTACTGCAGATGGCTCGAAAACCCTCTCGGCAAAGAACTGCAACACCTGTCACGATGTGATATCACAAGGGGTTCCCGGCCAAATGGAATTCGCAAATTCCCCCGACACCGAATTCGAGCACCCCGACGGCTCCTACCTCGGATTCACCTGCGCTGAGTGCCATACCGGCGCCCTCCAATTGGAATAGCGAAATGCCCTTCTATTGTGCGGTTTGTTCGCTCAGAGGACAACAAAGGAGCAGATTCCGCTCTCCTCCACGTTTTATAGTCTCTTACTCCAGCCCAAAGAATCGCTTCGCCATCCCAGTCGTCTTCTCCGCGAACACTTCAGGCGACACCCCGAACAACTCCGCGCAAAACTCTGCGGTAAACACCAAATACCCAGGCTCGTTTGGCTTTCCCCTCTTCGGCATCGGAGCCAGATAAGGGGCATCAGTCTCGATCATCAGACGATCAAGCCCTTGCAGCTTCGCCGCCTCACGAACGCTCTCTGCGTTCTTGAAAGTGATTACGCCGGTAAAGCTTCCGTAGCCACCGCGATCCATCAACTGCTTCATCTCGCCCGACCCTTCTGAAAAACAGTGGAAAACGACTTTCGTCCAATCCACCCCGCTCTTGTCGATCATGTCGACACACTCCCCAAACGCACCGCGCGAGTGAATGATCACCGGGCAATCCAACTTTTTCGCCAGTTCCAGCTGTGCCTCACAAGCCGCCACTTGAGCTGAGAAAATCCGAGCCGCCTTCTCCTCGTCCTTCTTCGGCAGGTGAAAGCGATCCAAGCCAATTTCGCCAAGCGCGACCGGCTTCAAGTCCCGGGACCAATAGGCTTCGATCTGCTCGAAGGCCGTTTCCCAGCCCTCCTCGACATGACATGGATGGATCCCCACCGAGTAGTCCACCTGAGAATATTTGGCCGCCATATCATGGTAGAGCTCCCAGTCGTCCGTGTCGGTGCCAACTGTGATCAGCCGCACCAAACCAGCCTCTGCGGCCGCTTCCAGCGTCTCATCCAAGATTCCCTTCCGGGAAAAGCTCTCCAAATGCGTGTGCGAATCAATGATTCCTGCCATGACCAAAAACCGCCAATCAGCAGCCCATCTCGCAAGCTCAATCGCGACTGCTTCTAAACAAAGATGTCCGCTCCTAAACAATTGCCAAAGCGCTTTTCATCGCTTTGCTGCATGACTTTCCAAACTCCCTTCGTTGAGAGAATCTAAATCACAACCATGTCTTCCGAAGTCGAAAACGTCATTATAATTGGAACAGGATGCGCCGGACTCACCTCCGCGATCTACACCTCACGTGCGAATCTCAATCCGCTCGTGCTCGAGGGGAATCTACCTGGCGGCCAGCTCACACAGACCTCCGAAGTCGAGAACTTCCCTGGCTTCCCCGAAGGCGTCGACGGCTTCATGCTCATGGATAGCCTCCGCAAGCAGGCCACCAAGTTTGGAACGCGATTCGGCCAAGCCATCATCGACAGCGTAGATTTTTCCGCTTCCCCCTATACGCTCAAAGCGGGCGATAAGGAGTACAAGGCGAAGTCAGTCATTATTTCCACCGGAGCAGCCCCACGTATGCTCGGCGTTCCTGGCGAAAAGGAAATGTTCGGCGGCAAGGGCGTTACCACCTGCGCGACTTGCGATGGAGCCTTCTACCGCGACATGGACGTAGTCGTAGTCGGCGGTGGCGACACCGCTTGTGAAGAAGCTCTCTTCCTCACGCGTTTCGCCTCCAAGGTATACCTCATCCACCGCCGCGACGAACTCCGCGCCTCCAAGGTAATGGCAGATCGCACCATCGCTCACGAAAAGATCGAGATGGTCTGGGATACAGTCCTCGACGAAGTCGTGGCCGACGACCAAGGCTTTGCTACCGCAGTCAAGGTTACCAACAAGAAGACCGGCGAAGCGTCCACCATCGACGCCAAGGGTATCTTCATCGCGATCGGCCACATTCCAAACACAGGACCATTCGCAGAAGCGCTAGAAACCGACGAGGAAGGTTACTTCAAGCCGACTCTCGGCAGCCAAGTTCAGACCAATATCCCAGGTGTTTACGTTGCAGGCGATTGCGCCGACCACGTCTACCGCCAAGCGATCACCGCAGCGGGCATGGGCTGCCAAGCCGCCATCGAAGCCGAACGCTGGCTCGCCGAACAATAGATTCAAAACTTTCAAAAGCAAAAGCCGCGTTCCTCACAGAACGCGGCTTTTTTGTGAAATCAGAACTGTGGGAGACAGGCAATAGTAGTTCGTCAAGTATTCATTGGGGATTTGACTGTTTGTCGGGTCTGAAAGGCCGGTCCTCTTTGAGTACGCAAACCAGTCTTTCTATCTGTTTTCGCATCACGTCGACGACAGCCTGCCGGTGCGACTTGCCCGCCGCTTTCTGCTTGTCGTAGTAGCTCTTGAGTTGGGCATCGAACTTCAGCGAACAGAACGAGGCCTGGAAGAGCGCGGTTCGGGCGATCTCCACGCCTCGTTTGGAGATTCGCTCCTTGCCTTTCCATTTTCCAGAGCTGCGCGTTCTTGGCTCGGCTCCGAAAAGCGCCTGAATCTTGCGGGCTACCTTGCGTTTCGAGCCGCCAGAGAGGATTTGCGGGGGAAGGAAGGCGAGCACCTTGCTGGCGGTCTTCTCCCCGAACCCTACCAGGCTCATGGCCAACTCGAGCTGTCGGGCTCCCACGCAGGGACGCACCAGCGCGGAGATCTTGCCGTCAAGCTCGTCGAGGCAGCGGTAGAGGCTGTCCAGCTCCCGGATCAGGCATGCCAGCAAGCCTTTGGAGCAAGCGCTCGAGACCGCCTTGACGCCCTCGCTTCGCCCGGCCGCAAGCTTCAGGGCGCGGGCCTTCGAGCCCGCGTACTTGGCCAGCTCGGCTTCGCTAGTGCGGGAAATCTCCGCTGTGGTGGGATAACGCGAAAGCATGGCTCGCGTCTTAGAAGCGGTGAGCTTGAAGCCCAGCTCGGAGAACTCGGGGAACATCGCGTTGGCCAGCTCGCCGGTATGCTTGAGAAGGTTGGTCAAGCAAGAGCGAAGCTGCTTGCGGGCGCTGACGAAACGCTGCAGGCGCACCCTCTGGTCCGAAGCCATGGCGAAACGGCGAAGCAGTTCGTCGGGCTCGCGCAGGCCCAGCTCCGCGAGCTGTTCGGCGTCGATGGGGTCGCTCTTGGCCCCCCGGATCGCGTTTCGCTGACTACGCGCCTTGCTGTACAAGGGATTGATAGCCACCACCTCGCAGCCCTCGGCGGCGAAGCTGTGGCAAAAGCCTATATGGAGCATTCCGGTGGCTTCGGCCACCACCAGAACCGATTCGGGCTTTGCAGGCAGGCAAGCCACCAGCGCGCCCGCCTCTTTGGAACAACGCCCGATCGAGCCCTTGCGAAGCGTTTTCCCCGAGGCATCCAGGCAGTGGTAGCGTGCGGTCTCTTTACTGACGTCCAATCCTATGGTAACTTCTATCTTCATATGCGCAGCAGGTTGTAGGGGTCGAAGACTGGCCCGCCGCCTGCGCTTATAGCCAAGTAAAGGGGGACGGCCCTTTCGGGGCCGTTCCTGTCAGGCGATAAAGGCCGACAGGCCAAAGAACAAAAGGCTCGCAAGCCTAGTCTCCAACGAATGCGCGCAAGCGCGCATGGCGGCCAATCCGAAGGCCTTGCGAGCCTGAAAGCTTAAGGTAACAGCGAAGCGGGCAGGCGGCCAGCCGCTACGCTTGTTCCTGGCGCTTGGGTGGCGGCGAGCTTCGCCCCAAGGGGCTCGCCGCCACCCCAGCTGAACAAGCGGAACTCCCCGTGACTATTACATAAAGCGGCCTTGTGCCGCGACTCTCCTCCTAAACGCCCGCGACCTCCTTCAGCACACGCTTTGAAACCTGAATTCCTTTCTTCAGCACCTCGAGCGACATACTTTCATTCGGGGCGTGCAAATTGTCTTCCGGCAAAAACAGCCCGATCATCACCGAATCCAAACCAGTCACTCGCTTCACATCCGCAATGATTGGAATGCTGCCCCCTTCGCGTAGGAATAACGGCTTCTTGCCAAAAACATCGGTCACCGCCGCATCTGTCGCACGATAGGCCTTCGCCAAAATCTCGCTTTGCCCTTCCGGCGTATTCGGACGATCCGGCGGGACGACTAAATAAGGCACCCCAGTGTGGCCCATATGCACCTCGCCCTTTAGTCCCTTGGGCACGCGGCTCATCAGAGCATCTGCCACTTGTTTCCCAACAACATCGGGCTTCATGTCTCCGACTAAGCGACAGGTGATTTTCACCGATGCTTTGGAAGGTACAATCGTTTTACTTCCCTCTCCCGTGTAACCGCCCCAAAGGCCATTAAACTCAAGTGTCGGCATGTAACGGATTGCCTCAAACGGCGTGTATCCAGCGATCGGATGCAGTGCATCCACACCTACGCTATCCGCATACGCCTCGAGGTCCGATCCGAGGACTTTTAGCTCTTCTCGCTCCCAATCCTCAACCTCAGTCACGTCATCATAGAATCCGGGAACATTCACCCGATTCTCGGGCGTGTGCAACGACGCGCAAATCTCCGCCATCGCTTGCAATGGATTATAAACCGCACCGCCATGTAGACCTGAGTGAAGATCCGACTTAGGTCCCTGCAAGTGAAATTCCATCTCAACGATGCCTCGCAGGCCGACCGTAACCGCAACCTGATCCGCACTCGGACTCAAGGTATCCGAGAGCAGAACAAAATCAGCTTCACTCAACTCCTCCTTACGCTCCTCCAGCAATGGCAACAAACTCGGGCTACCAATTTCCTCCTCACCCTCAATTAAGAAGGTGATACGAAGCGGCAGATCAGGATTCTCCTCCAACAACTCCGCAACCGCAGCGATGTGAGCCATCTGAGGACCTTTGTTGTCCGCAGTTCCACGACCATAGATCCGGTCGCCCTTGATCGTCGCCTCGAACGGCTTCGTCTCCCAGAGCTCGATTGGGTCCACCGGCTGAACATCATAATGTCCGTAAATGACGACATGAGGCCACGATGGCTCACCGGTCCTGCGAGCCATCACAATCGGATGTTTATCCGTATTCACAATCTCGACACTCAGGCCGAGGTCACCCAACATCGTTGCCACAAAATCCCGCGTCTGCCCCATTCCTTCCTTAAAGGCTGAATCAGCAGAAACACTTTGATAAGAAATATACTCTTTCAGCTTCTCGATCGCATCAAACATGCCACCAACAGAAGCAGTCATCCCGGCAAAAGCAACAATGTAGGGACGACCTTGGTAACAGACCGGTAACACAATTCCCCTAAACTCCGCTCAAAAATTCAACCTTCATTCAGAAATGCTCCATCTCTACCAAGAAATCACCCTCCTCGCTCTGCGAGACGACAAAGGCACCGTTTCGATCGAACACCTCGATCGGATCCTCGCGGGCGCATTGGTCGCGGAGCTCATCCTGGAAAAGCGCATCGCGGTCTCTCCAGACAAGAAGCGCTTCATCGACCTGCTCGATGCCAGCCCGAGTGGTGACGCGCTCCTAGACGAGTGCCTTCAGAAAGTCTCTACCGCCAAGCGACGAGCTCGCCTCTCGACTTGGATGAATCGATTCGCAGGCATAAAGCGGATTCATCACCAAGCAGCGGAGAGTCTGGTCGCCAAAGGGATCCTGAAAAAGGAAACCGCGAAGCTCCTTCTCGTCTTCAACCGCACTGTCTACCCGGAGGTGGACTCGAAACCAGAGCAAAAGATAATCGAACGGCTCGAACGAATCATCTTCACTTCGCCCGCCGAAGTCGAAGCCCGCGACGTTGTGCTCCTCTCGCTCGCAAACTCGGCCGCCCTTCTCACACAAATCTTCGGTCGCAAACGCCTGAAACCACAAAAGGCCCATATCAAGCGAGTCACCGAAGGCGAACTCGTCGGCGAGGTCACCCGCGAAATCATCGAAACAATAAACGCAGCCATCATCGTAGCAGCGGTGATCGTCCCCGTGGTCGTAAGCTCCTAGCGTCGCACAAACCGTAGCGCGGTGCTTCAGCCCGCGACCGCAATGCAGGATCCCCCCCCTACAACCGCCTCAACCCCTTACTCATACCGAGCAAAACTAACCCACACTCGTTTGCCGCTTCGCGCAGCGAATCCTGAGCTTCGGAAATGGGAAGCAACACCGCCCTCACTCCCAGAACCTTCATTCGCTTCAAAGTTGCCGGTTCGACCTCAGGTCCATCAAATACCGCCACCGTATTCGCAAGCTCAATACCGCATTCCTCGATGGCTGACCAAGCACGCTTGCTCGAATAGTGCCCAGTTTCTAGAGCGATAAGACGTTCCCCGCTCACGATCGCGATCGATGCGGAATCGGTGTGCCGCACAACCTTCGCTCCGAAGAGCAATGCCTCCCAATCATCAACTAGCGGTTGGGCTAACCCGAGCACCGTCCACTCCATTGGGTTGATTGCTGCTCGATCCTTATCCTGTACAAGCACACCACCGACAACGCTACGAACCTCTTGCAGAGCTTCATAACCTAGACCGGATATAGACGCGATCGCAGTCACCTTTTCGACTCCACTTAAACCGGCAAACTCTTCTTCAGAATAATCAGGAGCGAGCACGCCAGCTACTTCGCTCTCAATCGCTTTCGCTAAACCATCCACTCCTGCACTGCCGTTAACAACAAGCCAGGAACCCGCCAAATCTTCATGACTCAAAACACGATCCAATACCGCCTCTAGCTCGCTCCCGCAGCAGGCTGTCACGACCTTACCATTTCGAAGCAACGCCGCCGCCGGCCGTTCGAATTCTCCGATCAAATAAGCCGCCCGCGACACAGTAAGCACTGCAGCGTAGCTCAACTTCGGCCCTGAGACATGGCGAAAGTGTTCATAAAATCCGCCATAAACCGCCGCCAGTTGGTGGCTATTCTCTCCCGTATCCAAGAGTTCAGCGCGCGACCATGCAAAGCGCATCGCTTTCGAATAGCCACTCAAGGCCCCCATATCTGGAGCATCCGCGCCTTGCACTTCCAAGTATTGAGCCACCGCGAAGTCAAACTCGCTAGCCGCCCGCAATGCCGCAGTCGCACGCTCCATCCTGAAAGCCTGACGAAACTTGCCTCCATTTTCACGCAGCTCTTCGAGCGCAGAATCGTAGTCCGCTGGATTTCCGAGCACAGCCGTTTGATTCACAGCCCAACCAGCAGCCCGAATCGCCTCCACAATTCCCCGATCAAAGGCTCCCAAGGCCGACTTCCAAGACATGAAGGACCGCCCAGCCGTTTCCACGTCCACGAAGTTCGCCACAAGCAGCGTAATACCCTGCTCCGCATCCATGATAAGGGAGACCGCATCCTTGTCTTCAACCAACTCGCAGGCGATCCCCTTCGATTCGAGAGCATCCACCGCTACTTGGTTTCCCGAGAAGGCATACCCAAACTCGCCAGCCAATGACTCGGCCAAGGAAGCCACTCCGCTTGCTTCGCGCACAACGATTAACGCTCGATTCGACATTCGCTCTATCTCTCCAGCAATCGACTCGCCCTCAAGCCATTTCCGTCGTTTCATGCTCCCTGAATTCCGATGATCAAGTTTTTGCCACTCGCCCTCCTCCTCGCGACTCACGCGATCGCAAGACCACAAATCATGACCGTCGCTGGTATGATCGACGCTGAGGACTTCGGCAAATCGCTCATACACGAGCACATTCTGGTCGATTTCATTGGCGCAGCCGAGACTGGCTACCACCGCTGGGACAGAGCAGCTGCCGCTAAAGCCATGCTTCCCTACCTGGAGGAGCTCGCGCCCCATGGCATCCAGTCCTTTGTGGAATGCACTCCGGCCTATATCGGCCGAGACCCCATCCTTCTCAAAACACTATCCGATCAGAGCGGCCTACACATCGTCACCAACACCGGCTACTACGGAGCCCGCCAAAACAAGTTTCTCCCAGAACACGCCCACACCGAAACCGCCGATCAACTCGCCGCCCGCTGGACCCTCGAGTGGACCGACGGAATCGAAGACACTGGCATAAAACCAGGATTCATAAAAATCGGCGTCGATCGCGGCTCTCTATCGGATCTCCACAAGAAACTCGTCATTGCCGCAGCAAAAACCCACCTGGAAACGGGACTCACCATCGCTTCTCATACAGGCCCCGGCCCAGCAGCCCTCGAGCAAATCGAGCTTCTCAAAGAACACGGAGTCTCCCCCTCGGCATTCATCTGGGTGCACGCCCACAACGAAACCGACCTTTCGAACCACCTCGAAGCGGCCCAACAAGGGGCTTGGATCAGCCTCGATGGAATCAGGTTCAGGTCGGTCGAGCGCATTTTCGATCAAATCGAGAACCTCCGTGCCCACGATCACCTCGATAGAATACTTCTTTCTCACGATGCAGGCTGGTACCGCCCCGAGGAAGCCGACCCCGCTTCGAAAGTTCGTCCTTACACAGATCTTTTCGCGCTCCTTCTGCCTCGCCTCCAAGAAGCCGGCTACACTCAAAACGAAATCGACCAGCTTCTCATAAGGAATCCGGCAAAGGCCTTAACCATACAAGTCCGCAAGCATCAGAAATAGGACAGTATTAGCGAGACCACTGCATTACCGAAATTAATTCACTCTCCGCCTCTTGGCATTCGCATCTTTTCCTATTGCCCTCGCGCCCGCGCCCGCTGAAATTCCCCGTTTCCTAGCATGACGCAGCAAACGACACAGCCACTGAAAATCGGAGATCGCGAGTTCACCTCTCGCCTTTTTGTCGGCACCGGCAAATTCAGCAGCAACGAAGCGATGCGCGACGCCGCAGACGCCTCTGGATCCGAGCTCGTCACCGTCGCCCTCAAACGGGCAAACCTCACCTGCGACTCAGACCCATTCGCCAACATCCTCGATTTTCTCAAGTCGGACCGTTATCTCATCCTCCCGAACACCTCCGGAGCGATGAATGCCGAAGAAGCGATTCGCATCGCCCGTCTCGCCGCAGCTGCAGGACTTCCCAAGTGGGTGAAGCTAGAGATCCATCCCGATCCGAATTACCTGCTCCCCGATCCGATCGAAACCTTGGCTGCTGCAGAGGTCCTCGTAAAAGAGGGCTTCACGGTAATGCCCTACATCAATGCGGACCCCGTGCTCGCCCTTCGTCTCCAAGACGTCGGCTGCGCCACTGTCATGCCACTCGGAGCACCTATCGGCTCCAATCGCGGCATCGAAACCCGTGCCCAGATCGAAATCATCATCGAGCAAGCTCGCGTGCCCGTCGTCGTTGACGCCGGCATTGGAGCGCCCTCGCACGCTGCTGCAGCGATGGAAATGGGAGCGGATGCCGTTCTCGTAAACACAGCCATCGCGATCGCCCCTGATCCTGCCGCCATGGCCCGAGCATTCGCCAAAGCCACTGAAGCCGGTCGTGAAGCCTACGAAATCGGTCTCGGAGCGACCTCCACCAAAGCCGAAGCATCCAGCCCGCTAACGACTTTTCTCAACGCGTAAGCCTCAGGTAGGAGCGACCTTGGTCGCGAACACACCACCATGTCCACTTTCTCAGAAAAGTTCAAAACGCTCAATTTCGACCGGCCACTCGACATCGCAGCCACCGCGTCTAGCGCTACGGTCGAACGTATTATCAGCCAAGGCCGAGCCCGTACGCTCAACGACTTCGCAGCTCTGCTCTCCCCAGCCGCCGAAGCCTATCTAGAGCCACTCTGCCATCTCTCGCAGAAGCTCACCCAAAAACACTTCGGAAAGACCATCCGCATGTTCGCGCCACTCTACCTCTCCAACGAGTGCGTCAACGTTTGCAAGTATTGCGGTTTCTCGCGTCACAACGACATCCCACGCATCACCCTCGATCTTGAGACCGTAGAAAAAGAAGCCCGCATCCTACACAACCAAGGCTTCCGCTCTATTCTGCTCGTCGCCGGAGAACACCCGAAGTACGTATCAAACGGATACGTAGAAGAGTGCGTCAAACGCCTCTCTAAATTCTTCCCAAGCATCGCTCTAGAGCTCGGTCCACTGGAGTCCGAACGCTACGAACCACTCGTCAACGCTGGTTGCGAAGCGCTTCTCGTGTATCAGGAAACCTACGACGAGGAGACTTACCGAGCTCTCCATACAGCCGGACCAAAGAAACACTTCCACTGGCGAATGGATACCCCTGAACGCGCCTATGCTGCAGGATTCCGCCGTCTCGGTATCGGCGCCCTATTCGGATTACACGACTGGCACAAGGAAGCTCTCGCTCTTGCTTCACACGCAGAGCACATCCTCCAGCATTGCTGGAAGGCTCAACTCAACGTATCCATGCCTCGAATGCGTCCCGCCAAGGGCGAATGGGAGCAGGTCGAGTTTCTTAAGGACCACAATTTCGTCCAAGTTATCACCGCCCTCCGCATCTTCCTTCCCCATGTGGGAATCACACTCTCGACGCGCGAGCCGGCTTCGCTGCGCGACGGGCTCGCCCCCATCGGCATCACCACCATGTCCGCCGGCTCCAGCACTGAGCCAGGTGGCTATAGCTCTTTTGACGAGACAACCTTCCAGCAAACGCGCGAACAAGAAGGCGAGCAGTTTCATATCGCCGACGAGCGTTCTCCCGCCGAGGTCGCTGCTGTTCTTAACAAACTCGGCTACGAAGCAGTCTGGAAAGACTTCGACCAATCCCTTATCCAAGCCTAAGAAAAAGAGATATAGCCCACGACGATCACTAAGATCCACTAAGCCTATTTTTGACCTTCGTGCCACTTCGCGTCCTTCGTGGGAAACAAAAGCAAAATGACCATCACCGCTAACGGACAGTCTTTCGATCTCGAGTCAGGCACCACACTCCCTGCCTTCCTCGAATCAATCGGGCACAAAGTCGGCCTCGTTATCGTCGAGCGCAACAAGCAGGCCCTCTCGCCGAGCGAGGCCGCAGACGTCACGCTGGAAGACGGCGACACCCTTGAAGTTGTCAAGATCGTCGCTGGAGGCTGAGCTCATGCAGAGCACCCCTTCCGAAGAACTCGAAGGATTGGTCGTAACGCTCGACGACCTTCGCTATCAATACGGCGGTCCTAACGTTCCACCAGAGACGCCACACGTCTTCATCTATTTTATAACCATCGAGAATCAATCCAACCGCACCGTGAAACTCCTCGGTCGCAAATGGATCATCCAAGACGAAGATGGTGAAACCATGGTCGTAGAGGGCGACAAGATTGTCGGCGAAGAACCGGAACTCCTTCCCGGCGAGCAATTCTCCTATAACAGTTTCCACATTGGATCCTGCGACGCCACGGCCCACGGCAGTTTCCACGGCCGCGACGAATTCGGCGACAAGGTCCACTGCCTGATCCCCGAATTCGAAATGCGAATCCCAGACTAGGAGGGCAATGCTCCGTCATTGCCTTGACCTAGCAACAGCGAGCCCATTTACCGTTTTCAAACCAACACCAAGCACATGGACAACGTACTCTTCGGACTGACAGACAAACAGTGGATCTGGATCGCCACTGTCGTTTTCGCGTCCACCTTCGTGCTCGGAACCTATTCAGCGCTCAAGCTCCGCCGAAAAACCGGGCGCCCCTACGTTCTCGCTTTGGTATCGTTCGGCTGGATCCTGCAGACCATCGGCCTCTACGCCCGCGGGCTGCAGTATGGAGGCTGTCCTCTCTCCAACCAATTTGAATTAGTCCAGTTCATGGTCTGGTCCGCGATCGCCATCTACATTTTTGTTGGCCCAGCTTTCCGTGTCAGTCTACTTGGCGTCTTCACCTCCGGTTTCGCCTGCTTGTTCTCGATCCTATCCTTAGTCTTCAGGCATTGGGACGACCCGAGCCGCGAGCCGATATTCGGAGATTCGCCTTGGATCGAAACCCACGCCGCCCTTGCTCTCTTCAGCTACGGCGTCTTTGGAGTCCTCGCTCTCACTTCGGTCATGTATCTTTCCCAGAGTAGAGCTCTCAAAAGTAAAAAGGTGGTGGGTGGACTCTTCCCCTTTCTCCCTTCCATCGTCGAGCTAGCCAGTATCAACGTGCGGCTCCTGATCATGGGGCTGACTATTCTTACAATTTCCCTCGGAATCGGCTACAGCTACTTCGTGCAGGACCTCGAGTCCGTGCTCACTCTCAAGCTCGCCTCAACGGTCGCTGTATGGCTCGCCTATGCCATCCTGCTCGCGCTCCGCATCAAGTTTTCACTTACATCCAAGAAATTCGCCTGGTCCTGTCTGGCGGTATTCGCCGCCGCCTTGCTCTCTCTCTACGCAGTTGACCAAAACTCCGAGCCCAAGCCTGACTCTTCGGAACAAGCTTATTTTCCCCACTCATCCGATACTGAGGTCTCATGAGCCAAGGGAACGACTCCTTTTTTGTACTTAGCATCAACCACGAAAAAGCTCCCCTCGAAGTAAGGGAGAAGTATTCGCTGGACTCTGCCAAAGTCGGCCAACTCTACGACGAGCTGGATAATCGCCCTAGCGTATCCGAGTCTTTAATACTCAATACGTGCAACCGCTTCGAACTCTACACGCGCCTTCAGCAAGGAGCGAGTTCGAACGAAGTCCTCGATCTACTCGCGTCTTTTTACGGCACGACAGCCGACGACGTTAGCGAGCACCTACACCTCGATTCCGGACAACAAGCGGTCCAGCACCTCATTGAAGTATCCGCTGGACTTCGCTCTCAAATCACAGGCGAAGCCGAGATCCTCGGCCAGGTTAAAACCGCCTACGCCACCTCGCAGGAAGCGGGACACGCCGGCAAGGTGATCAACCGCGTTTTCCAGAAAGCCTTCCAGGCCGCCAAGCTCATCCGGACTTCTACCGCTGTTTGCCAAGGCCAAATCAGTATCGCCAGCGTGGCAGTCGACCTTGCCACCAAGATTTTCGGAAATCTCTCATCCGCCGCCGCCCTCTCGATTGGAACGGGCGAGATTGGCGAGAACACGGTCGCTTCCCTACGAGCACGCGGAGCGCGCCAATTCGCGATTGCGAGTCGATCATCTGAGCGAGCCCGCGAAGCCGCTGAACAATGGGGCGGTACCCCAAAGGTTCTGGGTGAGCTCGAAAGCTACTTGGCGGACTATGACATCGTAATCGCCGCAGTCGGTTCCGAAGAGCCCGTAGTCACTCGACAACTACTCAAGACCTGCGGCATTCAAAAACGCGAACGCCCCCTCTTTTTGATAGACCTCGGTCTACCTCGAAACATCGAGCAAAGCTGTGAAGACTTCGACAACGTCTTCCTCTACAATCTAGACGACCTCGCCAACATCGCAGAGGAGAATCTAGCCCATAGAAAAGAAGCAGTCGTCGAATCGAAAGAGATAGCCGCCCAAAAGTCCCAATTCATCTGGAACGCCATCCTGAAGCGACAGAACTTCCTGAGGTAGCTCAAGGTAGCGCCCGCTGTCCCAGCGGGCATCT